>NZ_CAIKKU010000656.1 GCF_903828115.1 uncultured Thiodictyon sp. | reverse complement strand
GGACCGATGACCAAGGCTTTCCTGAGTCTTTCGGCTCTTCAATTAAGTAAACTGTCCCCGGAACTCCCTGCCTGCGAGCGCCGCCCCGCCGACGTAGCAGCACCGGCTCGTCCGCGTACTTCGCCCGGATGACAAGGGTGTCACTGGAACAGCACGGACAGGTCGACCGTCGTGCCGACCGGAAGGCCGGGCAGGGGGATCGGGGTCTTGAGGTCGAGGGTGTCCTGATCCTGATAGGTCCCGCCCTCCGGTTGGCGAAAGCGCAGCACCTGCCGGTGCCCGATGTCTACCACCCAGACCTCGATCAATTCGACCCTGTCGTCCTCGCCCAGAATGCCGGCCTCGCCCATGCGATGATAGTCCGCGACGGTGAACGACCAGCGGTGGACCAGCCTCTCGGCGGTGGCGGGCATGACGGGTTGCTCTCGTTTAAGTCACTGACCGGGGCTTTCATCTTCCGGGGCGGGCCGGTCTGGCTGCCAGGGCCCTTAGCCTAGAGCGGATGGCCGCAATCGGCAAGCTGCGGCGGCGCCGACCGTCAGTCAGTCAGTCAGTCGGGGCTGCCCGCCGGAGCGCCGGTAAGATGGGGCGTCAGAAGCAGCGCAGTGTCGACTCCGCCTGGATCTCCTTGAAGTGGGTCACGGCGTCTTTGGCCCAGGTGCTGCCCTTGTAGACCGCGTTGCGGCCGGCGCCTTCCATCTGCTGGAGGCGCATCAGGGTTTCGATGCGCTCGTAGTCCGCGTAGGGGATGGCGGCGGCGATGAAGTCGATGCTGCAGGAGCATTTGCGCAGGGTGTCGGGATTCTTGCCGTTGGCGATCATGCAGCCCAAGACATAGTCGGCGAGCGCGGTGGTGGGGTAGGGCGCGGGCTTGGGGGCGGCCGGTTCCGGGCCATCGGCGGCACTCACGCCGGCGATGACGGCGGCGAGCGCCAGGCCAAGGAGGGGGCTCAGGGGAATGGAGGTCTTGTACATGGGGGGCCTGTGGGTTTCGTAATCCGAACATGCGGACTGGTCCGCACATGAGCGCAAGTGAAGAGGGTCATCGCTGCGGCTGCCCCCGGGACCTTGTGGGAGCGGCTTCAGCCGCGACGAGCCTTGCAAGTTGCCGTGGCGTCACGGGTTACCGCGAGGGCGCGTCGCGGCTGAAGCCGCTCCCACAGCGTCGCTGCGCGACCCTAACGGGGCGACACGACCAGCAGGGCACCGCCAAGCGGGATCTGCTGTGTAAGGTACTTGGGGTGATTGGCGGTTCGACGTCAGTCGGGCGGGTTCCGGTGGTCAAAGGTCAGTTGTTCCTCGATCAGGGGCGCGTCACTGCCCGCGGACGGGACCCTGGTGCTGATCTGATAGAGCCCGCCGGGTACCTGCTCCGAGAACAGGAATTCATAGCCCTTGTCGGCGTAGTCCTTGAAACGCGCGCTGTTGGGGTCTCCGGCATAGGGCTTGAGGGTGATTCGCACGCCCTCGACCTCCTGGCCGCCGAGCGGGATCTTGACCGGCTCGCTCTGCGCTTTGGCGAAGGCGGCGCGCAGGCGATTGCGAAAGTAGCCACTGGCGCCCTCGGTCGCAGCGGCCAGTTCCTTGATGTCGCGCTCCAGGAACTGGATCGGCACCGGGTTGCCCCGGTAGGCGGTGGCGGGCTGAAAGTCCAGGTGGTGACCGTCGCTCAGGAAATCGAATTGCAGGTCACGCTTGCCGTCGTCCGCGACGTGTGTCACCGTGACGGTTACCCGGTCCTGGTAGTCAGGCAGGTCCTTGCCGTGACGGGTGAAGCGGTATTCCAGGACGCTCCCGGCGGGGACCTTCTGCATCAGGTCATTGGCGAAGACGAGCTGTTGGGCCTGAGTGAGTTTCGGGGCCGGTTCCTGGTCGACTTGGGGTGCCGCGGCCGGGGTTACATCAGGCGCGGCGGTCGCGGCGCCCGCCGCCAGGAGGGCGGCCAATAGTGCGGTACGGGTGGCTGATGCCGACATAAATGGACTCGTGATCATAGGGGCCGTTCGAGCGAAGGGCGTGGTGGTGCCGCGTGCGGCAAGCCATCGGTCGGTCGATGGCGCCGCGATCGTCGGGTGCGCCGCGCGCACCATGTCGCCAAGCGAAACCCTGGCCGTTGCGCTCAAACGCAGCGCTCATGGTGCGCGCGGCGCACCCTACGCCGGTGGTCCGAGCCGATGCGCCTGGCGTCAGCCGCCGAAGAGTCGCCCGAGCCAAGCGCGCACGCCTTGCGCCGGCGGCTCGGGTGGCGCCGCGGGGGGCGCTGCGCGGGTCGGCGCCGGCGCGAGCGCTGGCCTGGGGGCCGGACTCGGCGCGGC
>NZ_CAIKKU010000655.1 GCF_903828115.1 uncultured Thiodictyon sp. | reverse complement strand
GGTGCGGCGCTCCCAGAAACCGTTGCGGCTTAACCAAATGGCAGGCTGTAGGATGGGTAGAGCGCAGCGAAACCCATCATTCGCCAGCGGACAGGGTGGATAAGGCGCGCGGCACCCGGGCCGGAAGGGTCCGGGGCCGGCGCGCGCTGCATCCACCCGCCCGGAGGTCGGCGGTCCGCGTAGCACTACGGTTTTGTATTACAACACGCTTGTAGCGCCGCCGACGGGAATGACGATCCAGGCCGTACGACGCACGCTTGCCCCACCGCCGTCTTGAGCCCCGAAGGGGCGCCACATACCAGCCCAGGGCAGCGCCCTGGGTCAGGTGCTCTACGACAGGTACCACGAGGCCGAGTTCGGCCGACCGAACCTCGGCACCTATCTATCCGACCTCTACCACCGGCAATCCGAGCTGATTGCGGTGTTTCTGTGCGCCGATTACAACGCCAAGGAATGGTGCGGACTGGAGTGGCGGGCACTGCTCGATCTCATCAAGCAGCGGCAGGACGCGGCCATCATGCCGCTGCGCTTCGACAATACCGAGGTGCCCGGCCTGTTCTCGATCGATGGCCATGTCTGGATCGGCGACGGCCGCAGCCCGGCGGAAGTGGCCGACCTCATCCTCGAGCGCTGGCGGATCAATACCGGCCAGTCCGGGACCAAGCCGACCGCAACCGCGGCGGCTCAACCCCGCATCGACCTTACGAAGCTCCCCTTCGGCGCCGCCGACTTCCTCGGCCGGCAAACCGAACTGCAGCTGCTGGACGACGCCTGGTCCGACCCCGGCACCTGCGCACTGGAACTCACCGCCCCCGGCGGCGTCAGCAAGACCGCGCTGGTCAAGCGCTGGCTGGACCGGCTGCGCGCCGCCGACTGGCGCGGGGCCGAACTGGTCTTCGGCTGGAGCTTCTTCAGCCAAGGCACCGGCGACGACCGCCAGGCCTCGGACGACGGCTTCTTCAGCAGCGCGTTCGACTGGTTCGAGGTCGCCCACGACCCCGCCTCCTCGCCCTGGGACAAGGGCAAACTCCTGGCCCAGGCGGTCGCCGCCCACCGGACGCTGCTGGTGCTCGACGGCGTGGAACCGCTGCAATACCCGCCCGGCCCCATGGCGCCGTGGTCCGCCAGGATCTCGCCAACCTCAGCGCCGCCGACGGCGCCCGGCTGCTGCACCGGCTGCGCGTCCAGCGCGCCGGGTCCGCGTCCATCGCCCCGGACGATCCGCAGCTGATCGCCGCCGCCCGCGAGGTCCGCGACCACGCACTCAGCCTGACTCTGCTCGGTAGCTTCCTCGCTCAGGCCCATGGAGGCGACTGCCGCCAGAGGGACACGGTCGACCTGGCGGATGCCGACGAGAGGCCCTTGGCAACCCGGCCTTCTGGGTCATGGCCGCCTGCGAGACCTGGTTCGGGCGCGCGGGCGGGGAAGGCGCCCGGGAACTGGCGGCCCTGCGCCTGCTCGGGTTCTTCGACCGCCCGGCCGAGGCCGGCTGCCTGGCCGCGCTGCGGCAGGCACCGCCCATGGCCGGGTTGACCGAGCCGCTGTTCGTCGGCGCCAAGCGCTTTCTCGGTCTGGGGACCAGTCGCGCACGGGTGCCTGGCGGGGTTGCAGCAGCAGGCGTGCGAGGAGGTCTATCGTGACCGTATAAGCCGCAGCGCCGAAGCCTATGCCGTCAGGAAGCTTGGCGCCTTCGGTGCCGAGTTGGGCGCGGTCGCCTGCTTCTTCGACGAGCCCTGGCAGCGGGTCTCCGCCGCCTTGACCGAGCCCGACCGGGCCTGGCTGCTTAATCAGGCCGCCTTCCGGCTGCGCGCGCTGGGCCGGCTGACCGAGGCGCTGGAGCCGATGCGGGCTGCCTTGGAGGTGGCGATTGAGCAGGAGAATTGGAAAAGCGCTGCGATTCGCGCCATCAACCTGAGCGAACTGGAGTTGACCCTGGGTCTGGTGTCGGACGCGCTGGCGGACGCCGGGCAGTCGGTGGAGTATGCCGGTCGCTATGCCGATCGCAGCGGCGATGGCTTTTGGCGCATGAGTACGCGCACGACCCTGGCCGATGCACTGCAAGGGTCGGCCGAGTCCGTCGATTGGGCTGAGGAACAAAGCCCAACAAGCGCCCCCGCGGATACAAGCGCCCCGTTGGGCTTCGTTCCTCAGCCCAAGGCCGTCTGAATACCGCGGCTAGTCATGACGACCTTGCTCACGCAGTCGGTGAAGCTCCATGCCTTGTCCGAGAACTGCCGATAGACACCCCAGGCCGCACGGATGTCATCCGACGACACCAGATGCAGTTCGGCCAACACCTCGTCCAGCAGCATCTGGCCCACGCGGCCGAGTGATCCGCGTCCTTGGGCACAAAGGCGGCAAACCAGGCGCCGGTGTCGACGAAGATCACGGCCGCCGACCATAGAGCAGGGCGTCGTGGTCCCGGTTGCAGAAGCCGTCGTCCGCGCCCTCACTGGGCAGGGCATCCAGTTCCTGCAGCAAGCCCTCCAGTTGCGCCTTGCGCTCAGCGGTTGTGGCCGTACTCCGGTCCCGCTGAAGGCCGCGGGCCAGGACCTCAATGAGGTGGAGCTTTTCACGGCGGTCAAGGCCATCGATGGCCCATTCAATCTCGGCAGTTTGCGGTTGCATGGGTGATCTCCGATGGTGACTGGAGGGAGTCTAGCCGATGGCGAACCACCCGTGGAGGCCGGCCGCGACCACGAACGGACCTCTCCCGGGGCACACCGTCGCGGCGGGACGCCGCTCCCACACTTCAGGTCGGGCGGCGCGAGCCCCAGTGAACGCCGTAGTCGCGCTCCATCCGGGCGGCCGTCGCGGCACTCAGGAGCCCATAGAGTCGCTCCATGACCGCACCCTCGGGACTGCCCGCCAGGTCGTCGAAGCCCGGTTCCGATTTGCGGGTCAGGGCGTGCCGGACGCGGGCGACCAGGGAATGGGGCAGCAGACGCTGGGCCAGCCCGGCGATGCCGGTGCGCCGCAGCAAGCGTGAGACGCCGGTCTCGAGACGATGGTCGCCGACGTTGAACTCATCCGAACCCCCGGCGACCGGCTCGGGTTCGAGGCCCAGGTGAGCGAAGCAGCGCCCGAGCACCAGCCCCTGGTCAGAGCGCAGGGATTCCTGCGGGATAACCAGCAGGGCCTCGCCGAACTCGCGGGCATAGACCTCGACCAGGGGGTCGTAGAAGCCGCAGGCGATCAGGCTTCACCAGGCGCCCGCGGCGGCGGGCGGCGGCGATGGCGGCCCCATAGTCCGCGGCGCCCAGGCCATTGGCGCGGGCGCGCGCCGGGATGTCCGGGTCCAGCCCCCAGGAGAAGCGGTGGGGCTCCTTGGGCTCCATCAGCGAGACCTGGCGGTGCCCGCAGAGCAGGGTGGCGAGCGCGGTGGTGCCGGCCTTGGGGAAGCCGGCGATGACGATATCGGGATATTCGTCCGCAAGGCAGTGATCAACCATCGGCGTTCACCACTCAGCCCCCGGACAGCGCCAGGATGGCATCCCGATTGGTCCAGGAACTGGCCAGGTTGGCGGCGCGCAACCCCGGCAGCCAGCGGTACTCCAGGTGTTCGGCGGGATCGAGCCGGATGATGCGCCGCGTCTCCAGCACCAGGGCGAACCAGTATTCGCGGTTGAAGCGCACATTGGGCGCATAGCGCTCGCGCCAGGCGCGCATGATGGGGAAGAGGACGGAGCGGCGCAGGTCGACCAGGGCGGAGCCGGCCCAGAGGCCGGTTTCCTCGCGGATCTCGCGCAGGGCCGCCAGGCGCGGACTCTCCCCGGGGCCGAGGCTGCCGGTGACCGATTGCCAGAACTGGCCGGGGTGGGTGCGCCGCAACATCAGGAACTCGCCGCCCCTGGTGCAGATCACCACCAGGACGGACTGGGGGCGTTTGAAGCGGGTGCGGGCACCGGGCGCGGCCGCCCCGGCGGCGGCCGGGTCCGCCAGCCCGGCCATCGGGTCCGCCCCGGCCCCCTGCGGGAGGTCCGGGTGGGACTCCGGCG
This sequence comes from uncultured Thiodictyon sp., assembly GCF_903828115.1. Lineage (GTDB taxonomy): Bacteria > Pseudomonadota > Gammaproteobacteria > Chromatiales > Chromatiaceae > Thiodictyon. The sequence goes on along the minus strand of NZ_CAIKKU010000655.1, from coordinate 3,065 downwards.
GCCCGTCCGCCCGCGTCTCGATCGCCAGCGCCATGGCCGCCCCCTCAGGCCCGCGCCCGGATGCGCAGCCCCAACTCTTTGAGCTGGGCCTCGTCCACCGGGGACGGGGCGCTGGTCATCAGACAGGCGGCGGTCTGGGTCTTGGGGAAGGCCATGACATCGCGGATGGAGGCCGCCCCGGTCATCAGCATCACCAGCCGGTCGAGCCCGAAGGCGACCCCGCCGTGGGGCGGGCAGCCGAAGCGCAGGGCGCGCAGCAGGAAGCCGAAGCGGTCCTCGGCCTGCTGCTCGGAGATGTTCAGCAGGCTGAAGACCTGGCGCTGCACCGTATCGCGATGGATACGGATGGAGCCGCCGCCGATCTCGCTGCCGTTGAGCACCATGTCATAGGCGCGCGACAGGCAGGCGCCGGGGTCCGTCGCAAGCAAGTCGAGCTGGTCCTCCTTGGGGGCCGTGAAGGGGTGGTGCAGTGCCGCCCAGCGGCTATTGGCCGCGTCGTGCTCGAACATGGGGAAGTCGACCACCCACAGCGGCCGCCAGCCGGACTCAAGCAGGCCCCGATCCTGCCCCAGGCGCACCCGCAGGGCGCCGATGGCCTCGTTGACCACGCTCGCCTGGTCGGCGCCGAAGAAGATCAGGTCCCCGTCCACCGCGGCGGTGCGGGCCATGATGCCGTCGATGGCGGCGGCATTGAGGTTCTTGAGGATCGGCGACTGCAACCCCTCGGCGCCCTTGGTCGACCAGTCGTTGACCTTGATGTAGGCCAGGCCCCGAGCGCCATAGATGCCGACGAACTTGGTGTAGTCGTCGATCTCCTTGCGCGACAGCTCGCAGCCCTTGGGCAGGCACAGGGCCACCACCCGGCCCTTCGGGTCCTGGGCCGGGCCGGCGAAGACCTTGAAGTCGACGCCGACCATCAGGTCGCCCACGTCGACCAGTTCCAGCGGGATGCGCAGATCCGGCTTGTCCGAGCCGTAACGGCGCATCGCCTCCTGATAGGTCAGGCGCGGGAAGGGGTTGGGCAGCTCGGTGTCCAGGACCTCCTTGAAGAGCCGGCGGATCATCTCCTCCATGAGGCCCATCAGCGCGTCCTCGGTCATGAAGGAGACCTCGATATCGAGCTGGGTGAACTCCGGCTGCCGGTCGGCCCTCAGGTCCTCGTCGCGGAAGCAGCGGGCCACCTGGTAGTAGCGGTCCATCCCCGACATCATCAGCAACTGTTTGAACAACTGGGGCGACTGGGGCAGCGCGAAGAACTCGCCCGGGTGGGTGCGGCTGGGGACCAGATAGTCCCGGGCACCCTCGGGGGTGGACTTGGTGAGGATGGGCGTCTCGATGTCCAGAAAACCCTGGTCGTCCAGGTAGTTGCGCATGACCCGCGTGACGCGGCTGCGCACCCGCAGGCGCTCCTGCATCTCCGGGCGGCGCAGATCGATATAGCGATAGCGCAGGCGCACCTCCTCGGAGGTGTCGGCGGAGTGGGTGTCGAGCTGGAAGGGCGGGGTCTCGGCCGCGTTGAGGATCGTCAGCCCCGTACCCAGGACCTCCACCTCACCGGTGGGCAGGTCCGGGTTCACGGTGCCCTCGGGGCGCGGGCGCACCCGGCCCTCCACACGCAGCACATACTCGCTGCGCGCCTGTTCGGCCAGGGCGAAGACCTCCGCCCGGTCCGGGTCCAGGACCACCTGGACCAGCCCCTCGCGGTCGCGCAGGTCGATGAAGATGACCCCGCCATGGTCCCGCCGCCGATGCACCCAACCGCACAGGATGACCTCCTGTCCGATCAGGGCGCTGTTCAATTCACCGCAGTAGTGCGTACGCATGAGCCGATCGCCTTGTTGGCCGCTCCGGGGCGCAACGGCGCCTCGGATAAAACGGTTCAAGATACTGGGCTACCGGGGGTCGCGCAAGTTGCGATGCAGCAATCTGGCTGAGGGCCTGGTGGGAGCGGGCTGCGGCCGCGCTCGGGCCCAGCGGCAACCAACCGGCCCGGACCTCTCGTTCCCACGCTCCGGCGTGGGAATGCAGCGCGGGCGCTCCGCGTCCCGTCTGGTTACTGGACACGGGGCGCCCGCTCTTGCTCCCACGCAGGAGCGTCACTGCCATCAAGTCAAGGCGCACTCGCCGACCGCGTCGCCTCTGCCTGGAGTCCAAGGCTTCAGCCTTGGCGCGCTCCAAGGCTAACGGTCAAAGCACCCGCGCCACCCCGGAACATGAAAGTCCTCTCGACCGCTAGCTCGATGGCCACCGTAGGGGGCGGCGTAGTCAGGGCTTCCAGCCCTGACTGTCGCAGCCCCGACACCGTCAGGCCAGGATGGCCTGACGACGCACTTTCACGGTAAAGCCTCGGACTCCAGGCGCTTGGGCTGCGGCGCTAAACTAACTGGCAGTGACGCCGGAGCGTGGGAGCCGGCAGCGCTCAACTTAACGGCATTGTGCGGCAACGCCAGTCGCGGCGGGACGCCGCTCCCACAGACCCTCAGGCGGCGTCCGGCTTGGCGGCGGGCTTTTTTTCGGCCGGCTTGGCCGCGGTTTCGGCGGGCTTGGCAGTCTCCGTCTTTTTCTCGGCGCCGCCGCCGGACTTCTCCCCGCCGTCGGACTTCTCCCCGCCGCCGGCCTTCTCGCCGTCGCCGTGGAGGTTCTTCTTCCCGCCGGTCTTGAAATCGGTCTCGTACCAGCCGCCGCCCTTGAGCCGGAAGCCGGCGGCGGAGATCAGTTTTTTCAGGGTCGGCTCGCCGCAGGCCGGGCACTCGGTCAGGGGGTCCTCGGCGAGCTTCTGGAGCTTCTCCAGTTCGTGGCCGCAACGCTCGCAGCGATATTCGTAGATAGGCATAGCAACTTCCTCAGTGTTCGATCGGGCGGGAGTTATAGGGATTTCCGCCCCGAAGTCAAATTCTCGGGATCCCAGGGGGTGCGATCAGAACTGATGTGGTGACCGAGATCCCGGGTACGCTGTCGTTGTCGTTGTCGTTGTCGTAGTCGTTGTCGTTGTCGTTGTCGTTGTCGTTGTCGGCGTCGTTGTCGTTGCCGTTGCCGTTGTCGTTGTCGTTGTCGTTGTCGTTGTC
>NZ_CAIKKU010000654.1 GCF_903828115.1 uncultured Thiodictyon sp. | reverse complement strand
CCTCGGCGCCCGTAGGGTCCGCTGTGCGGACCAGCGATCTCCCGTCCAGCAGGGTGGCCGGAGTTATGATCAGGGGCCTGTGTGTCGTCGCGCCGTGCTCAGTTTATCGATCGGGCCTGAGGCGAGCGCGGTGGTGTGCCGACACCGGCGCAGCCTCCCCCAGCCGCGCTCGCCTTCGGAATGGGCCTTGACTGCCTCCAGCAGAAGCCACTGTTGCGGATAATGGGCGCGGATTTCGTGCCATTGCATAGATGCGCTCCTGAGTGGAGTAAGATATGAGAGCGGGGTTGCCAGAGATCGACGCTTTGGCGCGAATTAACTTGGCGCCCAAAGATATTATGCGGCAATGATCGTTCTGCGTCTGTCAGTCGGGGTATTCAACTCTGGCCCCTTTTGCCCCTATTTCCACTCGCAATATGCTATCCGTGGATCAAGATTTCTTCGAGCACCGGCCGTATTTGATCGTTGTCGAAACTGCATCCGGTATCACGTTTTATGACGAGTCGAATCTTACTAATGACATCCTCGGTAAAGATTGCCCGTATGATGCTCTCGTGATTCAGTGCGCTGATCTCTTTCCAGCGTTTTTCCAGTACTCCCTTCCGGCTCATCCCGTATCTGGATATCAGCAAAAGGCGTTCGCAGTCTTCCAGTTTGATGTCAGGTAGTAAATTGATCGAGAAGACAAGACTTGCCTCTACGTAAAGACAATTTTTGAAACATCCTCGGGGACTTGCGATAAGTGGACGTGAAAGCCCCGCATGTCTTCTCCGCTCCTGGGTTCCATATCGAGGCTAATACAGCCACCAGGGGCCTCCGGTTGATTGTAGAAAATGAAATCCCGGTCGCATCTGACTTTCCCGGTCTGGCCTACCAAGAAAGCGCTAGCGTCGATCTCCCACTCTTCATCTGTACTCCAGCCGATCCCTACGAAAACGACGGGTTCTGGGATAAGGGCATTGGCGCCTTGCGGCAAGTTTGCTGGCACGGTCACTCCTCCATAACAAATAAATTAGTACGCCAATTGTAGGCGCGGCAGCGGCGCTTTAGAGATTGAAAGCCGCCGGGCTCCAGGCTCCAATACGTCTGAGGGAGCCCGCGTTCCGATCAGTACAACACATCATCAAAGTAGTCGCGGGCGCGCGAGTCAGCGAGCCTCGGTCAGTCATGAGGTATACCTGATTCCCGGCATGCTGTAATCTCAAGCGGCTAGCGGCACCCGCAGATCAATCTCATCCCAAGGCACAAAGACGCGCTGGCGGTCGTCGATCTCAAGGATACCTAGATCGACCAAGGTCCCGACATCGGTGCAGCCAGGGGTCTTGTCCTGCTCGACTGGTTCAGCAAGTTCCGCGATGGGTGTGGGTCCGCGGCGTTTGACCGTCTGTATCAGTTCCCAACGCCTTGGCGTCAGGGTACTGAGCATCTCAGACAGGCTCTCGAAGCCAATGGCTTCAACTGGGGTGACGGCTTCGCCCCGTTCCAGGCGTTCCCAGGTTTGCGCGAACGCCTCCAGCGCGGCCTGCGGCGTCGAGATCTCAATGCGAAGGATGCGTCGTTCAATCATCGGTCAGGCTCCTGACATCGGCCCAGAAATCGTCGAGCAAAGTCCTGACGCTGACGAAGGTATAAGGTTCTTCCCGTCCTGCGAGGT
>NZ_CAIKKU010000653.1 GCF_903828115.1 uncultured Thiodictyon sp. | reverse complement strand
CATCAAGCGAGCGCGAGGTTTTACGCAAACACCAGTTCGTATTGCAAGCAGCGCGACTCGGTGATGCGGGGTTTGGCGATACCAAGCTTTTCGATGGCGCGACCGAAGGCCGCCCAGGTGAAACTCTTACGCTTACCCCCGCGCCGGTTCAGCCATTTGAACGCAGAGACGACGGCCGCATTGTAGAAGCACCACAGGTCCGCCGAGTTGCCCCGTAGACCATAGTCATTGTAATGCCCTACCAGCCGCCGATTGAGTCCTTGTGATAAACTCCATGCCCGGCAGGTGCCGGTGGCTCTTGATCCATTCCTTCACACGCCGAATCGCCGCTTGCAATCGCTTGCGGGCGGTGCGACGCTTCACCCGCGGAATGCCTTCCCGGTCGGTATACCAGAACAGCTCGAAACCCAGCGCATAGTGCAGATAGAGGTTCGCGAGCACGGGCGACACGATCCCGCCTTGGGGGAGTCCCCGTTTCGGGATGCGCCCCATACCTATGGGCAATACCAAGGACGGCCGTGGTGATAATCCCGGCCATGGCGCTCAGCGCAAGGTCGCTGGTCCGCACAGCGGACCCTACAGATCGCGCCCCGACCCTGGAGTCGGCTGTGCGGACCGAGCGGTACCGGCCTGACCGACGATCGAGGCCGACGCCTCGAACGCCACACGCTGCTCTTAGTCCTGCTAATCCTGTCCATATATTCTCACGTCGCTTCCGACCTCGCAGCGTGATTCACGGGGTTATCGGTGTTCGACGAGCGCCGGAAGGCAGGGGCGACCGCGGGCTTGGCGATGTCGCTGTGGGCATCAGTCGCGGCACTCGACCCTGTATCGAGCGGGGATTGGCGGACCGCCGATCGGCCCGGGCAGGTACACTTGCGCCTTGTCCCCGCGGCCCACGCCGCCGACCTGAATCCCGCGACTTTCGGAGACGCCCTCATGCCCAGTGCCCCTAGCCGGTCCCTCGAGACCTTCGATAACCCGCAACCCGGGCGTGACTACACCATCCGCATCCGCGTGCCGGAGTTCACCTGCCTGTGCCCCAAGACCGGTCAACCGGACTTCGCGGAGCTTACCCTGGAATACATCCCGGACCAGCGGTGCGTGGAACTCAAGTCGCTCAAGCTCTATGTCTGGTCCTATCGCGACGAGGGCGCCTTCCATGAGGCGGTGACCAACCGCATCTTAGACGACCTGGTGGCGGCCACCAGGCCCCGCTTCATGCGCCTGACGGCGGACTTCAACCTGCGCGGGGGGATCGATACCACGGTGATCGCGGAGCACCGCGCCCCCGGCTGGGCGGCGCCCGCGCTGGTGCAACTGCCTTGAGCCGGCGCCAGACCTGAGTAACGCCGACCGGGCTCAGCCCCCGGCCGGCGGATAGGGCCGCCGACAGAACAGACGGCTCAGGTCCCGCAGCCGGTCGGCCGCGGCGGGGTCCAGGTCCTCCTCACGGAAACGCCAGACCCAGTTGCCCTGCACGGTGCCGGGGCGGTTCATGGTCGCCGCGGCCCCGGCGCCCAGCAGGTCCTGCAGCGGGAAGAGGGCGAGTGCGGCCACCGAGGCGAGTGCGGCGCGGATGAAGGCCCAGTGGGGCTCGCTGCCGTCGATGTCGAAATAGCGGCAGACCAGGGAGCGGATCGGCTCCGCCTGCTCCGACCACCAGCCGCCGATGGTGTTGTTGTCGTGGGTGCCGGTGTAGACCACCTGGCGCGGTCGGTGGTTGTGGGGCAGGAACTGGCAGTGTCCGAAACACTCGCTGGTATCCTCGAAGGCGAACTGGAGGATGGCCATGCCCGGCAACTCAAGCCCGTCGCGCAGGGCCTCGACGTCCGGCGTGATGACGCCCAGGTCCTCGGCGATCAGCGGCAGGTCCCCTCCCAGGGCGTCACGCAGGGCGCTGAAGAGGTCCATCCCGGGACCCGGGACCCAGCGCCCGTTGACCGCCGTCTCCTCACTCGCCGGGACCTCCCAATAGGCGGCAAAGCCGCGGAAGTGGTCCACCCGCACCAGGTCCGTGACCCCCAGCAGGCGGCGCAGGCGCTGCACCCAGAACCCGTAGCCGTCGGCGGCCAGGGCGGGCCAGTCGTAGAGCGGATTACCCCAACGCTGCCCGGTGGGGCTGAAATAGTCGGGCGGGACCCCGGCGATGACGGTGGGCTGGCCGTCCGGCTCCAGTTGGAACCACTCGCGATGGGTCCAGACCTCGGCCGAGTCGTGGGCGACGAAGATCGGCATGTCCCCCACCAGGCGGATGCCGCGCTCGTGTGCATAGTCGCGCAGCGCCGACCACTGGCTGAAAAAGAGGAACTGGACCAGACACTCGCGCTCGATCTGCGGCGCATGGTCCTGGGCCCAGGCGGCGAGCGCCGCCGGTTCACGCAGCGCCAGCGGCGCCGGCCAGGCGGTCCAGGGCCGCAGCTCGAAGGCGCTTTTCAGCGCGCTGAAGAGGCTGTAATCGACCAGCCAGTCGCGATGCTCCTCCTGGAAGCGGGCGAAGGCGTCGCGCTGGTCCTGGTCGGCACGGGTGAGGAAACCCTGGTAGGCACGATCGAGCAGGGCGCCCTTCCAGGCGTGGACCGGGCCGAAGTCCACGGCCGCGTCCGGAAAGTCCGGGTGTTCGAGGTCCGCGGGGTCGATCCAGCCGGCCGCGAGCAAGGACTCCGGACTGATCAGCAAGGGGTTGCCGGCGTAGGCGCTGGTGCACTGGTAGGGGGAATCGCGGTAACCGGTGGGCCCGAGCGGCAGGACCTGCCAGAGACCTTGGCCGGCCTGGGTGAGGAAATCGACGAAGCGGTGGGCGCTCGGCCCCAGGTCGCCGATGCCGAAGGGACCCGGAAGGGAGGTGGGGTGCAGCAGGATGCCGCTGGTGCGGTGCATGGACGACTCCGGGGGTTGGTAGGTGCTAGGCCGGGGAGTCTACCGAAGACCTGGGAAAAAGCCGAAACTTCGTTGTGCCCGAGTGCCTCTGGGAGCGCCGGGCTGGGCGTCGTTGTCGTGGTCGTGGTCGTGGTCGAATTATTCGATTACGACAACGACAACGACAACGACAACGACAACGACAGCGTACCCGGGATCTCGGCCACCACATCAGTTCTGATCGCACCCGCGCCCCCGTGACCCCTATTTATTCTCCACCGCGCCGACGAAGGTCGTGCGCGCCGTGGTGGAGCCGGCCCGCTCGGCCTCTTGGACCAGCCGCCAGGCGCGGTCCATGTCACCCAGCGCGACGGATTGCTGGATCATCCGGTCGTACATGGTCTGGGTCTCCTTCAGCATCGGCGGCGCGCCGGCCTTGGCCGCGCGGGGGCTGGACTGGACCACGGGGCGCGACGGCCGCGGGGCCGGGGCAACTGCGCTGGTCGGCGGCACATAGCGGCTCGCGCCTTGCTGCTGTCTGACATATTGGGTGGTGGAGGCGGCGGAAACCTCCAGATCCCCCACGCCCATCCGGAATACCCCGGTGGCGGCGTGCTGGGCGATGGGGTCCGGCAGGCCGGGGTCCACCAGGCCATGGGCGCGGGCATAGAGCCTGGCCTCGCTCATCATCCGGGTCGAGCCGCGCAGGTCCTTATCCGTCGTGAAGACGATCAGGTACTTCTCGGCCGCCAGCTCCCCCCCCTGTCGGCGGTCCAGATAGACCTTGCCCCGCAGGCGTTGGGGCTCCATGAAGCCGGCCGGGGTGTACTTGAAATTGCTGGAATCGATGGCGCGGCTCACCCGAAAGTCCCGATCCAGGATCAGGACCGTGGGGACGAAGACCGTGGCCCCGGCGATTGCCTCGATGGTGAGGGTGGCACGCTCCAGTTCATCCGGGATCACGAAGGCTTGAAGTAGGCTCTTGCCGGTCGCGAACGTGAAGGCTTGAGAGTTGGCGTCGAGCTTGAAAAATTCGCTGTCCCCGGTGTTCAAGGGTTGGTAGTGCAGCGCGGAGAGGGTGTCGCAACAGACCCGCACGGCAGAGAGCGTCTCGAGGCTCGCGGCGGCGCTCGGACTGACCGCCGTATACATGGGCGAGCGCGACTCCAGGGGGGCGACCCAGGTGGTCTTGCCCGAACCGGCGCAGCCGGCGACGGTCACCAGGGCAAGGGCGAGCGCGGTGACGGTAAGGGATCTGGGCATGAGGGATTCCAGGACTGGTTAAGAACGCTGTCGGTGCCGCGGCGGCCGGGACCGCCGCACGACACCCCCGAAGAAGCGGCCGCCGCCCCGGCCGACCGGGGCGGCAAGGACCTCACCACCAGGCCTCCACTTGGGCGCCGAAGGTGGTGCCGGTGGTGTCCCTGATCGGGATGATACCCGGGGTCTGGGGGTAGTTGCCCTGGTTCCAATCCGCGTAGGTGACGAACAGCCGCAGCACCGGACGCGCCCAGATGCTCGGACCCGCCTGCCACTGCTGGGCCAGCGTCACCTTGGTCAGGACGCAGTGGCTGTTGCGCTCGGCGCAGTTGGCAATATAGTCCGGTTGGGTGGGGTCCGGGATGTAGCCGGCCCAGTCGTGCCCGAAGGCCACATTGTCGTAACCGACCTCGAGCGTCGTGTTCATGGTATCCGTCCAGTTGTACTGCGGGCGGATGCCGATGGAGAACCAATCCTTGGTGCCGCCGTCGATCGATTTCTTCGACTCGTACCAGGTCGCGTACATCATCGCGATGCGGCTGTTGAAGACGAGTACCCCATGGTCGATGACCCGCCACATCCGGTTCACATTGGAGAAGCTGTGGCTGTGGGTGTCGTTGTTGCCGGTGGCGGCCATACTGCCGTTGGCATATTGGGCCGCGAACTTGTTGTAGCCGGACCCGAACCAGTTGCCCTGGGTGTGCTCGGCGGTAAACATCCAACCGTTCTGATTGTCGAAACCGCGCTGATAGACCTCGTCATCGGCGTTGACGAACAGATAGTTTCTCTGGCCGTTGGTCAGATCGGCCCCGCCCCACTCGGCGCCCAGCTCCAGGCTGCCGTCCTTGTTGGTCTTCAGGTTGGCATAACGCAGGCTCACGACGTTATTGACGACGTTCGGGCGGATGCCGTCCGTGGCCCAGAAATCGGTCCCCAGACCGTTGGCCCAGGCGCCGTCGGTGTTGCGGATCCAGGCGACCGACAGGTCCCCGGGGCCCAGCGTCCAATATTCCAGGCCGACCCCGGGGCCGGAGATATCCCAATAGTAGAAATCCGCCATGTGGATGTCGTGGCGCTGGTAGAAGCGCTTGCCGGCCCACAGGTTGGAACGCTTTTGGCCGGGAATCACGCCGCGGAACTGGGCGTTGGCCTCGCGCAGCGACACCACCGAGTCCCGGTACGGGTGGGCGGCGACGGCGCGATCACCGGAGATCGCGTCGCTGTTGGAACCGGAGCCATCGCCCGGGTCCTCTTCCCAGTCGTTCTGTTGCCCGGACTTGTAGGCGATGCGGGTATCGATGTAGAAGCTCTGGCCGTTCTGCTCCCACAGGGACTTGCCGAGCACGATCTCCATGTAGGTCTCGCACTCGTTGCCGAGGCGGTACTTGCTGTCGGCGCCGTTGGACTGGAAGCAGGACTGGTCCCCGCCGCCGCTGGTGGCGCCGAGCCCGGAACGCAGATAGCCGTGGAAGTCCGGCAGGTAGTTCTTGGCCGCATCCTCGGCCGGGAGCGCACCTGACGCCAGGCAGGCGGCGAAGGCGGCCGTCAACACGCGAGCTTTCATGGATATTCCCCCAAAACTTATGATGATCATCCCGCCGGGCGGGACCTGCCGCGGGGCGCGTGCGGGCGGCCTGCGTGCCCACCCGCGGCCCGAGACGCGGCAACCGCAAGAGACCTTCGCGGCCGCACGCATCACCGCGGCCCGAAATCATGGTGCGCCGGCCAGGCGCCGAAGCGGCCGCCCGGCACGGGCTCGACCGATTCCCGAGACACTTCCTCCGACGTTGCGTTTTTCACACAATCGCCTGACCCTTAATGTAGACCCTAAGGAACAAGTTGTCGAGGCATGTTTCGCAAGTATTTTCGAGGCTCGCTAACGTCCGTCTCCGGCGCTTGGACGAGGGCAGAAAAGAAAAATGTCGCGGTCACACAACAAGCAGCGTCGTTTTTCGGCGCTGACCCAGGTCGTTCATCAGCCCGGTTTCGCGGATAATAACCGTGGGCTATACTCGACCGACGGGCGGTTCCCGCGAGGGGCCGGCGGGGGTGTCCGTGAGCCCCGGCACCCGGCGACGATAACAAGAGTGGGTTTCGCACCGGCGCGGGGTCGCTCTCCCGAACGCCCGCGCCAGGCCGCCGACATCCGGCGCCGACCAACCAGCAAGAGGCAGGACAACGAACGTGAAAACGAACGTGAAAAGACTCGTCACCCTGGCCGTCGCCATCGCGACACTCGCCCTGTCCAGCGCCGCCCCGGCCCTCGAAAAGGACAAACTCACCCTCTGGATCAACGGCGACAAGGGCTACAACGGTCTCGCCGAGGTCGCCAAACGCTTCACCGCGGATACCGGCGTACCGGTCGAGGTCTCCCACCCGGACAACGTGGAGCAGCGCTTCCAGCAGGTCGCCTCCAATGCCCAGGGACCGGACATCATGTTCTGGCCCCATGACCGCTACGGCGAATGGGCCAAGGGCGGCCTCATCGCGCCGCTCAATCCCAGTGCCCAGATGCGTGCCAAAATCGATGATTTTGCCTGGGATGCGGTCAGCATCGACGGCAAGGTCTACGGCTACCCTATCGCCGCGGAAGCGGTGTCCCTGATCTATAACAAGGAGCTGCTGCCGGACGGTCCGCCCAAGACCTTCGAGGAAATGGCGGCGCTGGACACCAGGCTTCAGAAAGACAAGAAGCACGCCATCCTCTGGGCCTATGAGACCCCCTATTTCACCTATCCCCTGCTCGCGGCCGGCGGCGGCTATGCCTTCAAGAAGCGCGCGGACGGGAGTTACGACGTCAAGGACACCGGGATCAACAATGCGGGCTCCAAGCAGGGCGTCGCCTTTGTCGCCAACCTGATCGAACAGGGCCACCTGCCGCGCGGCCTGGACTACGGGGTCGCCGAGGCCAAGTTCAACAAGGGGGAAGCGGCCATGACCATCAATGGCCCCTGGTCCTGGGACAACCTGAGCAAGAGCGGCGTCAAGTACGGCCTGGCCAAGCTCCCGACCCTGGGCGGCAAACCGGCCCGCGCCTTCGTCGGCGTCTTGGGGGGCGCCATCAACAACGCCAGCCCCAATAAGGACCTGGCGACCCTGTTCCTGGAGGAATATCTCCTGACCCCCGAGGGGCTCAAGGCGATGAATGACGACAAGCCGCTCGGGGCCGTCACCCTCAAGTCATTCCAGGCGCAGCTCGCCGCGGACGAGCGGATCAAGGTCACCTACGAGAATGCCAAGAATGGCGAGCCGATGCCCAGTGTCCCGGAGATGATCAAATACTGGAGCAACCTGGAGGGGGCGCTCAAGAACGTGGCCGCCGGTCGCCAGCCGGTCGACGCGGCCTTGGACGACGCCGCCACCCGCGTCGTCAAATAGCCTGCACGCCCGCGCGGTTCCCGCGCGCGGGCGAGTGAGTTAGGGGGACGCGTTGTGCGGACCTGCCACGGCGGCAAGCCGGCGTACCCGGGCATTGACTGCGATAAGAAACGGATCCATAAATTAAGCAAGTCCGTTAGAGAATGCTCTTAGCGCCGTTGTCGTTGTCGTTGTCGTTGTCGTTGTCGTTTTCGCAATCGCGGTTATCGTCGTGTCCCGGATTCTCTCGCCCCCACGTTGCATCGCTTCTCCGATTACGACAACGACAACGACAACGACTATGTTTGTAGTTAACTTGTTCCTGACTCGTTACTAAGGGGATCACCATGGCTTCAGCAGCGGCGACTGGGCAGGGCATCGCGGCGCCGGTGCGCCCCGCAGCCCATTGGCTCAAATGGGCGATCATCGGCGTGATCGGGCTGGTCAATCTCTACGCCGTGACCCTGATGTACATTCAGGGTGAAACCATCTTCGCCCTGGTGACCCTGATCCTGGTCGCCACCGGACTCTATGTCTTCGCCGCCCCTGGCGCCTATGTCCACCGCTACATCTTCCCGGGTGTGGCGACCATGTTTATCTTCATCGTCTTCCCACTGGCCTATACGATCTGGATCGCCTTTACCAATTACAGCGCGACCAATATCCTGACCTTCGAGCGGGCCCGGGCTTATCAGTTGTCACAGAGCTTTCAGATTGCGGATCAGAGCTTCGATTTCGCCCTCTACGGCGCCGGCACCAACACCTATCGCCTGGCCCTGACCGCCGCCGACGGTGAACGATTCCTGAGCCCGCCGGTGGAGTTACGGGTGCCGGGCGCGGGTCCCCAGCCACCGGCGAGCACGGCCGCAATCGAGGTCGACCTGCTGCCCGCAACCGCCCCGCCCGCTGCCGAGCCGCTGCCGATCAAGGACCTGGTGCGCCTGCGCGGCGTGCTCCAAGAGGTCCGCGCCCACCTGCCGAACCACACGGACCTGCGCATGAGCGGACTGCGGCAATTCTCCGCTATCCGGCCCCTCTACCAGGTGCTGCCGAGCGCCCAGGGCGGGGATGGTCTGATCCTGGTCAACCAACAGACCAAAGAGCGCATCGCGCCGGACATGCGAAGCGGCTTTTATCGCGCACTCACACCCGAGGGCGAATTCACCGGGCCCGGCATTGCGCCCGGCTTCAGCGTGTTCGTGGGTTGGAAGAATTTCCTGCGGGTGCTGACGGACCCCGGGGTCCAGGGGCCCTTCCTGCAGATCTTCGGCTGGACCCTGACCTTCTCATTGCTCTCCGTGATCTTCACACTTGCCATCGGCATGGTCCTGGCGGCCCTGGTGCAGTGGGAGTCGCTCGCCGGCCGCGGGCTCTATCGCCTGCTCCTGATCCTGCCCTATGCGGTGCCGGCCTTCATCTCGATCCTGGTCTTCCGCGGGCTCTTCAATCAGAACTTCGGCGAAATCAACGTGCTCCTGAGCCAGCTGTTCGGTATCAAGCCGGCCTGGTTCAATGACCCCACGCTCGCCCGGACCATGCTCCTGATCGTCAACACCTGGCTCGGTTACCCCTACATGATGATCCTCTGCATGGGGCTCTTGAAGGCGATCCCGTCCGACCTCTACGAGGCCGCGGCCATGGACGGGTCCAACTTCATCCGCGACTTCTTCAGTATCACGGTGCCGCTGCTGATGAAGCCGCTCACCCCGCTCCTGATCGCGTCCTTCGCATTCAACTTCAACAACTTCGTCCTGGTCCAGTTGCTGACCGAGGGACGCCCGGACATCATCGGCGCCCAGACCCCGGCGGGCACCACCGATCTCCTGGTGACCTACACCTATCGCATCGCCTTCGAGGGTTCCGGCCAGGACTATGGCCTGGCGTCCGCCATCGCGACCCTGATCTTCATCATGGTCGGGGTGCTGGCGCTCATCAACATCAAGATCATGCGGGTCGACCGGCCGACCTGACCGACAGACCGCGGGAGTGCGACACAATGGCCATGGTGCAAGCGAAATCCATCATCTACCGCAAACTGGCGGCCCACGCCTTCCTGTGGGCCTGGCTCGCCCTGATCATCTTCCCGCTCCTGATGGTGATCGCCATCTCGTTCCGGACCGGGAACTTCGCCGTGGGTGACATCATCCCGAGCCACCCCACACTCGACCATTGGCGGCTCGCGCTCGGCATGTCCATCGTCGACGAGTCCGGGCGGACCATTCCGCCGCCGTTTCCGGTGCTCCTGTGGCTATGGAACTCGATCAAGGTGGCATCGGTCTCCGCCGTGCTGATCGTGGCGCTGTCCACCACCTGCGCCTATGCCTTCGCCCGCCTGCGCTTCGGCGGACGCAGCCTGCTGCTCAAGGCGATGCTGGTCTTCCAGATGTTCCCGGCGGTCCTGGCGCTGGTCGCCTATTACGCCCTGTTCAGCCGCATCAGCGACTATTTCCCGCCGCTGGGGCTCAATACCCATCCGGGGTTGATCTTCGCCTATTTGGGCGGCATTGCGCTGCACGTCTGGACCATCAAGGGCTATTTCGAGACCATCGACAAGTCGCTGGAGGAGTCCGCCACACTCGACGGCGCCTCCCCCTGGCAGGCCTTCCGGTTGATCCTGTTGCCGCTGTCCGTGCCGATCCTGGCCGTGGTCTTCATCCTGGCCTTCATCACCGCCATCACCGAATACCCGGTCGCCTCCATCCTGCTCCAGGACGAGAGCAAGCTGACCCTGGCGGTGGGCTCGCAATATTATCTGAACCCGCAGGAATACAAGTGGGGGGACTTCGCCGCCGCCGCCGTGCTGTCGGGATTCCCCATCACCCTGGTGTTCCTGCTCGCCCAGCGCTGGCTGGTCGGCGGCCTGACCGCGGGCGGGGTCAAGGGCTAGGAGTCCTTGCGGTATCGCAGAGTTGAATCAGTCCCTCGGGAGCATAAGAGCAATGGCCGACGTCAAGATCGAGCACCTGGTCAAGAACTACCAACCGGGGGTGGCGCGGGATGTACTGCGTGACATCAACCTGGACATCAAGGAGGGCGACTTCGTGGTGTTCGTCGGCCCCTCGGGCTGCGGCAAGTCGACCCTGCTGCGGGCCATCGCCGGGCTCGACGATATCACCTCCGGGGACCTCTTCATCGGCGGCAGACGCATGAACGAGGTGCCGCCGGTGGAGCGCGGCGTCGGCATGGTATTTCAGTCCTATGCGCTCTATCCGCACATGACGGTGCGGGAGAACCTGGCCTTTGGACTCAAGATCAAGAAGGTGGACAAGCAAACCGCCCGCGAACGGGTGGCGCAGGCGTCCGCCATGCTGGGGCTCGATCCCTTCCTGGAGCGCAAACCCAAGGACCTGTCCGGCGGGCAGCGCCAGCGCGTGGCCATCGGCCGGGCACTGGTCCAACACCCCGCGGTCTTCCTGCTCGATGAGCCGCTGTCGAACCTGGATGCGGCGCTGCGGGTCAAGACCCGCATCGAACTGGCCCGGATGCACGAGGAGCGCGGCTCCACCACCATCTATGTCACCCACGACCAGGTGGAGGCTATGACACTCGCCACCCGGATCGCGGTCTTGAGCCCGCTGGCCGAGGGCGCCGCTACCAACCTGGAGCAGTTCGGCCCGCCGCTCGACCTCTATCACGAACCCGCCAACCGCTTCGTCGCGGGCTTCATCGGCTCGCCCAAGATGAACTTCCTGGGCGGCATGATCGAGGCGCCTGACGCACGCCGCACGCGCATCAAGCTGGACACCGGGGTCAGCATCACCGCCGGCGTGGACACCAGCCGGGCGCACCCGGGGGACCAGGTGGAGGTCGGCGTCCGGCCCGAGCACACGGTCCTGCTCGACGACCCGCGGGCGGACAACCGGATCACCGGCACCGTTCTGGTGGCGGAGCACCTGGGGGCCGAGACCTTTATCTATCTCGACGTCGGCGGCAAGGATTTTACAGTGAAGGTGCGTCCTGAGACCCCCGGCACCGCCCGCAGTCAGTTCGACATCGGCGTGCCAACTGACGCCTGTTATCTGTTCGACGCCCAGGGTCAGGCCTTCCCGCGCACGGAGCGCTTTACCCGGACCTGATCGAAGGTGTCCCGCCGCGACGCTGCCGGGCCGACCTTGGTGTCGGCCCCCCGCGTCCCAATCTCGCAACGATGACCCCCGCGAGGAACCTAAGTATGGAGACGCGCCACCTTCCCACCGAGATCAATCTGCACCAACGCTCCCGGGTGCTCGAGATTACCTTTGACGACGGCGCCCGCTGCCGGCTGCCGTGCGAATACCTGCGGGTTGCGTCCCCCTCCGCCGCCGTGCGCGGGCACTCGGCCCAGACCGCCCGGCTCCAGGTCGGCAAGGAGCAGGTCGGTATCACCAGGCTGGAGCAGGTCGGCGCCTACGCGCTGAAGGTCTATTTCGACGACGGCCACAACTCCGGGCTCTACGACTGGCAGTATCTCTACCAGCTCGGCCGCGACTGGCCGACGCGCTGGCAGGACTACCTGAGGCGCCTGGCCGCCGTCGGCCACCAGCGCGAGGGGCTGGACCCCTTCGACGATCTCCTGGCCCGGGGTGAGTCGCCGTCGGAACTCCCATCGACGGCTGCCATTTGAACCAGGTACCGCATAGCGCAGCGTCCTATACCATTCGAGGGGCATTCTGATCTCGTTGTCGTTGTCGTTGTCGTTGTCGTTGTCGTTGTCGTTGTCGTTGTCGGATTATTCGAT
>NZ_CAIKKU010000652.1 GCF_903828115.1 uncultured Thiodictyon sp. | reverse complement strand
CAAGCTGGATGACATCCAAGCGGAGCTGCGCCTGCGCTTCACTGGCGTCGAGACCGGACTTGCCGCGATCGATCATCACCTCGCCGCTTTCCACGCGGTCGACGCCGTCCGCGCTGACGAGATCGCTGACCTGCGGCGTCGACTGGAGCGGGTCGAACGGCGACTGGAGTTGGCGGACGCGGTTTAGCGGAGCGGGTTGGCCAAAGGGCGCACGGCTGGAGCCCATGATGACCGGTCGGATGAGTACGCACGTTGAAATCGCACGCCTGCTGCCGGCCTGGGAGCACTTCCGTCAAGCCACCGACATCAGCCCGATCCGCAATGAGGCCCATTACCTGCGCATGGTCGCGATGCTGGAGGCCCTCCTGGACGAAGCGGTCGGCGATGAGCAGCATTCGGCCATGGGGCTGGTCGATATCGTCGGCGACCTGATCGAGGACTATGAGGCGGACCAGCCCCCGCTTGCGGAGGCGTCCGGCATGGACGCAATGGCGTTCCTCATGGAGCAGCACGAACTGACACCGGGCGATCTGCCGGAGATCGGGAACGAGGGGGAGGTCTTGGACATTCTCGGCGGTCGGCGGGAACTCGACATCCATCAACTGCGCGCCCTCGGCAAGCGGTTCGGGGTTTCGCCCGCGACCTTTGTGTGAACCCTCGGCCGTATAGGTCGAGATGGCAATTCGTTGTCCGGCCATCCTGACCCCGTAACCCGATGATGGCCGCGTGGTGGGGTTCGCCAACCGAGACGACCATGGCTGACAAGGTTGAAGACCTGACCAGCGAGATGCTCCGCCGCGTTCACAGCAAGCTGGACGACATCCAGACTGAGATGCGCCTGCACTTCACAGGCGTCGAGACCGGCCGCGCCGCGATCGACCATCACCTCGTCGCCTTCCATGCGGTGGACGCCGTCCGCGCAGACGCGATCGCTGACCTGCGGCGTCGACTGGAGCGGGTCGAACGGCGACTGGAGTTGGCGGACGCGGTTTGACGGAGGGGCTCACCAAGCGAGGGCGATCCTCTGGAAGGAAAGCCAGGCTCGAGTTCTTTCGCCGCGACAGGCGAAAATCAGTTCGAGCTTGGCCCCTTTACCCTGACACCAGACTCGAACTCGACCCCCGCGGCAACGTCAAGATGACCACTGAGGGTGTCAGCGCCTACCAAACCGCGGTACCGGGGTCTTTTGGGGCGGGGGGACGTGCGGCGCGGCAGTCGCGGGTGGTCTGGGCCATCCGCGAGGGGCGCCACCGCGCGCGGGCAGTGGATGAGCGCTTGAGGCGGTCGGATATGCCAAAGTAGGGCGCCGGGCTGACAAGCCCGCCGCCGTCATTCCGGCAGGATGCCGGAATCCAGTGCCACGGATGGTACCTCGCGTGCAGTCGCGACCCCGCGGAACGACCTCCCACCGCCGAGCCCTCGGCTCCCCCGGCCGGCTGACCCGCCCGCCCCGACAAGACATAGAAGCGATCTCCCAGCCGCATTTTCGAGGGCGCCGCAGATGGAGTAAGCTATCAGGCAACGCCTTGGGAGAGACGACGCCGATGATCGTAACCGCGAAACTCGACAACACCGACCACCCCAAGACCGTCCGGCTGCCCGCGGGCGTCGAAGTCACCGGCGACGGCTAGGAGGCTAAAGGCACCAAGGGTAAGTATCTTGCGCGGCTGACGGGGCGAAAATCTACTCGAGCCTGACCCGAATGGCGCTAATTTAGGCCGCGTCTGAATCATAATCAGTGGGTTACCGATGCCATCCGTGACCAGAAATCAGCATACTCAGCGCTGCTTCTTGGGATGGCCGTTCTTGCGGACTTCCTCCTGCGCGACCCGCCGGGGCTT
>NZ_CAIKKU010000651.1 GCF_903828115.1 uncultured Thiodictyon sp. | reverse complement strand
CTGGACGTAGGCTTCATCAAGCTGGTTGAGGCTGTGGTCGCTCAGGTGCATCGGTCAGTGGCGCGGTATCATCGGGCAGCGTATGGGAGGGCATCTTGATCGGGCTGGAGGCAGCGGTCAAGGGGTCTCTGAACGGCTACGTTCCTGTCGAAGTTAGCGGTTGAGAGACTACATAGCATTGGAATCGTCGCGCTTCTGAATTTGCGTGATAGCGACTGGCAAGTGTTCTGCGGCTACTACCATGGACTATTGGAAGATATTTCTCTAGCCTTTGATGATCCGTTTACACCCACCGCAGAGTGTGAACACGGATTGCGTTACGGACGAGGCAATCTCAAGAATATCATTAGACTGGCGAAGTTGTATTCTCAAGCACGCGACCATTCAGCGATCGATAGATTCTGTGGGCGCCTTAATGATATTCTGTTTTTTAACTCTGGCTCAGCCCACCGCGTGGGATTTGGTCTCGTTGAATCACGGGGAGCATCGAAAGTGAAAGTGTTTATAAGCCACAGCAGCAAAGATGAAGCGATAGCGATGTGCTTGATTGAGCTAATCCGCGCCGCTCTCAGATTAGATGAAACTGACATTCGATGCACGAGCGTCAATGGTTATCGCCTGCCGATAGGGGCGTCAACCGACGCAGAGCTAAGGAGGGAAATCAACGACGCTGACGTATTTATTGGGCTAATCTCCGAAGCCAGCATGGCATCCGGCTATGTGATGTTTGAATTGGGAGCACGGTGGGGGGCCAATAAGTACCTTGCGCCGATTCTCGCGCCGGGATGCGATACGGGAATTCTCGCGGGTCCGATCAAAGGGGTGAATACATTACGCTGCGATCAGGCCGCCCACCTGCATCAACTAGTCGCCGACCTGTCGCGCACCCTAGACTGTCGAACAGCATCGCCTGCGTCATACCAAAAGTACATTGATCAACTTGTCGCACCCTGAGCGCTTGTTTTGTCTTTTTCGTGGTCGGCAGCATGCACTAGCGCGGCCAGATCCGATCCGGTGTGGCCACGATAGGGAAACCCGGGGAAACCCGCGGGGAAACCCGGCGGGGGAAACCCGGGACAGACAACCGTTTCGGGAAAACAGATGCCTGGTCGCCCTGAAAGGTGGCCTACAATCGCCCGTGGCCGGGGATTCCGGGGACAGTATACTCAACTCCCGTCACGCCAAGACTATCGCTCACTAGGCCACCTACAAACCCACGCAAATCCGCCATTGCCACTTCGACGCCCGCCAACTCCTGCCGGGATACCTGGGCGATAACCGACCGGGAATTCCGGGGCGGGAATTCCGGGGACAGTATACTCAACTCCGCTCGCGCCAAGAATATCGCTCATTAGGCGCCCACAAACCCGAGCAAATCCACCATTGCCACTTCGACGGCCGCCAACTCCTGCCGAGATACCTTGGCGATAACCGACCGGATGCGTTCCCGTTTCACAGCCATGAGCTTGTCCACCATCACCCATGAGGCTCGTTCACCGCTTCCGAATGGAAGCTTCACCGCAACGCGGTAGGCCAAGTCTTCTTGGTGACTGGTGAAGGGGCAGACGAGGATGGAGTCAGGGCGGTCGGCGCGATTGTGTTTGTCGGCCTGGACGACCAGCCAGGGTCTTGGCTTGCCGTAATCGCCTGCCGCCGCCGCGAGCACGTCGTCCCCGCGGCTTACGCCTCCCACGGGTGGTCCTTCAAGACGTCCGCTTGCAGCGCTTCGATCTCGGCCTCTGCCGCGGTGTCGTTCGCAAAAGGCTCGGGTGCGACGATGCAACGCAATGCCTCCTCGACCAACAGGCGCATGGGAACGCCGCGTGCCTTGGCAATCGCCTGAACTTGGCGTTGCAGGTCATCGGGAATCGTCGCGTGACGTGTGGCCATGGCAAGACCTCGGATTCGGCACCAGGAGCAGTCGTGGGAAAAGCCAGGATCTGGCGATCACGTCCGGCTCTACCGTCGAAATATTGATCGTGCGTCGGTGCCGGACATTGGTTCGGGTCCTTTCGTGCAACCCTCAGACAGCGCCGCCCAACTCCAGCCGCCGCTCTACGCGCTCCAAGCGACGCCGCAGGTCAGCGATCTCGTCAGCGCGGACGGCGTCGACCGCGTGGAAAGCGGCGAGGTGATGATCGATCGCGGCAAGTCCGGTCTCGACGCCAGTGAAGCGCAGGCGCAGCTCCGCTTGGATGTCATCCAGCTTG
>NZ_CAIKKU010000650.1 GCF_903828115.1 uncultured Thiodictyon sp. | reverse complement strand
TTGTCCGAGTCCCTGGTCCGACAGGCAAGCCAGGCCGCACGACTCATGCACCGCCCCTTGGAGCAGGTGCTTGCCGTGCTGCTGGAGGCGGCCCTGCCGCCATTGGACGACTGCCCGCCCAAGCTCCAGACCAAACTGATCGAGATGACCTGGCTAAGCGATGGCGCCTTAATGGATATCGCCAAGTCCAGCATGTCGGAGCCCGACCGGCTGCGCCTTGCGGATTTGGGGCTGCGTGCCGGTGCGCTGACCGCCGAAGAGCAAGAGGAACTTGCGGCGTTGCGGGAGCGCTATGGCGAACTGACCCTGCGCAAGGCCCGCGCCTATGCGCTGCTCAGCATCCGCGGCGGCGAACGGCTGCTCGCGCACGCGGCTGCGGCCTAATGGCGGATGCGCTGGCCAAGGCATTGCGCGAGCGGATTGCCGTTGCGGCAGGCTATCGCTGCGGATACTGCCAGACCGACCAACGCGTCAGCGGTGCGCAGATGCACGTCGAGCACATCGTCCCCCGCGCCTTGGGAGGCAGTTCGCAGGAATCGAATCTCTGGCTGTCCTGTGCCTGGTGCAACAGTTACAAGGGCATCCAAGTCGAAGCACCGGACCCCAATACCGGACAGAAGGAGCCCTTGTTCAACCCGCGGGGTCAGCGTTGGGCGGAGCATTTCGCCTGGGACCCGGCGGCCACCCACATCCTCGGCCTGACACCGACCGGACGCGCAACCGTTGCGGCGTTGAATCTCAACAACCCTTACATCGTGCCGGCCCGCCGCCTATGGGTACTCGCGGGTTGGCATCCGCCGGACCCGCGTGATTGACATGAACGCCACCGAATTCATCAAGCTGAACGTCGCCGAGCGGATTGAGGCCATGGAAGCCATCTGGGATTCACTCATGATCGCCGACGCCAAGATCGAATCGCCGGATTGGCACCAAGGTGTCTTGGCCGAGCGGTGCAGACGGCTTCACGATCCTTCCGCGGAATTCGTTTCGCTGGCAGAGCTAAAGGCGTCGCGTCGGTAATGGCCATCCACGACGTTCGCGTTTCGCGCGAAGCGTTCGCGGACCTGATGAAAGCCAGCGCAATAGCTTGAAAACGAGAACAAGCCGCTATGGGAGAAAACAATGGACTACATCGACAGAATCGCAATTGCGCCGGGTAAGCGCGGCGGGCGTCCTGTCATCCGCGGCCTTCGCATCACCGTCTACGATGTCCTTGGCTGGCTTGCCGACGGCATGACCGCCGACGAAATCATTGATGATTTTCCGGAGTTGGAAAAGGCCGACATCCTGGCTTGTCTAGCCTTCGCGGCTGATTGTGAACACGGCGCAGTCATTGTACAGGCGTCATGATGCCGTTGTTGGACGAGAACCTGTCACACTTGATCGCAAGATTCTTGCACGCGCTGGTCGCAAGACTTATAGCGATCACTGTCATACTTGCTCACTTCACCATTGGACTACACGATGGCTAACGAGGACGCGCCTGTTGTCAAAGAGTTCAAAGAATTCGGCACCCGCCGGATTCTTGAGATGCTGGAGGCATCCGAAGGCGGCTTCGTCGACAAGCAGCAGGCTTACGATCAGATCGTCGAAGAATTCAAGACCCAGCGAGGCTGGCCCGACGAGTTGACGCGAATGGAGCGGGCCGTGGGTGGCACGCTGCGCGAGGTATTCATCAACCGCTTGCATTGGATACCAGCGCGCTTATGCGGAAACGGCCTCACTGAGCCATCGACGAATCGGCCGTTCATCGCGCTTCCCGGCAAGCTCGATGCGGCGCTGGCCGCATATCCCTCGCGTAAGCAGAGCAAGACGAAAGGTCATTCAGTCCGTCAGAGGATGGCGGGGCAGGAATCACGGCTGATCGACCATGTGCAAAACGAAGACCCGGAACCTGTACCACTCAGGGATTCCGAGCCGCTCAGACAACGGGTTGGAATTGACAAGATGGCACTGCGCCCCTCACGAATGATCGTCGAAGATGTGCTCGGTCAGGCCCGTACCAGGACACTCTGGACCGCGAACTATTACCCGGTGCTGCCGTTCACACCACAGTCCTTTGAGGTTGGCGCCTTGCTGCCGACCATGCTTTACATGGCCCGCTTCGGCCATCGTCGCGGCAAAGGCCGCTTTGAGCAGGTCTTTGGTCGGGGGCCAAACGGCAGTGTCCGGGCGCCGACAGTCAACGACGTGGCGGCCGTCCTCGCCACCGACCGCAAAGGTGATCTCCAGGGATTCGAAGACGATATCGGCCGCACGGTACTGGGCGATCTATTGTTGTCCTGGTGCCTGGAGAACCGCAAACATGTTGAGGGTCAGCAGGAGCAGGTGCAGCGTATCCTGCCGACCCATTACTTTGCGAGTTGGGTCGATCTTCCAGAGAACGTCGCCAGCCTGCGTGGCGTCCCGGAATTCCTGACCGCCTTGCTGGCCCGCCAAGTCGATGGAGCCTGGCTGCGGCAGGGCGAGCCTGGGCCATTTCCGGTCGGTGTGGCCGACCTGAACGAGAGTCGGCTCTTGGCTTTGTTCAGCCGACACTGCGCGATCCGCGGCAAACATGCCGCTGACCTTGCATCGGATACCTTTGTTGAGGACCAGGCGCACAACATCGGTATCGACGAGTTGTTAGCCGTACGAATCGCCTTGGCCTGCAGCAATGCTCCTCACCCGATTGGAACGGATGGAGAGATCGCTAATCGTATGCCGCTGGCCCGTCGCGCCGCCGACGGACTGCGGGATGACCTGAGCGTCTTCGTTACGGTCTACGGCTCACAGATCCCGCGCCAGGCATTTCTCCGGATGGTAGAAGCAGGTACCGGGCTCGGCCTCTTGAACCTGTTGCTATCAACCGTCGCGATCCTTGATGAATGGGAGCTTACCGGCGAAGTTCCGCGAGTCGAAAATCAGTCGCCTTTGCCGTTGTTTGTGGATGCCTCTCAAGGACAGGACGCGACGCTGCGCGAGCTATCCGAGGCATCAATGACGGAATGTTTGCGGCGCTTCGAGCGCGCTCCCATCCTGCTAATGCTTCTGCGTGTGCTCGATGATCGCGCCCGAAATGATCGGCGCCTCGCGGATAAGCTCCCGCCGTCCGAACCGGATGCCAGCGACTACATCCGATTGCTCGGCGACATCTACAAGGAACGACATCCGCGCTCCGAGTCGATTTTCGATAATCTGTTTGAGGATTCCCGCCGATTGGCCGCAGAGCTTGAAAATGACCAGCCGGAGGTCGCCGAACGCTTGCGCCATGGCGACCCGATGGCTTTGGCCGAGTCGTTGTGCGAATTGATGGGGCGCACACTGCAAATGAATCAATTTCTTAGGGCGCTAGAAAGTACACTAATGACCGATAAGCCGAATGGGCTAGCTGTCCGGCGTCGTATTAGCCGCACCGTCAACGGCCGAAGACGCAGCCTTGATGTCCGTTCCATCGTGCTGTCATCAGCAGTCTTGGATTTCCTCGTCCATCGCCACCTGCGCGATGGTGTTGACGACGAGTCGTCGCGCACCCTGACGCTGCGCCACTTCCTGGACCTGCTGCGTGATCGCTATGGTCTCTTCGTGGATCAAGAACCGCCTGGCCAATTGATACCGCGTGAGTTGCTGCTGAAGAACAAGGCGTGGTTGGAACGGCGGCTGCGTGACCTGGGACTGTTGATTGGGGTCAATGATGCGGAGTCGATGAAGCAATTACGCCCTCGCTATCAAGGAGCCGCGAGCCATGTTGACTGAAGCGATCCGTTCCATCCTGAAGGATACCTTCACGCGGATTCTCGGCCAACCGGAGTCGGGCAGCATGGCCTTTGTTCGGTGCCTGCCCGCTGAGTTGGTCTTGGCGCTCGCGGCTGATCCCGCATTCGCGTTAAACGGCTGGCAGGTCGCAGCGGTCAGGGATATGGCGGACCCGGCGGCACGCTGCATCACCGCGGACCAGGCCGTCGAATGGCGCGAGGACAAGGCCGACGCTGCCCTGTTGCTGATCGACCCGCAGCGTGCCGGGGCAGGCATGGACGGCATCTACAGTGCCGCGCGCGAGATCGGCGAGTCGGAATTGTTCGATCTGGCGGTCGAGTTGGCCCGGCAGCGACTGCCACACGGTTGCAAGGGCTTCGCGCTGAAGGCCCTGTTCAAGGCGGGCTGGCAGAAGCGCCGCCGCCCGTTGGCGCCCTGGTCCGCATTGGCCTACCTGGGCCGGGCCGCCGAGGATGCACAGGTCGTCGGCACGGCCCTGCCGATGATTGGCTTGTGGCCGATCGCGATCACAGACCGCCCAAGCGAAACGGACCTGGACCACGCCGCCGTGCTGGTCGA
>NZ_CAIKKU010000649.1 GCF_903828115.1 uncultured Thiodictyon sp. | reverse complement strand
GCGGGCGCCATGGCCGTTCCCTCTCCCCGGCCCTCCCCCAGAGGGGGAGGGAGATGAGGAGCGCGCTCCCGGCGCGACTTTCACGGTAAAGCGTCGGCCTCCGGTTGGGGTGTCGCGGCAACTGGAGGTCGAGGCTTCAGCCGGACCCATCATCGCGCCGACCCAGGCAGCGCACCAAGCGGGCTTCTGTTGCCTGGTGCTCAACCGGCCTCGGCATAGGGCCGCAAGACCTCGGGATGCTCGATCGCAAGCCGCGCCACCAACAGCGCACTGCCGGGCGGGGCGAAGCGCCCCTGTTCCCAGTCGCGCACGGTGCCGACCGGGGTTTGCAGCAACCGGGCACCTGAGATCGTGCAAGTATTCGCCGGATGTCAAGTGCATGGCGGTCGCGATGGCCGACCCCGCTAAGCCGCCTTGGCCCTGGCCAGGGTGACCTGGATCTGAATCTCCTCCCAGGGCACGCAGACCAGTCCCGCCGGGTCCTGCTCTACCAGCGCCAGCTCCAGAAGCTTAGCGATGTCGATCTGCACCTGGCGCGAGTCGTGCCCCAAGTGCCCGGCCAGGGTAGCGATGGAGACCGGACCCAGTCCTTTGAGCAGGTCGAGCATCGCCAGCCGCGCCGGTGTCAGCTCGTCGAAGAGCTGCGCCGCGCTGGCAAAGCCCAGTTGATAATCCGCCTCCGGCAACGTCTCGCCCGCCTGTGCCCGGCGTGCCAGGTCCGACAGCTCGGCCTTGGTCCGCGTCCAGTCCGCTACCCGCACGATCGCCTTTCTTGCCACCTCAACCTCCCAGCCGTTCCACGTCGGCGATGAAATCGGCCATCAGTCGCTCGATCGACACGAAGCCGTAGGGCACCTCCAGGTTACCGAGGTGCTTGTGATCGCCCTTGCCGCGTTCGTTGTCATAGCGCACCAGGCAGGTTCCCGCGCGTCCGCAGTAGAGCCGGTATTTGTACGGGTGACTGCAGCCCGGTACCGCTACCGGGACCTGCCAGACCACCGCCTCGACGGTCAGGCCGTTGGGCAGGATATCGCGCAGTTGGTAGATGGGGGTCGCCGGCATCGCTGCATGGTAGGCAATCGTCCGCCGTGCTGCCAGTGCCCCGCGGGTTTGAACCGGGCACCATATCCGCGGCCGTCGGGATCGAGGTCGAGCGACAAGCCGCCGTGCCGCCGCCGCAAGGCGGCGTCTGGGACCGCCGACATCCTGTCGGCCCCAGCGCGAAGCGCCGTCTCTTTTGTTGAAACAAGCGTCCCTCGGTTCTGAATGCCGCCTGCAGCGAAACCCATCGTCTGCGCTTGCACAGTCTCTCCAATGGTGTCACGCCAGTGTCAGGCGCTTTGCGCCGCGAGCGCCGTTGGCCGCACCGAGGGTTGAGTCCGTCAACACCCAGTGCCCCGGCCAACCGATTTCCTTCCCCTCCTCCCGCTAAAGCGTCGGCCTCCGGTTGGGGCGCCGCGGCGCGCGATCCCGTAGATACTCTGTTCAAGCGCAAGTCCGATTTGCCTCCGATCCGTAAATTGGCCTCATCGCTACGTGAACAGTCTCCAGCCTCCGACGAGGTTTGCAGTGCTCGGGCTGGGCCTGGTATTGGTACCCCCGGTGTCACG
>NZ_CAIKKU010000648.1 GCF_903828115.1 uncultured Thiodictyon sp. | reverse complement strand
GCTCCGACGGCGTAGGAGCGGCCCCCCGGCCGCGACGGGTTGCCGCACCGGCGCGCGGCCGGCTTATTGATCAAGGCCGACGGCCGGACGCCACGCCCCCGCAACTTGGTGCCCGCTGTACCCCAACCAATGGCGCCGAAACGTCTGTCGTTGCACGGGGCGCCCTGCCGCCGCGGCGTGCCCGGGAAGATTCTTACCCACGTTTTTGTGATGATGTGCGACAATTGCTGCAATGCAGCATAGGGGCCGACCGGCCCCGGGCTGCGACCCAATCTTCGCGGAGGAGCAGTAATGCAAAGTGTCTACATCGCCGGGGCCAGCGCCGGCAGCGGTAAGGCGGCGGTCATCCTGGGCTTCATGGAGATGCTCTATGCGGTCAACCGCCGGGTGGGGTTTTTTCGCCCGATGGTGGCCACGGGGCCGCTGGACGACAACCTGACCTCGCTCATCCGTGATCGCTACGACCTGCCGTTTCCCCCGGAGATGCTCTACGGCTGCACCGCCGCGGTCGCGCGCAAACTGATCGGTGGCGGGCAATACGACGAGTTCCTCAAGCTGATCCTGGACAAGTACAAGCGCCTCGAGGACGAGTGCGACCTGGTGGTGGTCTCCGGGACCGACTTCCGCGGTCTGGTGCCGTCGCTGGAGTTCGACTTCAATGCCGACCTGGCCAACAACCTGGGTTGTGCCCTGGTGGTGGTGGTCAGGGGCTTCGGGCGCCGTCCCCCCGAGGCCGTGCAGGCCCTGCAGATGGCCCACGAGTTCATGCGCCATCGGGGCGGGGACGTGCTGGCCAGCATTATCAATGGGGTCTCGCCCGAGTACCTGGACGAGGTGCGGGAGCGCGCCCTCGCCCTGATGCCCCCGACCGAGAGCGTCTATGTCTTGCCGGAGCAGCCGACGCTGCGGATGTCGACGGTGGGGGAGATCGGCCAGGCCCTGGGGGCCGAGTGCCTGAGCGGGGCGGGCGATTCGCTGAACCAGGTGGTCACCAGCTACCAGGTCGCGGACATGGAGGTGCCGGAGTTTCTGAAGCATTTGGATGACGGTTGCCTGATCATCACGGCGGGGGACCGCTCCGATATCATCCTCGCGAGCCTGGCGGCGGAGGCCTCCTCGTCCTACCCGCGGGTGGCCGGGCTCCTGCTGACCGGCGGCCAGCACCCGGCCCCCAGCGTCCTGCGGCTGCTGGGGGGGCTGGAGCGCACCAAGTTGTCGCTCTTGAGCGTGAAGACGGATACCTTTCAGGCCAGCCTCAACGTCAATCGCATCGAGCCGACCATCCTGCCCGGCGACGGGCGCAAGATCGCCTCCGCCCTGGGTGTCTTCGAGTCCAACGTGGACGTCGATGACCTGCGCGGGCGCATCAGTGTCCGGCATTCGGAGCGCATCACGCCGCTGATGTTCGAGTACCAACTGATCCGCCGCGCCAAGTCCATCCCACGGCGCATCGTGCTGCCGGAGGGGGGCGACGAGCGCGTCCTGCGCGCGGCAGAGATTCTGCAGTTGCGGCGGGTGGCGGACCTGACCCTGCTGGGCAACCCGGAGCGGCTTGCGCGGCGCTGCGCGGAACTCGGCATCAAGCTCGACGGGGTCCGGATCATCGATCCGGCGACCTCCCCTGACCGGGAGCGCTATGCGCGGGTCTATTATGAACTGCGCAAGCACAAGGGCATCTCCGAGCAGATGGCCCATGACGTGCTGGTCGACGTGAGTTATTTCGGCACCCTGATGGTCTACTGTGGGGACGCCGACGGTATGGTCTCGGGTGCGAATCACACCACCCAGCACACCATCCGGCCGGCCTTCGAGACGATCCGCACCACGCCCGGCACCAAGCAGGTCTCCAGCGTCTTCTTCATGTGTATGCCGGACCGGGTGCTGGTCTACGGGGACTGCGCGATCAATCCGAACCCGGACGCGGAGCAGCTCGCGGACATCGCCATCTCCTCGGCCGCTACCGCCGCGGCCTTCGGCGTCGTACCCCTGATTGCCATGCTCTCCTATTCGACCGGCAGTTCCGGTAAGGGCGAGGACGTGGACCGGGTGCGCGAGGCGTTGCGCATCGTGCGCGCGCGCCGGCCGGATCTGCATATCGATGGTCCGATGCAGTACGATGCGGCCGTCGATGCGAGCGTGGCCGCCGCCAAGATGCCGGAGAGCACGGTGGCGGGACACGCGACGGTCTTCATCTTTCCGGACCTGAACACCGGCAACAACATCTATAAGGCGGTCCAGCGCAGTTCCGGGGCCGTGGCCATCGGCCCCATCCTCCAGGGCTTGAAGAAGCCGGTGAATGACTTGAGCCGCGGCTGTACCGTGACCGACATCGTCAACACCGTCGCCATCACCGCCATCCAGGCCCAGATCGAGGCCCAGCCGGACGACCAGCCCGCGGCGAGGCTCCAGGGCCAGGTCGAGTGGATCGGCACGCGGCGCCCGGTGAAGAGCGCGGCGCAGGCCGCCTCCTGAGTCGATCCTGATCGGGATCGCGGCCCCGATCTCCCTGGCCGGATTCCATTTTCTGGAGACAGCGATGACTGCGACAGTGGTTTACGAAGCCGATTTCCATGCTTGGGCCTTGCAGAATGCCCGGCTGCTGCGGGCCGGCAAGCTGACTGAACTCGACGTCGAACATATCGCCGAGGAATTGGAGGGCATGAGTGCGAGTGAGCGTCGGGAGCTGTTGAGTCGGCTGCAAGTGTTGCTCCTGCACCTGCTCAAGCATCAATTTCAACCGGAGCGTCGCGGCAAGAGTTGGTTATTGACGATCAGCCATCAGCGTACCGCGATTGAACGGTTGCTGGAGCAGTCCCCGAGTTTGCGCACGCTCCTGGATGACGACGGTGTGACCAAGGTCTATCGCAAGGCGGTGCATGATGCGGTGATTGAAACGGATCTGGAGCGGCACCTCTTTCCGGTTGCGTGCCCCTATCGTCTTGAAGAGATCCTTGATGAGGAGTGGCTGCCGGCGGCTGAGTAGCGAGTCAACAACAATCGATGCAATCGTTGTCGTTGTCGTTGTCGTTGTCGTTGTCGTTGTCGTAATCGAAATCGCAGAAGCGATGCACTCTGGGGTGC
>NZ_CAIKKU010000647.1 GCF_903828115.1 uncultured Thiodictyon sp. | reverse complement strand
GTGGGAGCGGCCCCCAGGCCGCGACGGATATCGCCCCCGAGGCGGCCGTGTTGATCGCCCCGGGCTGAAGAGGGGCGGTTGCCCCGTTCAGCCCTCGGGTGCAGCGCCGCTTTAAGTTCAGACGGCCGCGTGCTCGTTGCGGGCCGGAGTCGGTGCTTGCTCGGCAGGTGTGTCAGCGACGGGTGCCGGAGGCGGCATGTGCTCCGCGGTCGTGTCGGCTACGGGCGCCGGTGGCAGCGCGGCGGGTCCGTCGGCGAGTGGGGCCGGCACTTGGTCGGCAGGCGCTTCGGCGACCGGGGGCGGTGCGGGCTCGGCCGGTGCTTCGGCGACCGGGGGCGGTGTCAGCTCCGGAAGCGCTTCGGCGACCGGAGTCAGGGCTGGTGCTTGGTCGGCCGGCGCCGGGGTCGGCGCTTGATCGGCCGGCATTGCGGCGACCGGTGGCGGCTCGGCACGCGCATCGGCGACTGGGGGCGGCACTGGCTCGGCCGTCGCTTCGGCGACCGGCGCCGGGGCTTGTCCGGCGTCCGTGTCGCTGGCCGGTGACGGGGCCCTTGCGTCTGTGGCCGCGACCGCGGCCGGCGCCGGCTGGGTTACAGCGACGAATTCGCCGGGGTGGTCGCCATCCGGCGCGCTCGGGGACTCGCCGCTTGGGGCGGGCGAGGTCAGAGCACCCGGCGGCGGTACGACTGCGCTCTGGGGTGCCGCGTCTGGGGTACCTGGTCGTGGGCCGAGGTCGCCCCTCGGCTCGTCGGCGCTCTCGCCGCCGGCCGGTGCCGTCTCCTCAGTGGCCGCGTCGGTCGCCGGGGTGCCGGCGGCCTCGGTGCCGGGACGCCGCCGATTGCGGCCGCCGCGACGACGCCGGGGCCGGGGGCGCCCGGCCGGGTCTTGGGCGGCCGCGTCGGTGCCCTCGGCGGGGTCGTCCCCATCCCCCGGGTCGGTGTCGGACTCGCCTTCGTCACCCTCCAACACCGCTCCCCGGTCGGCGGCGAGTTGCGGCCGGGCCGCACCGGTCGCGACCGCGTCCGTTGCCGCCGCCGTGGGATAGACCGGGTAGGTGTCGTAGTCGTCGTCGTCCCAGTGGTCCTCCTCCGGGGCGGCGGCGGGCTGGGCCCAGGGGTCGGGGGCCGTCGGGGCGGCGAGTTGGTGCGTGGCGCGCTCGGCCGTGGTCGCGTCCCGATCCCAGGGCGAGGGTGCGCTGGGGGCCTCGAAGGTGTCGACCGCGTCGTTGCCGACCGGGGCCGTGGCCGGGGCGACGGGTGCCGCGTTCAGGCCCGGCGCCGGTAGCGCCTGGTTGCCGGGGGCGGACTGGTCGGCGACCTCGATCAAGGCGAGTGCACTCACCGCGACCAGGGTCTCGACCGGGGGCCGCACGCCAGGGTTCGTCGCGTCCGGGGCGGATTCATCAGCGGCGGCGTGGCGCGCGTGGTCGGTCCAGGGCCGCTCCCGCGCCGCGTCCTGGTCGGCTGCGGGCGGACCCGCCGGGCTGCGCTCGCGGGTCTGGTGCCCCCGCGGCGCCTGGCCGGGGGACTGGGCCTCCCGTGAGGTTGCGCCGGTCGGCTCCCGGTTCGGCTCCCGACCAGGTTCAGGGGTGGTTTCGCGCTGACCACCGGCGGCGCGGGCCTCGTCGCTCACCCCCGGCTCGTCGCGCCGCCCGCGGCCGCGACCGCCCCGGCGGCTGCGCGGCTCGCCCTCACGGCGCTCACGCGGTTGCTCCCCGGTCTCGGGCCGCGTGCCGTCCGGCCGCGGCTGGACGCGCTGGGCCTCGCGGCCGGCGTTGCGCTCGGCGCCCCGGTCGGCCGCCTGGTCCTCGGGCCGTTCCGCGATCCGATCCGGGGTCCGGGTGGGTCTGTCACTGGGGCGCTCGGCCCCGCGATCGGTGGGCCGTTCGCCCTGCCGCTCGCCTGGCCGCACGCCTTGGCGCTCGGCCCCGCGACCGCCGGTACGCGGGCGCTCCGGCTCGCTACGGCCCTGGGCCGGCGCCGCCGCCCCCGGGCGCTGGTCACGACCATCGTCGCGCCGCCCCTCGCGCCGCCCCTCTTCGCCGCGCGGGCGCTGCCCCTGGTCGGGCCGCCGCTGGCCGCCCTGCGGCGGGCGCTCGGTCCGGTTGGCCCGGTCCTCGGTGTCGACCGGACGGATCGGCGGCTGCGCGATGGGTTCGACGCGGGGGGCGAAGAGCCCGGTCCAGATGCGCTTGAGCAGGTTTTCCGCGGCCGGTCGATCCTGGGTCTGAGGGTCCTGGGGATCGGCATAACGCGCGGGCTCGCGCTCGGGGGCGCGGGCGGACCAGGCGTTATCGGGCCGCTCCTGCTCGGGCGCCGGTTCCCGCGTGGGCATGGGGGAGGTCGGGGTGATGGCCTTGACCGTCGGTTCTTCGCTGCGGGTCGGCTCGCTCGCCCGCGCGTGGGTGCCGCCGACCGCCTGGGGCAGGACGGCCAACTCGTAGCTGGGCCGCTCGTCGGGTTGCTTGGTCAGGTCCTGACTGCGCTGGCGCTCGATCTGATAGTCCGGGGTCTCGATGTGCTTGTTGGGCAGCAACAGGACCTGGACCTCCTGACGCGCCTCGAGCTCCAGGATGGCCCGGCGCTTTTCGTTGAGCAGGAAGGTGGCCACGCTGACCGGCAGGTGGGCGATGATGCGCTCGGAGCTGTCCTTCATCGCCTCCTCTTCGATGATGCGCAGGATGGACAGGGCGAGCGACTCGACGCCGCGGATCTTGCCCTGCCCATGGCAGCGCGGGCACTCGCTGGTGGTGGAGTCCCCCAGCGACGGACGCAGGCGCTGGCGCGACATTTCCAGCAGGCCGAAGCGGGAGATGCGCGCCACCTGGACGCGGGCGCGGTCGTGCTTCAGGGCATCGCGCAGCCGGTCCTCCACCGCGCGCTGGTTCTTGGGCGGGGTCATGTCGATGAAGTCGATGACGAAGAGCCCGCCCAAATCGCGCAGGCGCAACTGGCGGGCGATCTCGTCGGCGGCCTCCAGGTTGGTGTTGAGCGCCGTCTCCTCGATGTCCGCGCCCTTGGTAGCGCGCGAGGAGTTGATGTCGATGGCGGTCAGGGCCTCGCCGTGATCGATGACGATGGAGCCGCCGGAGGGCAGGCGCACCTCGCGCTGGAAAGCGGTCTCGATCTGGCTCTCGATCTGGTAGCGGGTGAAGAGCGGCACCTCGTCCTGGTAGATGCGCAGCTTCTTCAGGTTGCCCGGCATCACCTGGCGCATGAAGGCCTCGGCCCGGTCATAGACGGCCCGGTCGTCGATCACGATCTCGCCGATGTCCACCCGCAGGTAGTCGCGGATGGAGCGGATGATGACATCGCTCTCCTGATAGATCAGGAAGGGCGCCCGGCGCCCGGCGGCGGACGACTCGATCGCGCGCCAGAGTTGGAGCAGGTAGTCGAGGTCCCACTGGAGCTCTTCGGTGTTCTTGCCGACGCCGGCGGTACGCACGATGAGCCCCATGTCGTCGGGGATGGCGAGTTGGCTCATGACATCGCGCAACTCGCTGCGGTCCTGGCCCTCGATGCGGCGCGACACCCCGCCGGCGCGCGGGTTGTTGGGCATCAGCACCAGATAGCGGCCGGCGAGCGAGACGAAGGTGGTGAGCGCCGCGCCCTTGCTGCCGCGCTCCTCCTTGTCGATCTGTACCACCACCTCGCGGCCCTCGCGCACCACCTCCTTGATGTTGATGCGGGTCCCGGGCTTGGCGGTGTCGGGCTCGAAATAGATGCGGGAGATCTCTTTCAGCGGCAGGAAGCCGTGACGGTCGGCGCCGTAGTCGACGAAGGCGGCCTCCAGGCTCGGCTCGACACGGGTAATGGTGCCTTTGTAAATGTTGGCCTTTTTCTGTTCGCGGCCGGGGGATTCGATATCGAGGTTATAGAGGATTTGACCATCGACGGTCGCAACGCGCAACTCTACGGGCTGAGTCGCGTTGATCAGCATTCTTTTCATCTTGTTCCTTTTCTTATTCTGGGCGCAGGTCCCGCCGGTGGCCGGCCCCGGCGGCACGCGGGGGCCGTCAGCCGCCGCGGGGCCGGGT
>NZ_CAIKKU010000646.1 GCF_903828115.1 uncultured Thiodictyon sp. | reverse complement strand
GCGCCGCACCCCAGTGCGGCGCGATCTCGCTGGCGCCCGCTGCGTGGCGGGCGGCGGACTGGCCGGGCCGCACTGGGGGGCGGCGCTCCCAGTCGGTCGGCCTGAAGGCCGACCCACAAGCCTCGGTGGCCGGCTGGCACACAGGCTCAGGGCGCTACCCGCGCGAGCGCATACCGGGTGCTGCGACCGCCGCCGGGCAGGCTGGTCAGGGCGCCCATCTGGAGCAGCGCCGCCAGGTCGCGGGTCGCGGTCGCCTTGGAGCAGCCGGCGATGCCGACATACTTTCCGGCGGTCATGCCGCCCTCGAACCCGGCCGGACCCGCGGCGAACATCCGAACAACGACCTTGTGCTGGCGCTCATTGAGCCGGTCCCGGTAAAGCTCGAAGTAGCGCGCCTTCTCGACCACTAGATCGATCCGGGCGCGGGCGATCACCTGAGACCTGAGCACCGTCGCGACGAACCAGGCGAGCCAGGCATCGATCCGCAGGCCCTCGCGTTGCGTGCGCTCCAAGAGGGCGTAGTAGGTCCTTTTGTCCGCCTCAATGCAGGTCGAAAGGCACGACAGTGGCGGGTAGCCCAGGTCCTGGGCAATGGCGTGGTCGGCGATGGCCCGTCCGACCCGGCCGTTGCCGTCGTCGAACGGATGGATCGACTCGAACCATAGATGCGCGATCCCGGCCCGCAGCGGGCCGGGGAGCGGATCGGTGTTGCTGGTCGGCGCGGTGGCGTTGTACCAGTCGAGGAACCGGCACATCTCCTGCGGCACCCGCGCGGACGGCGGTGCCTCGTAGTGGACTCGCTGCTTGCCGATGTAGCCGGAGACGATCAGCATCGGCGCCTCGCCGCGGCGCCAGGCGCCACGCTCCGCCACCTGGGACAGGCGATCCGGGATGACCATGGTCTGCCAGGCCCCCAGCAGCGCCGCGTCCAAAGGCTGCGCCCAGTGCTCGCGTACCGAGACCATCAGGGCGGCGATACCGTCTGCCCGCGGGTCGCGGGAAGCGGTTTCCTTCGGGGCCAGGCCGATGTGGGCCTTGATCGATGAGCACACCGAGACGCGATCCAGTCGCTCACCTTCGATGGCGCTGGTCTTGATCGCCTCCGAGACCAGCAGGTCCACCAGTGCCTCCTGGCGGTCGGCGACGGCCAGGCGCGCCGCGCCGCCCGCGAGTTGCGCGGCCCGGTGGCGATAGTCCGCGACGGCCGCGGCGAGGCGGTCCGCGTCGAAGCTGAAGGTCGGCCAGTCAGGCCCTTGCCAGATCCACATGAGCCGATTATAGGTGCTATTCGGCTCAGCCTGGCGCCGGAACCTGTCGTCGATCAGACACTGCCGGTGAAGGTCTCAGTTGGCCCGGCACTAGGGCGCGCCCAAACCCGTGGGAGCGGCTTTACCGTGAAAGTGCGTAGTCAGGCCATCCTGGCCTGACGGTGTCGGGGCTGGAACAGTCAGGGCTGGAAGCCCTGACTACGCCGCCCCGCACGCTGGCCATCGAGCTAGCGGTCGAGAGGACTTTCATGTTCCGG
>NZ_CAIKKU010000645.1 GCF_903828115.1 uncultured Thiodictyon sp. | reverse complement strand
GTCGTTGTCGTAATCGAGGTTATCGTAGCTGCGCGGATTCTCCCGCACCACTGATTGCATCGGTTCTCCGATCACGACAACGATCACGACAACGACAACGACAACGACAACGATTGCGTTGGTGTTTAGCTTGTGCTTGACTCGTTACAAACCATTATCCACCAGTATCAGGGCGCCCCGAACAGCGTCGGTTCCAGGATACCGGTCAGGTCCCGGTAGGGGATCAATACCTCCTGGGTGCCCTCGACATAGGCGGCGACGGCGTAGGGCGGGAAGATGACCCGCAGTCCCTCGCGCCCGGGCAGGAGCAGGCGATAGTTCTCCGCCTTGGGCTCGGTGCCGACGCGCAGCCAGCCCTCGTCCGTGCCGGCCAGATCGCGCAGCTTCAGCTCCGCGTAACAGCGTCCGGCGAGGGTGCCCCAGCCAATCGGCGTCCGGGCGGAACAGGCCGGCGGGCGGGATGCGCCGCCCGTCCGTCAGGGCGAAGACCCGCGGCTCGATGATCGGCAGGCCGTGGGCGCCGCCCCGGAAGTCGTAGCCGGTGATCAGCACGGCGAGATAGTGGGCGCTGCGCTCGGGCGGCTCGGACTCGATCAGCAGCGACCAGTCGGCGTCCGGGCGCCCCCCCTGGGCGGCTGCTTCCCGCTGCTCGGTGCGGAACGCGGCGACCAAGGCCTCGATCTCGGTGCGCAGTGCGCGATTGGCCGCCGCCACGGCCGCGTCCTGGTCAGCGCCCGCGGCCGTGAAGACCGGCACGGTCGCCTTGAGGTCGAAACCCTGGCCGGATTCCTCGATCGGTGCCGGTCGGTCCTGGCCCTGCGCGCCCCCGATCGGGAGACCGCCGAGGGCGGCGAGGAGCATGGCCAGGGCGGCCAGGGAAGGGGTGCGGGGGTGTGGGTTCATCGCGGGTCTCTCGTCGTCGGTTTGCTTGCAGGGAGCGAAAGCGTCTATCGTGTCACCCTTCACTGTCACGGACCTCCTGATACCTTGCCGGTCGGCACTCGCGACCGGATGCGCCCTGAAGGGGGCGGCGAGGTTTGAAGGGTACGCCGGTTTGCCCCGGGCAGACCCGGTACCGTTGGTCCCCAACCCAAAATACCGCCGCGAGGAGACGGCCCTATGATCGCCAAGATCGACGTTGACATCCCCACCTGCATCGGCTGCGGGACCTGCTGGGTGGTCTGCCCGGATGCCTTCCGCGAGGTGGAGGTGGGCGAAGAATACAAGGCCGCCACCACCGGCCGTCTCGCCCCCGAGAAGGTGTTGCGGGAGGTCGCCGAGGGCTGCCCGAGCCTGTCCATCTCACTCATCGACGACGCCGGGGCCGTACTTTGCCCCACCGAGGCCCAACGCGAGGAACTGCGCAAGCGTCTCCAGTGGTAGGTCGTACGCCGGTCCGCGGACCGGCGCCCCTGGGCTCGACTAAAGGAACGAACAGCAGTAATCGGTCACCGCACGCACCCGCAGGCCGAAGCGCGCGTGCGCGTCGACCTCGAACGACTCCCCGGCCGCGAAGGTCTGCCAATCGTCGGCGCCGGGGAGTTGCACGTCCAGGTCGCCCGCCAGGATCTCCATCAACTCGGCGCTGTGGGTCGTAAACTCGTATTCTCCGGGCTGCATGATGCCCAGCGTCTTTCTGCGGCCGTCCGGAAAGAGGACGGTGCGGCTGGTGACCCCGCCGTCGAAAAAGATATTCGCCTCGCGCACGACGGTGACCTGACTGAACTCGGACATGGCTGATAGCCCTCTGCTGACTGGCGGCGCCCGCGGGCGCGTGGTTGGAACAAGCGAAACACAAAGACAGTCGTTCTGGTTCGTTGTCGTTGTCGTTGTCGTAATCGGAGAAGCGATGCTATTCGGGGTGCGAGAGCATCCAGGGCGCTATGATAACCTCGATTACGACAACGACAACGACAACGACGCTCAGAGTATTCCCTAATGGACGCGTCTAGCTCTTTTGTGAAACGTTCCTGTTCCTAACGGTTTTGAGCTTTCGGTTTTTCATTTTTCGTTGGGGCTTATCAAACAGCGTGTTACGAAAGACGAGAAACGAAAAGCCAAGTACGATGGGCATCCTAGGCGGCCGCCGGCAAACTGCCCGGCGTCGCGGTCTTATAGACCTGATCCTGCACGGCGCGCGGCAAGGGCTCGCTCTCCAGCCGCGGAATCATCACCTCGATATAGGACGCGCCCGCGTTCGCCTGGGCCGCGGCGATGGCGCGCTCGAGCTCGGCAACGGTGCTGACCTTGGCCGTAAACCAGTGGTCGCAGCCCATGGCCGCGGGGATCTCATGGTAATTCCAGGCCGCCAGCTCGTCATAGCTGTGACCACGCGCATTGAGTATGTCCTCCGCCCCGTAGATACCATTATTCAGCACAAAAATAATCGGCGTGACGCCGTAACGGCCCATCACGCCGAGCTCGTTCGCCGTCAATTGATGGGCGCCGTCGCCGGTGACGAGGATGGTCCGGCCGCGGGGATTCGCCATGCATATCCCCATGGCGGCGGGGGTGGCCCAGCCGATGGAGCCCCACAGGGTTTGTGTTTCATAGCCGACCCCGTCCGGCAACAGGATTCCGGCGGCGTGCACCAGGCAGGTCCCGGTTTCGACGACCAGGATATCCCCCGCTTTGAGCATCCGCTGCAGGCGCGGATAGAAGGATGCGGACCCGATCGCCGCGTCGCCGCTCCCCGTCAGCGGCAGGAGACCGGGCGCCGGCGGCCGCGCCGCCGGGCTGACCTGGGGGGTCGCCCGCGTCAGGCCTTCCAGGACCTCCCCCAACATGACATCGGCAAAGACGGTTTCCCCCATCCTGACGAAACGATCGCCCAGCGTCAGCAGCCGCCGTGGATCGATGTGCTGGGACCAGAGGCTGGTGTTGAAGTCGGCGAAGCAGACGCCGCCGATATCCAGAATCAGGTCGGCCTCCTCGACGCGCTGTTGCACCGCGGCGGGACTCGAGTCCAGGCCGCTGTAGCAACCGAGATAATTGGGGTGGGACTCCGGGATCACCGCCTTGTCCATCGGTGTTGCGGCATACGCAATCCCGGTCTTGTCCAGGAACGCGCGCAACTGCCCGACCAGGCCGTAGCGCGCGATCAGGTGGGTGGGCAAGGCCACGGGATTGGTCGCCGAGCGCAGTTTCTCAAGCACAAAGGCGATGGCCGCGGTGAGTTCGCGTGCGGTGCTCGAACCCCTCCTGATCTGCGGCAAGGCAAGGCCCTGGACCGGCGTGCCGATGAGCGGCATCGTGGCCAGGTCCATGGGCACCGTGATATAGGCGGGGGCGCACAGACGCAGCGCCTCGCGAATGACCCGCTCCATCTCCTCGACCACATTGTCCGGCGTCAGATCGGCGCTCACCACGGCCGCGGCGGCCGACAAGGCCTGAAAATTGCCGAAGACGCCGTCGCCCAGGCTGTGGTGGGTGCTCAGGCGCTGATGTTGAATGCGGGTGCTGGGTCCCCCGACGATGTGAAAGACCGGCAGCCGCTGCGCCTTCGCCCCCATCACGCCATTGAGGGCGCTGAGCTCGCCCACGCCATAGGTGGTCGACAGGATGGCCGCGCCATTGATCCGGGCATAGCCGTCGGCGGCATAGGCCGCGTTCAACTCATTGGCACAGACGATCCACGTGAGGCGCTCGCTGGCGTCGATGGCATCATCGAACGGGAAGGCATAATCCCCGGGGACCCCGAATACGCGGTCGATACCCAGGTCGGCGAGGCGCGCCAGGCAATACTCGGCAACGGACGGCGTCATGTTATCGGCCCTCCGGCGGCGTCATTGCAGTAGGGCAGACAGTAGCGGGCCCCTGGTCGCAGTCGGAGCGCGGCCGGTCGTTTATCAGGCCAGGTTGGCGGGCGATACACATGGGGCGATCCTCTCAGCGGCAGTCAATGGTCTCCAGACCGGGGCGGGGGCCGGCGCACGGGTCCACCGCGACCGGGGGGCGGCGCGTGGGCGCCGATTATGTCAGTAAACCCCGCGGGCGTCGCGACGTGCGCTGCGCCAGGACCCCAGGCCGGCAGGCGCCGCGCCGGACTCCCATCCCGCGGTCCCCGCTGACGGGGCCGGGGCGGTTGAGTTGCGCCGGGGATGCGCCGACAATCGCCGGCCAGCTAACGGCCATGGCGCCCGCGCCACCCCGAAAGATGAAAGTTGCGGGCGCCATGGCCGTTCCCTCTCCCCGACCCTCCCCCAGTGGGGGAGGGAGACGAGGAGCGCGCTCCCGGCGCGACTTTCACGGTAAAGCCTCGACCTCCGGTTTCCTGGCGCCCGTAACGACGATCAAGGTTGCCGCGAGCGATTGCCCAGTCGGCGGTACGCTGGGGCCTCAGATGCCATAACCGAACGAACGGATGATGACCCGCGCCTGCTCGCCCTTGAGAAAGGCCATCAGGGCGATGACGGCCGGCTTGCCCTTGCCCTTGTCGAGGATCACCGCCGCCTGGTTGATCGGCTGGTACAGCTTCTCCGGCACGATCCAGGCCGAGCCCGCGGCCATCTTGCCGTCCTTGCTGACCTGGGAGAGTGCGACGAACCCGAGTTCCGCGTTGCCCGTGCTGATGAACTGGAAGGCCTGGGCGATGTTGTCCGCCTGGACCAGCTTGGGCTCGACGGCGCCGAAGACCCCCATTGCCTTCATCACCTCGACGCCGGCCGCGCCATAGGGGGCGAGCTTCGGATTGGCGATCGACAGGTGCTCGAACTTGCCCTCCTTCAGGACCTTGCCCTGCTTGTCCACGACGTCGGGTTTGGCGCTCCAGAGCACCAGCTTGCCGACGGCATAGACGAAGGAGGACCCGCGCACCGCCGCCCCGTCCTCTTCCAACTTGGCCGGGGTCTGCGTATCCGCGGCCAGCAGGGCCTCGAAGGGGGCGCCGTTCGTGATCTGGGAGTAGAACTTGCCGGTGGACCCGAAGGAGGCGAGAACCTGGTGTCCGGTGGCCGCCGCGAAGGCCTTGGCGATCTCCTGCATGGGCGCGGTGAAATTGGCGGCGACGGCCACCTGGACCTCATCGGCGCGGGCGGCGAGGGCCGCCCCGAGCAGGGCGAGGGCGAGCGAGAGTGTGCCGATCGGCTTCATGGTTGAGGCTCCGTTGGGTGTCTGGTTCGTGGTGAAAACTAAGGGTGTCGCCCAACCAGGCGCCCAACCCGGCCGTGACCGCGAGGGTGCCGATCAGATGGGGCGCCGGTGGGGATCGGCCGCCATCACTCCTTTCCCCTATATAGCGCGGCATATAGCGCCGGGCGCCATTAAAAAGTCAAAGCACAGGCCGCGTCAAGGGGCGCTATGCTTGAGTCTGGCGTTCGCTATGGCCTAAACTGAGGGGGGTCGCCGCGGTCCGCAGCGGACCCATGGCGCGGCATTCCATTTCCCGTCTATCGAGATTTATCATGAAAATCAGTGCGCGCAATCAGTTCAGCGGGACCGTCGGCGCGGTCAAGGCCGGTGCCGTCAACAGCGAGGTGGAACTGGTGCTCCCGGGGGGCGAGAGGATCGTCGCCATGGTGACCAATGAAAGCGCCAAGGCGCTGAATCTCAAGACGGGTGCGTCGGCCGTGGCCCTGGTCAAGGCGTCCTCGGTGCTGGTGATGACCGACAGTTCCGGGCTGCGTCTGAGCGCCCGCAACTGTCTGCCGGGAACCGTGAAGTCGCTGAACCTGGGGCCGGTGAATGCCGAGGTGACCATTGCCCTGGCCGGCGGCACCGAGGTCTATGCCACCATCACGCACGGCGCGGTGGCGGATCTGGGGTTGCAGCAGGGCGGGGCGGCCACGGCGGTATTCAAGGCGCCGTCCGTGATCCTCGGCGTCCCGGCCTGAGCGCGTCGTTTACACCCCGATATCGCGGCGGGGCAGCAGTTGCCTCGCCGCGCGACTTTCACGGTAAACTTGGGGCATCGCCCCCGTTCCCCACCGAGTCCGCGTCGTGCCGAGCCCCCTGCGCGCCCTGCTGGCCATCCTCGTCTTAGGCGCCTTTTCCCAGGTTGCCCAGGCGGTGTTGATCCGTGAGGGGCTGGTGGTCTTCTACGGCAACGAGGTGGGTCTGGCGGCCTTCTACGGGAGCTGGCTGCTGTGGCTCGCGGCGGGGGCGGCGGCGGCCCTGGGCTGGGAGGCGCGCCGGGGGGCGCGCCCGGGAGTGGACGCCGGGGTGGCGGCGCTCGATGCCCTGCGCCTGATCCTGTGCGCCCTGCCGCTGGTCCTGGTGGGGCAGGTCCTGGCCCTGCGCTCCGTGCGCTGGTTCCTGGACGTGTCGGCGAGCGAGTTCGTCCCCCTGGGCGACCTGTTTCTGGCCCTGACGCTGGTCAACCTGCCGGGCGGGGTGCTGCTCGGGTTTGCCTTTGCCCTGACCTGCGCGGCCTTGGGCGAGCGCGGCGCCGTCGTGGGGCCGGTCGCCCGGACCTATGTGGCGGATGCACTGGGGGCGCTCCTGGGCGGGCTGTTGTTCACCTTCGTCCTGATCCGCTGGCTGGGCCCGGTTGCGACCCTGGGCCTCACGACCGCCACCATGGCGCTGACGGCCTTGTTCCTGGCGGTGCCGCGCCCTGGCCCGGGGCCTGTCATGGTCCTCCCGGCGCGCGCCTGGCTCCCCCTGACCCTGGCCCTCACCGGCCTGCTGCTGGCGCTGCCCCCCATCGCCCGCCCCCTGGACCAGGCCCTGGAGCGCTGGCGCTTCGCGAGCCTCCAGCCCGGGATGGAACTCCTGGACGCACTCGACACCCCTTACGGCCATCTGGCCGTCGCCCGCCTGGGGCCCCAGACCTCGGTGGTGGCGGACGGTCAGGTCCAGCAGAGTTTCCCCCTGCCCCTGGAGGTGGAACGCCAGGCCGCCTATTTCCTCGCCCAGGCCCAGGGCGAAGACCAGGCGGCGCGCCGCGTCCTGCTCCTGGGCGGCTACCCGGGCGGGCTGGCGGCGGGGCTCCTGCGCTACCCGGTGACGCGGATCGATCAGGTGGAACAGGACCGCGCGGCCTTCGAGCGGGTGCGGCCCTACCTGGACGAGGCCGGGCGGGCCGCCCTGGATGACCCGCGCCTGACCCTGCACTTCGCCGACGCCCGCCGCTTCCTGCGCCTGCTCGAACCCGGGGCCGCCTATGACCTGATCCTGTCCCTGGACGCTACCCCCGCGAGCGCCGCCGGCAACCGTTTCTTCACCCGCGAGGCCTTTGACCTGGCGCGTGCCCGGCTGGCCCCGGGCGGGGTTTTCTGCACCCAGGTGAGTGCCGCCTCCAACTATGTGGGGCGGGCGGTGGGCGGCTACGCGGGCTCGGTCTACCGGACCCTGAAGGCGGTCTTCCCGACCGTCGTCCTGGTCCCCGGCAACCCGCAGGTCTTCTGTGCCGGCGCCGCCCCCGTGCGCCTGACGGAGGACGCGGCCGAACTCCAGCGCCGCTATCTGGCCGCCGCGCCGGCGCGGCACACCCTGCCGTCCGGGACCTTCGCGACCCTGCTGCCAACGGAGGAGGTCGCCTATCTGCACGCCCGGTTCGATGGCGCCGGGGCGGCGGGGGCGGTCAATACCGACGCCCGGCCGGTGACCTACTATCTGAATATGGTCCTGTGGGGTCAGTTCAGCGGGTCCGGATTCGTGGACTGGCTGGAGGGGCTGCAGCGGCTCGGACCCTGGCCCTATCTGATCCCACCCCTGCTGTTCATCGCCCTGTGGCTGGTGCGGGCACTGCTGGAAGGCGGGGCAGGGCCGGCGCGGGGGCGCTCGGGCGGGGTCGTCGCCCTGGTCGTGATCGGGTTCATCGCCATGGCGGGCCAGTTGGCGCTGCTTTTCAGTTATCAGGCCCAGGTGGGGCTGGTCTTCGAGCGGGTGGCGCTGCTCAACGGGCTCTTCATGACCGGGCTCGCGCTCGGCGGCGGCGCGGCGCGGCCGCTCGCGGCCGGGCGGCGGGCGGACCTGCACCTGATGGGCCTGCTGGCGGGCGCGGCCCTTGGTCTCACACTGCTGCCGACGGCCCTGGAGGGCCTGGCGACCCTGGGTGAGGGCGCCCGGGAGGCGGGCTATCTCGCCCTGACGCTGGCCTTGGGGCTGGTGGCCGGGGCCGGTTTCACCCTCTGTGTCGGTCTCGGTCAAGGCGCGGCCGGTGCCTCGGCGCTGCGCGGGGGGGGCCTGGCGATGGCGGCGGACAGCCTGGGTGGGGCCCTGGGCGGGCTGGTCACCGGGGCCCTGATGGTCCCGATCCTGGGGGTGGCGGTGACCTGCCGCGTCCTGGCCGTGCCGGCGCTGCTGGCCCTGGTGCCGCTGGCCTACCGCCGCCTGGTGCCGGCCGCGCCGCCGGGTCCCCGCGCGCGGGCGTCCTTTCCCTGGCCGGGGGTCGGGTGGGGGCTGCTCTATGGCGTGCTGCTGGTCTATGCCTGGCACCTGGCGGCGCTCCAGGCGCGCCCGGGGCCGCAGGTCCGGTTCGATCAGGAGGCCCTGGCGCAGCTCAGCGGTTCGGCGCGGTTCACGCCGGTCGAGTCGCCCTTCGTCCACTATCTCGGTGGCGCGGCGGGGGACGGTGAGCCGCAGACGGTGACGCTC
Organism: uncultured Thiodictyon sp.; assembly: GCF_903828115.1. Lineage (GTDB taxonomy): Bacteria > Pseudomonadota > Gammaproteobacteria > Chromatiales > Chromatiaceae > Thiodictyon. The sequence continues at coordinate 29,232 of NZ_CAIKKU010000645.1, read as the reverse complement.
GCGAGTGCCGCCGCGGGCCCCGGCGTCAGCGGCTTCGCCGGGCCGATCCAACTGCTGCTCGCGCTCGGGCGCGACGGGACCCTGCGCGGGGTGCGCCTGCTCGACTCCCGGGAGACGCCGTCCTATATCGTTGGGATCGAGACCTGGCTCGCCGGGCTGGCCGGTGCCGACCTGTCCCAGGCGCCCCTGTCGCTGGCGCGGGTGGACGGGCTGAGCGGGGCCACGGTGACCAGTCGGGCGGTCCTGGCGACGCTCAACGACGCCGCCCGGCGGGCGACCCAGGTCGCCTTCGGGCGGCCCCTGCCGCCCCCGGCCGCGGCACCCGGGGGCGGGGCCGATTGGGGGCTGGGCGCCACGGCCGCCTTGGTCCTCCTGTTCTTCCCGGTCTATTTTTCCGGCAGTGCGCGGGCGCGCCTGCTCTTGCTGGCCGCGGCCCTGGTCGTGCTGGGCCTGTGGCTCAATACCCTGGTCACGGAGTTGGACCTCGTGAACCTCAGCCAGGGCCATGCGGCGGCCCCGGCCGAGAACCCCCAGCGCTGGCTGCTGCTCGGCTTCGTGGCGGTCAGCTCGGTCCTGTTCGGCCAGGTCTGGTGCGGCTTTCTGTGCCCCTTCGGCGCGCTGCAGGAATTCGTCTCCCGCCTGGGGCGCCGGCTGGGTCTGCGGACCTGTCCGGACCGGTCCCTGGACCAAGCCGCCCGCTATCTCAAGTTTGTGTTGTTGGCCGCGCTCCTGGTCCTGGTCTGGACCACGGGGGAGGGCGCCTGGGCGACCTTCAACCCCATGCAGCAGGTCTTCGGCGGGCAATTGCGCGGGTGGATCCTCGTCCTGACCGGGGCGGTCATCGCCGGGTCCCTGGTCTATTATCGCTTCTGGTGTCGCTATCTGTGCCCTCTGGGGGCCTTCCTCGCCTTGGGCAACAAGCTGGCGCTGTTGCAGCGGCTGGGTCCGCGGCGGCGCTTCGAGCACTGCGACCTGGGGGTCAAGGGTGACCACGATCTGGACTGCATCCGCTGTCACCGCTGTCTGGCGACGCGCGGCACTTGATCCCAAGTCCGGCAGCGCAGGGACCCAATGGCAGCGCGTGGCACGGGTGCGCGCGGCGCACCCTACGGGCCTTGAGGCCGCAACGACGATCGCGACCGGTGCGCGGAGCCTCGCGGGCGACTATAGTTGGTCATGGTTCCGGCCTCGGGCCGGAGTCCAAGGCTGCAGCCTTGGATGGACAGGACCAAGGCTGAAGCCTTGGACTCCAGAACGTGGCCGCTGGCCGAAACGATGATCAAGGCCGCCTTGGCGACCCGCCTGAAGAGAAAGCGATGACTAATCACCCGTATCCGCTCGCCCATTTCCTCCTGCTTGCGCTGCTGCCCGGACTGTTCAGCATGCCCGTCCAGGCGCAGGACGAAACCGCCGCGCCGGTCGCAACCGCCCCGGCAGTGGACGGCGGTGCCGCGGCCGGCACCTGGGCCCGCTTGTCCGAACAGGACCGCTGGTTCGGCATGATCTCGGATCTCCATTTCGATCCGTTCTACGACCCGTCCCTGGTCGCCCGTCTGGCCGGCGCCGAGCCATCACGCTGGGAGGAGATTTTCGCCGCGTCATCCATCACCACACCGAGCGCCTCAGGCAGCGATACCAACTTTCCGCTGTTCAAGTCGGCCCTGGAGTCGCTTGCCAAGGATGCCGCCCGGCTCGACTATGTGATCTTCGGCGGTGATTTTTTCAGCCACGGGTTCCGTCAGGGCTATGACGCCTACGCCGCGGATAAGTCGCCGGCCGCTTACGAGCGATTCATGACCAAGACCCTGGAATACGTTGCAGGTGCCTTGAAAAAACACCTGCCACACACGCCGATCATCGCCGCCCTGGGCAATAGCGATGCGTTCTGCGGGGATTATATGATCGCGCCGGCGGGGGCCTTTCTCTATAATACTAACGCCGTGCTGGCGGCACTGTCCGGGGACGCTCGGGGGTTTGGCTCCTACCCCGAACTCGGCGCCTATGTGCTGCCCCATCCCAAGACCCCCGACCACTATTTCGTCGTACTGGATAATCTCTTTCTCTCAGTCAATTATGACAACAAATGCGGTTTGCGTGACACCGACCCGGCGGCGGCCCTCGGCCTGTGGCTGGAGGCGACCTTGTATCGCATGAAGCGGCTGAATGCACAGGTCACCGTGATTATGCATGTGCCATTGGGAATCAATGCGTTTGCCTCGATCCAGGCGTGCCGGACCAGGGGTTCCCCGCAAAGCAATCTCACGGCCGCCGGTGAGCGTTCGATCCTCAGCATCCTGCGGCGCTATCCCGAGCGGATCACGGCGATCTTTTCCGGCCACACGCACATGGACGAGTTTCGTGTCCTGGCGGACGAGCAGGGTAAACCGTTCGCGTTCGAGCGCGTGGTCCCGTCCATCAGTCCGATCTACGGAAACAATCCCGGATACCAGGTCTACCGCTATGATCGGTCCACCGGCGCACCGGTCGACTACGTGACAATGACCTACAAAGAAGCAACCGGCACGGGCGGCAAATCGCAGTGGACTAAGGAATATGGCTTCGAGGAGGCCTACGGCGTGGGGCCGCTGACGCCGTCAAGCCTGAACCTGCTGTCGGCTGGAATTATTTCCGATCCGACCCTGCGCGCCAAATTCATCGCCTATTACGGCGGTGAAGCGAGCCCCGGACCCATCCCGGCCGGCAGTTGGCAGTCACCCGCCTGTGCCTTGACCAATCTCGACGCGCAATCGTTCTCCACCTGTTGTCTCGGGGTTTCCCGACGACTACCAGGTGCAGTGAGCGGGCCGCCCGCGGCACCGCTGACCGACGTGTCACCAGGCGGGTGACCTTGGGCCAGTGCGCGCGTGCCCGCTACCGCCGCCGTCCCGCACTACTGCGCCGCGATCCGGTTCAACCGCTCCCGCTGTTGCTCAAAGCCGGGCAGCAACCGCGCCAGCAAGGCCCAGAAACGCGGCCCATGGTGCGCCTCGCGCAGGTGGCAGAGCTCGTGCATGATGACGTAGTCGATGCCCTCCTTGGGCGCCTTCATCAGCTCCAGATTCAGCGTGATGGTGCCCTGCGGGCTGCAACTGCCCCAGCGCTTGTGCATGCGCTTGATGTGCAGCGTCGGCAGCGCGATCCCCTCGCGCGCGGCGCGGGCGTGGCAGGCTGCCAGGCGTTCGCGCAAGACCTCTTCTGCACGATTGCGATACCAGGCCTCCAACCGCCGCTGTACCAAGGCCGGCGTGGGCTCCAGGCGGGTGGTGACACGCAAGTATCCGCGCAGGCACTTCACGCTGTCCTCAACACCCTGTTCTGCGCGCAAGCGGTACTGCCGCCCGAGGTAACGGTGTGTCTCGCCGTTGACATAGGCGCGCGGCGGTTGCTTGGGCAGGTACAGTTCCAGTTCGCGCCACTGGTCGCGGATCCAGGGCGCGCGTTTGTGCACCTTGGCGCGGATGGCCGCCGCGTCGGCCCCCAGCGGCGCGACCACGCACACCCGCAAGTCCGGATGCACCGTAATCGCGAGCGTCTTGCGCCGGGTGTAGCGGACCTCGAAGGCAATCTCGGTGCGACCCCAGCGCACCCGGTCGTGCGCCGGCACCGCCGCGGCGCTGTCCGTGCTCACCGCGCGGCCCGTTTGCGGGCAATGTCCAGACAGCGCTCGATGATCATATCCATGTCGGCCGCCGCCAGGTCCAGGCCGGCGCGGTCGCGCACCTCGAACAGGTAATCGTCGATCGCGTTGGTCATCTGCTGCTGCACATCGGCGTTGTGCATCCAATCGCGGATGCTGCGCGCGGTGACGAGATCCTCGATCGCCACCGCCATGGTCACCGCCAGGGCCGCACGGGTGGCGGCGTCGTGCTGCGGGTAGCGCTCCAGGACCTCAGCCACGATGCCGAAGAACGCCTGCGCCGTGCCCCGCCCGCGCAGCGGTTCCGGGATACCCTCCTCGAAGCCGCGCACGATGGCGTCCTGGTAACCCTGGATACGCTTCAAGTACTCCACCGCATCGATGCGCCCGGTGCGGTAGTCGTCGATCGCGTCCTGCACCAGGGTCGCGAAGCGCTTGAACATCACCGGGTCTTCGTCCATGCGCTCGGTGATGGTGCGCTGCACGCGGCTGGCGATGGTGTCGGCCTTGGCCGCCGCGCCCTTGACCCGCGCGACCTCGCTCTTGAAGGCCTCGACCTCGAAGATGTTGACCGCCGGGGTCAGCACGGTCACGTCCGGCGCCGCCTGGATGTGCGCGTCCATGAGCTTGCGCACCTGCTGCTCGTAGGCGCTGTAGTCAACGGTTTCCGCGTAGCGCTGCTGCACCGACTGGCGCAGCCCCACGAACAACGCCAAATCCGCCTTGTAACGGGCGATGCGCTGCGCCGTCACCAGTTCAAAGAAGCGCTCACTGCCCAGGGCGACCGCCAGCGTGCGCACATAGGCGCGCAGCGCCGCGTAGAAGTCCGCGCGCAGGTCCGCGTCCGCCAGGTGACGTTCCATCGCCTCGCGGTCGCGCTGGTTCGCCACGTCCTTGAACACCGCCCACAGGTCCGTGTGGCGCTGCGGCAGTTGGGCGATTTCCGCCTCGATCTCGATCAGCGCGCCGGTCATGTCCACATCCTTGGGGTCGAACGCCGCCAGCGTGTCGTAGGTACGCAGCGCCTCGTTGAGCTTGCCGAGCACCCCGCGGTAGTCGATCAAGATGCCGAAATCCTTGCCCTCGAACAGCCGGTTGACGCGCGCGATCGCCTGCAACAGGGCATGTTCCTGCAGCGCCTTATCGATGTAGAGCACGGTGTTGCGCGGCTCGTCGAACCCGGTCAACAACCGGTCGACCACGATCAGGATTTCCACCCCGTCGGCGCGCGAGAACGCCGCCAGCGTGTCCTCGTTGTAGCGCTTCTCGGTGCCGTGGCGGTCCATCATGGCCTGCCAGAAGGTCTTGACCAGTGCGTTCTCCACACGCAGGTCCGGCTTCGACATGATGACCGCGACCTCCACCGCCCCGAATTCCTCGAAAAACTGCCGGTAGCGGATGGCACTCTCGCGCGAGTCCACCGCCAATTGCGCCTTCAACCCCCGCCCCTGGAAGTTCTGCACGAAGTGTTCGCCGATATCGAAGGCGATCATCTTCAGCCGCTGCTCGGCCCGCGAGATTTCACCCGCGCTCGCCATCCGCCGCTTGAGATCCGCCGTCTGCGCCGCGCTCAGGTGCCGGGTGACGCGCTCGAACCAGCGGTCCAGCGCGTCCTTCTGCACCTCCAGTTCGACCAGGCGCCCCTCGTAGACCAACGGTACCACCGCCCCGTCGGCCACCGCCTCGCGCATGGTGTAGCGGTGGATGAAGCCGCCGAAGCGCGTCGCCGTGTTCTTCTCCTTTTTCGTCAGCGGCGTCCCGGTGAAGGCGATATAGCAGCCATTGGGGAAGACCCCGCGCATCAGCGCCGCGGTCTCGTTGTAGTTGCTGCGGTGGCCCTCGTCGACCAGCAGGAAGGTGTTCGGGTCCGGATCGCAAAGCTTGTAACGCTTGGCGGCCGTCTCGAACTTGTCGATCACCGTGGTAATCACCGGCGCCGACCCCTGGGTGATCAACTCCGCCAGGTGTTGCCCGCTCTTGGCCCGCACCGCGGTCTTGCCGCACGCCTGGAAGGTCCCCCACAACTGGCGGTCCAGGTCGATACGATCGGTCACCAGCACGATGCGCGCGTTGACCAGGCCCGGGTGCACCGCCAGGGCCTTGGCGAGCATCACCATGGTCAGCGACTTGCCGCTGCCGGTGGTGTGCCAGATCACGCCGCCCTGGCGCACCCCCGCGTGCAATGCCTCGATCCGCCGCAGGGTGTCCTGCACCGCAAAATACTGCTGGTAACGCGCCACCTTGCGCGTGCCGGCATCGAACACGACATAGCAGTAGACGAACTCCAGCAAGCGCGCCGGCCGCAGCATGGCCCACAGCACCCGATCCTGTTCGGTCGGCAAGCGCTCAGTGCCCGCCGCGGCGAAATAGGGGCAGGCAACGTCGGCATCGGCCACAGCGTTCAGGCCCGACGCGAACAGCTTTTGCTGTGTGTCAGGCGCAAGACGATGGTTGGCCGCCGCCTGGACGGCCGCCACATCCTCGTGCTGCTCGCGCCAGCGCGCCCAGAACTTCTTCTGGGTGCCGACGGTCCCGAACAACACATCGTTGACCGAGGTCGCCAGCAGGACCTGCGCGTACTGGAACAGGTGCGGGATCTCGTTGGCCTGCTGGCAGACATCGAGGTAATCGATGGCCACCTGCACCTGCGGCTTGCCGCCGGGGTGGTCCAAGTCGCGGCGCTTGCACTCGATCACCGCGAACGGGATGCCGTTGACGAACAACACCAGGTCGAGCCGCCGCGTGGTCTTGGAGGCGCGGCACTCGACCGCGAATTCGGCCGTGACATGGAAGACATTGCGTTCCCAATGTTCCCAGTCGATATAGTGCAGCGAGCGGCCCTTGCGTTCGCCCAGCACACTCTCGTCCAGGCTGGTGCCCAGGGTCAGCAGGTTGTAGACGATCTCATTGGTGTGGATCAGCCCGTCGAAGGTCACATCGAGCAGCCGCCGCAGCGCCTCATCGAGGCTGTAGGGCGAGAAGGGGTAGACCGCCCCCCGGGTCTCGAAGCGGTTGTGTGCTTCGAGCCAGGGCCGCAGGACCCCGGTCAGCACCGTCCGGTCCAGCCGGCCGCCGCGCAACGCCAGCGCCTCCGCCGGGCTCAGGTAGGTCCAGCCGAGGGACTCCAGCACCTGGATGGCGGGGAGTTTGGAGTCCAGGTCCTCAAGGTAGGAAGATGCAAGCATTGAATCGATTCCTGGTGATCGTCCGGGTCAGGAAAACAGGTCCTTCTGGTTCGGCGCGCGGGTGCCTGAGGCAGCAGCGGCCTTGTTGGCTTTGCGCCGGGCGGTTTCCTCGGCCTTCTTTCGCGCTTCCTCGGCTTTCTTCTGCGCAACGTATTCGTCCAACGCGGTGGTGCGATACGGCCAAAACAGCGTCGTATAGGCTTCGTTCGGGGCCGGCACCAACGCGGAAAGCCGTTTTAATTGCTCGTCGGTGCCGACGAGATAGGTCGGAATGTCCGGCTTCTGCACCAGTGCAGTAAAGCCGTTCGGCATAAGATGCTTGGCCAGACAGCTCAGCGGGGCATGATCGACCGCCGCCGGCTCGCCGAGCATCTGCGCGATCAGGGCGGCGCCCCCCGCCACATAGCCGCCGCCGATGAAGCAACCGGCGTCACAATACCCAGCCGGTTCAAGCGCCCAGTGGCGCTCCAGCGCCACTTGGTAGGCGCCGATCACGGCGGTCTTATAGCCGGCCTTCACCCGCGCCAGAAAACCGAGCGCATTGTGTGCGTAAGCGTTCGCGAGGGCCTCTTCCAACGGCGCGTGCGGATCACCGAAGCCGGCCGCTCGTGTGCGCTCTCGATAAGTGAGATACACGGGCCAGTTGACATTCAATCCAGCGCCGATAATCTCCAAATAGGTAGCGGTGGACTCCGCCATGTGATGGAAAAACTCGTGATGGAAGACCTCGAACAACACCAGATGCGCGAGCGTTTCCGGGGAATACAGCTTGAGCGCCTGCGCCAACACTTGCAGGCGCTCGATGTACTCCAGAAGTGGTTCCACCAGAAGATAGATGCCCCACTGATTGAAGGGCGGAAAGTGGAACGGCCGGTAGAAGGCCATCGCATCGGCGGGCAGCTTCTTCCAGTCCAAGGCCCGCACCGCAAGCGCTGGCTGCTTGACCGCTTGCCAGACGGCCTCCGGCTCGACACCAACGGGTACAACGTTGCCGAATTTTTCCTTCAATTCTTTGCGATCCTTGGATGTCAGCGGCTTCGCCCGATGCCCCCGGGCCGTCGGCTCCGCCAGGGTCAGGCTGGCGCCGTCCAGCAGCGTGGGGTGTGCCAGGTCGACCGCTGGGATATCCATCGTCCCGCCGTGGCCCACCAGACCTTCCCGACTCAGCCAGTCGAACAGGGTCTCCGGTTTCTCGTCGAGCATCGGCGGTCGGTAGCTACGCGACGACTTTGCAGCGCTCATCACGCGGTCCATCCTGCGCGCGGATGAGATCCTCATCTTGCATACTGAACCTCGGCCATGCGTACCACCTCGTCACGGAAATAGTGAGACAGGTCCGCCGCTGTGCGTAGATCGACACGCTTGCCTCCGAGCAAGTCCGACAACTCGATCTCCATGCCGGAAATACCCAGCAGGCCGGGCATATGCTCCGGTTCAAACTCAACCAATAGATCAAGGTCGCTATCGCTGCGCGCCGTCCCCTTCAACTGCGACCCAAACAGGGACAGACGCCGAATGTGGTGTCGTTTACAGAATTGAGCCAGGGCGTCTACGTTGAGATTCATGGCGCGGTGCATAGCAAACCCCAGGCAAAAAAATACCCGCCATGGTTGCGCATCACTTGTCTGGAATTACTTCCAGGCTCGGAGAGGCGTGGCGGGTCTGTCTGGGAAATTATAGGCCCTGTGACTGTCTCGTTCAACGGCATCAGGAAAAATTGGCACGGAGTTGCGTCAACCCTTCCCGACACCTGTCGGACGCTCGGCATGCGCGCGCGTACTGACGAACTGACCCTGAACCTTATCATCGTCTCGGCCAGCGGCGGTCCGTCCGCAACCGGAGGTCGAGGCTTTAGCCGGTGGCGGTTCCCGGCAAATCCAAGAGAAATCAGTGGCGTTTGCGCGCCGGGCCGGCTAAAGCCTCGACCTCCAGTGGTTGGAGCGAAGATCGAGGTCAGTTGCGCACTCATGCGACTACCGCCGCGGCCTGGTCCTCCGGCGTCGGTGCGGGCAGCGGTACCCGCACCTTGCCGGTCAGGAGTTGCTGCATCAGGCCCTTTTTCTGGGTCTTGAGGGCGGCGAGTTGGGCGCGGAGCAGGGCCAATTCGCGGTCCATGCTGCCAAGAAAACGGCCGATGCGGACCTGTTCGGCGTATGGCGGGATCACGAATCGCAGCGCGGCCAAGTCCGTGTAATAGATGCGGATGCGCACGCTGCCGTTGCCGCCGGCGGTCATGTAATGCGCCCAGCGATGCGTTTGGCGCAAATAGTCGAAATAAGTCGCGTCCAGTTGACTCTCATTGCAGGCAAACACCACATAGTCGGGGCTCACCAAGGCCGGGGAGTCGCCTGTCCACATGCACAAGGAGCCGACATTGATACGCATCGGGTTATAGGCGAAGGCGCGCGGTTCGATGATCTTATACCGACCCAGCGATTCGGCGATGGTCTGTTCGCGCATGGGGATCATGCCGACCGAATTGGTTACTGCCCGAACCGTTGTCCGGTCGAGTTCGCCGTTGTTACGACGACTCGATTCGGTTGTCACCTCGCCCAAAGCTACCTCCCGCCACGGCTCGGAGAACCCTGGAAACCGCCGCTTGCCGGTCGACAGTTGGTACATCAGGCCCTTGCGCAGCTTCATCTCGCCAGCGATCAGGCGTTCGGCGAGTGCAATGGCGTGGTCGTAGCGATACATGGCATCAGCCATCCAATCTTGCTCCTTCTTCGGCGGCAACAGGATCTCCATAGACCGAAAGTAGGGCATACCGATCGTCTTAATCGTTGATCCAACTGCAACCATTTCGAACTCGCATTTCATTAATTGCAGCCAGTAGTAGAGGAATAGGCCGTTGAGATCGTTTCCTGGCTTCCAGGTTACGAAATGCTGGCTGACTGCCATGTCTTTGCCGAGGATTGCCGATTTCCCAACGCCGGCATCACGAGAAAGGATTACGGTACCTGCTGGATGTACGACGGCCGACGAATTCCGAATTCCGAGTGCACTAATGGTGCTTACGGTATTTTCAATGGTGACTTGATCCAGGCGAAACGAGTCCGCAAGTGAAACCCAGGGGATGCTACCATCCCAGTAGCTTGGCACCTTTTTGTTCGGGGTATGCCCAGTTCCGAAAATTGTGTGATCGGCAAGGCGGACAATTCGCCAGCCTGGTGGAACCCCGCAAAGGTGGTAATGTTTGAATAATCTACTGAGGAAACGAGACCTTGGCTCTTGCATATCGGAAGATGTCACAACCCCAACTCCCGTAACGCCCCCGCCATCTCTTGACGTACTTTCGTCAACTCAGCCTCAATGCTGGCGATCTCCTGCTGCACCGCCCCAATATCGACCTCATCGGCTTCCTCAAAGGTATCGACATAACGCGCAATGTTCAGGTTGAAGTCGTTCTTGGCCATCTCCTCCCGACCGGCGACATAGGCATACTGGTGCACATTCACCCGCGCCCGGTAGGCCGCGACGATCTTCGGCACATCCACATCGGCCCGCAGCCGGTTCTGGTTCTTGTCCTGCGCAAACTCCCGGCTGGCGTCGATGAACAGCACATCGGTGCGCGCCCCGGGCCCGTGGCCGCGGTCGCGGCGAAAGACCAGGATCGCGGCCGGGATGCCGGTGCCGTAGAACAGGTTGGGCGGCAGGCCGATGACGGCATCGAGCAGGTTTTCCTCGATCAGGGCGCGGCGGATGGTGCCCTCGCCGCCGGCGCGGAACAGCACCCCATGGGGCACCACCACGCCGACGCGGCCGGTGCCCTCGGTGGTGGTCTCGATCATGTGGCTGATGAAGGCGTAATCGCCCTTGCTCTTGGGCGGTACCCCGCGGTGCCAGCGGTGGTGGCGCTTCTGTTCCTTGTGGGCCTGGTCGGCGCCCCACTTGTCGAGTGAGAAGGGCGGATTGGCCACCACCACCTCGAAGCGCATGAGGTGGTCGCGCTCCAGCAGCTTGGGGTCCAGCAGGGTGTCGCCCCACTCGATGCGCGGGTTGTTCACGCTGTGCAGGAACATGTTCATCATGCACAGCGCCCAGGTGCCGCTGATGGCCTCCTGCCCGTACAGCGAGTAGTTGTCGCTGCCGACCTGCTCGGCGCATTTGAGCAGCAGCGAGCCCGAGCCGCAGGCCGGGTCGCAGATGCGCTCGCCGGGCTGCGGGGCGACCAACTGCGCGATCAGCAGCGAGACCTCGGGCGGGGTGTAGAACTCGCCGGCCTTCTTGCCGGCGCTGGCGGCAAAGCGGCCGATCAGGTATTCATAAGCGTTGCCGATGACGTCCAGCGTGCCGATCCGTGAGGGCCGCAAATCCAGCCGCGGGTCGGCGAAGTCCTCCAGCAGGCTCTTCAAGATGCGGTTGCGCTTCCTGGTGTCGCCGAGCAGCGCCTCAGAGTTGTAGTCGACGTTGCGAAAGACGTTGATGAGCTTCGCCTTGTTGTCGAGCTCGATGCGCTCCAGGGCGATGTTGATCAGCTCGCCCAGGTTGGGCTTCTCGCGGTTGGCATAGAGGTGGTCGAAGCTGCACGAGTGCGCGAGCACAAAGCGTTCGCGCGCCAGCTTGCGGTGGATGCGCGCCTCATCGGCTCCGAACTCGCGCTTGTACTCCGCGTAGTGGTCCTTCCAGACATCGGAGATGTACTTCACGAACAGCATCACCAGGACATAGTTCTTGTAGTCCGAGGCGTCGATGGTGCCGCGGAAGGTGTCGCAGGCGCGCCAGAGGATGTCGTTGATCTCGCTCTGCTGGATCTGGGTCGGTTGGTCGGTCGTGCTCATGGGGTCAGGGTCCGTGGGGCGGTCGGGCAGGGCGCGCGGTGGCTGTTCGCGCGGCCCCGTGGCGTACTGGTGGCGGTGGTGGAGGCGTCAATCGGCAGGCTCCGCGAGTAAGGCGCGGCCGATGGCCTCGTGATAGCGGGCGGTGGCCGCGTCGAGTTGGCGCAACAAGCGGCGCTCCTGTCCCATCAAGGCCGCCACCGCGGCAATGCACGCTTGCCGCGCCAGCGGCGGGAGCGGGATGCGCACCGCCTTGAAGTCCGCGCGTTGCAGGATCGGCGTGGCGGCCCCGGTGGTGCGGACCTGGGCCATCTGCGCCTGCACCGGTGGTTGCTCCAGCACCCAGGCGAGATAGGCCGGGTCGACCCGCGGCCCGGGCCGCAGGATATAGAAGGTCGCCGGGGCGATGGTCGGCTCCGGCACCGCAAGCAGCGCGACCGCATAGTTGAGGTTGCCGCGGGATGCCAGCAGCACATCGCCGGGGCGCACGCGATAGGGCTCGGCCGGGCGCTGCGGGGTGATGCGCAGCCGGTGTTCAGGCGCGTAGCGGTAGGGCTCGCCCGGGGTCAGGTGGCGGCCCTGGATGAGCTGGTAACGCCCGTCGGATGCGGGCTCGACCCGGCCCTTGAGCGCGTAGCCGGGCAGGACCGCGACGACCTCGCCGAGCGGCGTGTGCTGGGTTATCACGGTCGTGGCGTCCCGACCGCCTACCCGTTACAGCCCGGTGGGTGCTGGGCGATCAGATCACGCGTGATGGCCCGCTGCCGCCGTTGCACAGGCGCGGCAGGCCCGCCGCTGTCGGTTGGTTGCTGCATCATGGTCGCTACCTCTCCCCAGTGGGCTTTCGTTGTGGTGTCGGGGCATAGCACCGACAGTGCTCAGGGTACGGCCGGCAACGCCCCAGCGTCAATACAATTTCGGAGTTTTGCGGTTCGTCCGTTTTCGTCTGTGCGGGTTAGCATCATCAGGGTAGGGACGAGGATGGGTGGCGGCCGTGCTGCATCGGCGCGCCGGCCAGGCCGCCGCAACCGCCGACGAGTCCCTGCGATGCCATCTCAAGCGATTGTCCGGCCGATGGATGATCGTCTGGCTGCCGCATCGCCTCGCGCCGTTACCGGGCCAGCACTACCCGTGCTAATATCCGCACATCCGGGGATGAAAGACGTCTTGCTCGCGGCGCTCCGCGGCGGACGCTTGACCACCGCCACCGTGACGTTTCCCGCACTGCTGCGCCCGTCGCGGCGCGCCGCGGGCGCGGCGGCCCCGAGGAACGCCAAACACAACATGGGAGGATAAGGGATGAGTGTCGCGACGCATTTGATCCGGGTCGAGGGAGTCAATCTCGCGGCCGTCCTGGACGACACCGACAACATCAGCGTCCGCCGCGGGGCCTCGGCGATGCTGCGCACGGCCGCCCGCGACTTGCCAGTGCGCTTTCCATCCCTGCGCAAGGTCACGGTCGAGGCCTCAGTGGGTCTCTTCGAGGTGGAATCCGGCGATCCTGACGGGCTCGTCACCGCCATGGCCGCGTACCTCAGCAACACCTATCCCCACGTCACCTTTGTCGTCGATACCGCCCCACTCGACCGCGGGTTCGCCGCGGCCCTCGCGGAGGTCATCGCGCGCAACCGCTTCCGGCAGTTTCAGCAACCCACGGTGGCTGTGCCCGTGGCCGTTGCCACCACGGGTGGGGTCTGCGCGCTCGATCGGGTGCGCCCCGCGGCGGTGCCATTCAAACCGGGCCACCGGGTTTCGGCATCCGTGGCGGATCGGCTCGCCGCGGGGCGAGCGCAGCGCGAGCGTTTCCTCGAAAACACCTTAGGGGCCGCGTACAAGGTCGAAACCGCCGACCATCTGGAGGAGTTGTCCGTGGACCCCGACGGCCGCTACGGCAATCTGGCCGGCAAGATCGCCGTCATCTACCTGGACGGCAACCAATTCGGCACCCTGAAAAAGGGTTACTCGGACACCGCCGCGGCCCGGGGCGCGTTCGACGACTGCGTCCAGGGCTATCGCCGCCGCTTCCTGTGCCACCTCATCGAGCACGCCCGCCAGGACCCTGATTTCCGCATCGGTGACGCCGCGCTGCGCCTGGAGATCCTGCTGTGGGGCGGCGATGAGATCCTGTTGGTCGTTCCGGCCTGGAAGGGCATGGAGACCCTGCAACGGTTCTACGAGGTGAGCACCGATTGGGTCACGCCTCCCGATCCGTCTGCGCTGTCCGGTGACTCCAGGCACGGCGGCGACCCTGCGCCTGCTGCGGCAGACGTGTCCGGCAAACCACTGACCCACGCCGGCGGGATCGTCTTTTGCAGCCACAAGACCCCGATCGCGGAAGCGACCGCCACGGCGAAAAACCTCGCTGAAGCCGTCAAGGACGTGACGCGCGAGGAAAACCGTTTCGACTATCTGATCCTGGAATCCATCTCGGGGCGGGAGTCGAGCGCGACGGCGAGCGCCCGGCGGTGGTCCTCGGCCTGACGGGTGCTGTGCCGGGACGAGCGTAGCGCATATAACATAATTTCCGGGTGCAGATCTGGTGCCGGTAGCCGACTATGTGGTATTAACGAGGCGCGCCCGTGACCCTGCGGGCGGACACTGCCGAATGCCAACCACTCACAGGGAGGCGCACGCGTGCTGCCCACAGACCAAGTTTCGTTGATCTGTCCGAGGAACGACCTGGAAAGTGACTGCATCCTCGATATCGCGGTCCGCTTGCAGTTGGATATCCGGGAGGTCGCGGGGGACTGGGGGGTTACCCTGGATGACGCACTGCGCCAACATCCGGACCTGGATTCGTTGCGCCGACACGTCATCGTAATCGAGTTGCCTGGGGCCACCGGTCAGGATTTCCTGGAGGCGGCGGGCAAGCAGGTCCATATGGTCGATCACCACGGACCGGCAAGCGACGGCCCAATGCCGAGTGCCCTGGAGCAGTTTGCAGCACTCGTCGGCTATGAACTGACCACTGCCGAGTACGAGGTCGCTATTGCGGATCGGGACTTTTATCCCGGACTGTCACGCGCCGGAGTGTCCTACGCCCGCGCTCAGGCGCTACGACAGGAGGAGTGCGTGATCCGCGGCGACGCGGATCTGCTAGATGAGGCGCGCGGCTTCGTTGCTGCGAACCCCCGTCGGCTGGGCGACCTGACCCTGTACTTCGCCCCGAAACGTCTAGCCAACGTCCTCCTGGAAGCCGCCCAGGAACCCACGGCAGAGGATTACACCGAGGCCGCGGATCAGCACCGACCGGTCCAACTGCTTCAGGTCCTGGCAGTCTTTCATGCTGATCAGGACCCAGCCTCCATCCGCGCTGTCCGCTTTGCCGGCCACGCTGCCGCCCGCGACGCACTCAGGTCGCTGCTGACCGACCTTGCACTTAGCAATGGCCTCCAACTGTGGCTGGGCGGCGGCAATCTCGGGTGCTTCTTCGGCGCTGACGCCCGCAAGGGCCATCCCGCACCCCCCTTCGATCACCTGATGTCGCGGATTTTCGCCCTCCTCGGCGGGACCTCCCGCCCTTTGCTCCATTACGGCTGCACCTTCCTCCTGCCGCTGGATTTGCACGAGTCCTCCGAACTCAAGCCCGATCCGGCTATCCACGCCACGCGCTTTCGCAAGGCCCTGGCGCGCAAAGAGCAGGCGGGTGACATCCGCCGCCACCGGCTCGCCGTAGTGGACCCCGGCAGTCTCCCCACGCAGGCTGATCATGAGCGTCAGTGTGAGACCCAGCCTACCTCTATTTTCTCCCGCTGCTACGGGACCTCCTGTTCGATGCGCAGGACGCGCGGCGACCACTATCCCCTGACGACCCAGATACCCCCTGTCCCGTCCAGCGCTGGCGGCTCCGATCGGATGCTCTCGACGACCTGCGTTGGCGGCTGAACGGACCCCGCGGTGACGCACCGGGTCCCGAGGCCAAGATCTGCGACGTCTCGCTCTATCGGTACTATAACGACCTGTACCTCCTCGCCATTCGTGTCGAACCCGCGGACAACCCCATGCGGATCGACGGGGCAGAGGCCCTGGCTTATCACCACGACCGCTGGTGGCGTCCCATCTTCGATACCCCAAGGGCAGTCTTTGCACGCATCGAACAGCTGCGGCTGGACCATTGGCTGCGCTTTACCAAGCACGCGCGCATCCTTTTCCCAAGCTTCATCGAACAGCTCGACGAGCAGAAATTCGACGCCCAAACGCTGATTCACAATGGAAAAGTGATCAAAGAGTTCCCTTTCGGTGCCAATGTCTCCCCCATCGTGCTGCACCTGCTCGCCCAGTTCCTCGCTGACGACCCGCGGCAGCCGGACCAGGTTCAGCACTTGGCCCGCCTATTGAGGGTTCAAAACCTCTCCGAGGAACGGATGTTCGTCAACGTCGCCTACGGCCTTGCCGGTCCGGCGCCGAGTGATCCTGGGGAACGACAGGAAGCGGACCGGCTGTTCAGTCTGGCGCTCTATGTCGATCGCGGATCGGACACCTTCCAGTCCATCGGCGGCTATGCCTATGACCCTGACTACAGCCGCGAAAGCGCCCACGCCCATCGTCTGGACCGCTGGCGCGCACTCGGTACCTATCTAGGCTTCTGTCCCTATGCCAACGCCTACCTCGGCTTCGGTGGATTCTTCTCCGACGTGATCGCCGCCGAGCACGTTCCCTATCACTACGAGCGGATGCTCATCCTGGCGCTTTTATACCAGCTCACCCTGCGCAATTACAATCGCCGGATCACCCATGCCACCCGGTTGCTGATCCAGTCGAACAAGCAAGATCCCGGCTCGGCCTTTCGCGATTTGCGACGCGATTTCATCGAGTTTACCAACTGCTACTGGTTTCGCGAGGTCACCCTTGCGATTCAAGGCAAAGAGATATTCGCCAAGCAGGTGGCAGTCCTGGACATTGCGCCCGAATATGCGGAGGTCAAGGACGAAATGGAGCGTGCGGACGAGTACGTTCAGTCGGTCCGGCAGCATCGGATGGATAAGGGAGTCTCAGCCGCCGCGTGGATTGCCGCGCTGCTTGCCGGATTCGCCTTGGCGCTGCCATTGCTTGAATACAAGGACCCTTGGCAGCCTCTCGCGTGGCTGGTGTTGGCGGCGTCGGCGGCGCTGATCATGTGGCGCATTGTGCGCCACTCATCCTCTGACGAAGACCGGCAGTGCAACCGGAAGTGAATCCCATGCGCACTCCCAAAATACCTGACGGCGGTCAAGCGGGCTGATCCCTGGTTGCTGTGCAGGAAACCCTGACCCTCAAGGTCGGACGCAAGCTCGACCGCCGCCCGGCAGGCCACCGCCGCCGGACCGATGATCGACGCCAACTCTCGCCAATCACTGCAGGAGTATGTTATGGGGCAGAAAAAGAAGTCGCGTGCAAGAGATAAAGACCCTTCGGGCAGCCCCGACGCTCCTACCTCCAAGCCCGCATCCGCGGCGCCCAATTCGGCCCAGGCGGCGCAACAGGGGGTTCCGGAGCACACTGACTTCTATCTCCGCGTGGAAGGACTCAACATCGGCGCTGTCATCGAGGATACAGATCAACTCAGTGTCGCGCGTGGCGCGAGCTTCCTGCTGCGGGAAGCGATCACCGATGTTGAGTCCCGCAAGCCTCACAATGGTATTCCACTGTTGCCCCCAAATGCCCGTGTCGTCTCGACGGGTGCCTCCATCGGCGAATTCCTGCTGCCGGATACCGACCAGCTACAGGCCCAAGAGATCGCGGCCCATATCGTCGACTACCTGAGCACCCCAACCAGACGCTATCGGAACCTGAGCTTCGGTGTCTGCGCCGAGGGCTATTCACCCGCGGCCGGGGAACTCGCGGTGCGTGAGCGTGCCCTGGCCCGCATCCGTTTCGCGCAGCTGCGCAGCCCAACCTATGTGCCGCCACCGCTGAATACGGACCCTGATGTCGGCCCTTGCGGTTGGGATGGACGCCGGCCCGCCGATGCTCGGAGGCCCATCGCCCGCGAGGGCGAAGACGAGATTCGCGTGAGCACTTCTGTCCGGGAGCGGTGGAGCCATGGCGTCACGCGCAAGCAGGGCTTCTATCGCGATGAAGCCGGTCTGACCACGGACCATCCGGCCTATCCGTTCCGCTATAGCCGAGACCTGGGCGACCTTGCCCGGGACCGGCGTGCCGGCAACCTCAATGGTAAGGTCGCCGTCATCTACGCGGACGGCAACCGTTTCTCCAGCATCCGGGAGGAGACTTGCAAACGTTTCAAGTCCCTCGAGAAATTCGACCGGGCGATCAAGGACCGGCGGCGCGTCTATCTCAACGATCTCTTACGTTTCATGGCGACCGACGAGCGCTTCTTCCTCGCCAGCGGAAATGGGGTCGGGCGATTGCGTTTGGAGACCCTGCTGTGGGGTGGCGACGAGCTGCTGCTGGTCGTGCCCGCCTGGTGCGGGTTCGACGTGCTCCAGCACCTGTTCACCTCTTTCGCGGGCTGGGCGCATGACGACCGGTCCCTGACCCAGGCTGTCGGACTGGTCTTCTGCCGCGCCAAGACGCCCATCCAACGTTCCATGACCCTGGCACGACAACTCGCCGACCGGATCAAGGCTCGCCTCCAGGCGGAGGCCAGAGGGAAGAACGAGCAGGAACGACTGGACAGCCAGCTCAAGAACCGCTTCGACTACATGGTCCTGGAGTCCGTAGACTTCCCCGTCGAGGACGACTTGGGCGACTACTTTGAAGGTCGCTATAGTGCTGCCGCCAAGTTGCGGCAGGATCTGGCGCCCGCCGGCGACTGGCCCCGAACCCGACCTCTGCTCGAAGCCCTGCTCGGACGTTTTCCCAAGGGCCAGTCCTACGCCGTTGCGCGTGCGGCGGTCGCTACCGACTGGAGCGAGCAGGCGCGTGAGCCGACCGCCGCGGATGCAGAGATAGCCTACAGCGCGGCCCTAACACGGATGAAGGAGGTCACGCAGGACCCCGACGCCAGTGACCTGGAAGCGACCCTGACCCGACTCTTCGGTACCGCGGGGACGGTCAAGATCGGCGGCAGCGCGATTACCAACCCCTGGACCTGGATCCACCTGGCCGAGCTATGGGACTACCTGACCCCGTCATTTGATCGGGCATCCATTGAGGCAGCAGACCCCGCCGCCGCGGACCCGGGAGCCCAACCATGACGACTTATCGCTTCGAGGTCTGCATCGGCATCGAAGGTCCGGTGCTCAGCCAAGCGGGTGAGAGCCGCGAGATCGGCATCGACACCGCCGCCCGCCGCAGCGGCGGCCGACCGGCCCTGCCCGGCAACCTGATCCGCGGCAATCTCCGCCACGCTTGGACCCTCTTCGACTCGCTCAGGTCCAACGTTCCCGACCCCGGTGCGGACGCCCTTCCCTGGGACCCGAACCATTGGCTCGGCACGGCCTCACCGGAGCACAGCGACAATCGACCCGTCCGCGCGCATCTACGCTTCGACCATGACTGGTTGGCCGAGCCGCCAGTAACAAGTCGCCGGGCGCGCCATCGCATCCAGATCGAACCCAGGACCGGCGCGGTCGCGGCCGGCATGTTGCAGGTGATCGACAGCCCCTTTGCGACCGCGGACCAATCCACCTTCGTCGGACATATCGAGGCGGACCTGGAGACGCAGAGCCAGGCCGATACCCTGGCGATGCGCATCCGCAAGGGACTGGAATACTCGGCCTCCCTGGGTGCCATGAAAACGGCCGGCTATGGCCGGATCAAATGCGTTGCCGTCACCGCAACCCCGGTCGAGCACGCCGCACCAGCCCCGGGTTCGGTGCTGCTCTTGGAGCAGACCGCACCGCGCCTGGGCCTGAGCCTGTGCTTCGACCGCCCTGTGTGCGTCGCCCGGCCCCACACTGGGAACAACCGCTACGAGTCGGAAGACCGCATCCCCGGCAGCGTCCTGCGCGGCGCCATCGCCGCACGCATCTTCACGGGCGACCGGGAGCAGACCTGTGCCGATGCGCGTTTCGCCGCCCTATGCGCCCATTTCAGCGCCCTGCGCATCACCCAGGCCATCCCCATCGAGGCGCCAGCGGACCGGGCGGCGCTCAAACGGCCTCTGGTCCCTCCGCTAAGTCTGGCCGAGGCCCCAGACCAGCTCGATTCGCGCAAGTCTGCACTCTACGACCTGGCCCTGATGTCCGGACCGGCCGGGCTCATCCACGGCCGCGCCCCTGCCTTCTGCATGGATTGGAAGTACGGCGGCGTCGGGTCCCGGAAAAGCGCGGAGTTGTACGGAGGTCACTCAGCCCCGCGGCGGATCGAGGTCCGCACCGCCATCCGGCAAGGGCGCGGCGCGGCCAAGGAGGGCGCCTTGTTTGCCAGCGAAGCACTGGTCCCTGACGGTCACCTATGGCTGGCCGAGATCGACCTCTCGGCTATCCCCGAGTCCGCCCGGCCTGCTGTCGCCGCCGCACTCACAGAACTGGTGCGCGAGCCTCTGCGCCGGGTCGGCAAGACGAAGGCCAATGCCGCCGCCCGACTGCACCCGCCCTTCGATCCAGTCGCCGCGAGCGGCCCCCTGTTGCGCGATGGGCTCGCCTGTGTCTGCCTGCAAAGCGCGGCACGACTGTTGCCCGGCCCCCATGGTCTTCGCGGTACGGGTGGGGAGGGCGAATTGTTTGACCGCTATCAGGCAACCTGGCACGACCTCTCCGGCGGGCACCTGAAGCTTCTGCGCTTCTTCGCGCAACAGCAACTGGTGGGCGGCGGCTATCTGCGCGAACGTTTCTGGAAGGGGCGGGCGGCCTACAACCCGGAACTCCTGACCTGCTCCGGCAGCGTCTTCGTACTGGAGCCCGTCAGGGATCAGGCCGCGGCTGAGGCGGTGCTCGCCGACTGGCGCGACCATGGCTTGGGCCAGCCCCAGAACGCCCCGGACACGGATGACTGGTGGGCCAACCCCTACATCCGCCAGAACGGCTACGGGGATGTCGCCATCAATCTGGACCTGCACTGGGGGCTGACCCCATCGAAGGAGGCATGGTATGTGCTTGACTGAAGACCTCGTCTACACCCGCGTGTGCATCCTGGGCCGGTTGGAATGTCGCTCCCCGCTGCATGTGGGGGATGGCACCGATCAGGCATTCGCCGAGCGCAAGGGTAGAAACGACTCGCCGGGACTGTACCGCGCCGTCTGTTTGGACGCCGACGGTAAACCCTATATCCCGGCTACCACGCTGCGTGGTCACCTGCGTGATCGCTGCGCCACGCAACCGGCCATGGCCGACCGGCTCTTCGGGCGTCTGGAAGAGGCCGGCAGGGTTCGGATCTTCGATGCCACCCTGGTGGCGTCCTCGACATGCGCGCCCGGCGCCGACCGTCGCCCTTACTGGGACCCGGAACGCACGACCGCCATCCAGCACGGCATCGGTATCAACCCAATCACCGGCACCGTGGGCGACCACCTGCTGTTCCGCCATGAAATCGTCCCGGAGGGTGCACGCTTCAGCCTGAGGCTGGAGGCGGACGATCTGGATCAGGGGGCACTGGCCGCCCTGCTCGGGTTGCTCGCAAGTCTGGACGGTGGTCCCGCCGCTGCCATCGGACGCGGCGCGAGCCGGCTGCAGGGGCGTCTGTGCTGGACCCTGGACCGGGTGGATTACCTCAATCGCGCCGCACTCGCTGCCTGGCTGGACGACGCCGACCGCCCGCTCGACCAAGCCTTCCGAACCCTCACGAGCACTCCCGCGGCGGTGCCGCCGCCGCTGGCGCCCGGCCACCAGATCCGTGTCCGGCTGCGTCCCCTGGGTCCACTCCTCGTCAACGAGCCCGGACTCGTCACCGAAGACCGTCGTGACCCAGGCCCCGCGGCGGAGGCAGACGAGCGCCACGACCCGGACCTGGAATTCAGCCGCACCCCGGACGGCCACGCCCGGATCCCCGCGTCATCCCTGCGTGGACTGCTGCGCGGGCGCGCCCGCCGCATCCTGGTCACGGTTGCTGCCGCCCAGTCCCCAGGCTGCGCTGCGGATCAGGTCGGGGATGACCTGCTCGGCCGGCTGTTCGGCACCACCGGTCGGCGCGGCCGGCTCTGGATCGGTGACGCCGTCGCCGCCCAACCCTGCGACGCCATTGAACAGACCTTCGTCGCCATTGACCGCTTCACCGGTGGCGGCGAGCGTCACAAGCTCTATCAGGCAAGGGCCGCCCGCTGCGGCATCCTCGACGCGGACATCCGCCTCGATACCCGGCTTGGGGACCTGGCGGACTGGGAGAAGGCGCTCCTGCTCCTGCTCGCCCGCGACGCATTGGAGGGCGATCTGGCCGCCGGCTGGGGCAAATCGCGCGGCTATGGGGCCTTGGAGGTGGAGCTGCAACAGGCCGGCACCGCCGTCGGCGCCTGGACCGATCCCCATGGCAAGGGGTTGCTCGACTGGATCGGTAGGCGCTTCAGCCTCGCCTCGGCGCAGTCCTGGGTCGAGGCCCTGCACCAGGAGATCGCGACTGCCATCACCGCCCTTCATCCCCGGACTGCCGCTGCCCCGCGTTGAACCGACGAGGACCATGCCATGCGCGAATTCCACAACCCCTACCACTTCGTCCCCGCCACCGGGCGCGTCCACCGTGACGGACAGGACAGGGCCGTCGAAACCGAGGACTATGCCGACATCAAGGAAGGCCGCTCGGCCCACCCCGCCCGCCATGACCGCTGGGTGCCCGGCACCCACTCCGGGCGCCTCGTCTGTCGGCTCGATCTGGAGCGTCCCACCCTTGTCGGCGGTGCCCAAACCGCTCCCGCGGACGGTAATCCCAACGGGGCGAAGCAGGTCGAGCCCTATCGGACCACCTGGCGCGACCCCCAGGGCAAGGACCACACCTGGCCCGGCTTCCCCGGCAGCTCACTGCGCGGCATGGTTAGTGCCGTGGCCGAGGCCATCAGCCAGTCCAGCCTGCGGGTCCTGGAGGACCGCGCCTATTCAGTGCGCGTCAACATGGGCGAGGACACCCTCTCAGCACTTGGCCGCCTGGTCGAGCGCAAACCGGCCGGGGCTGCTGGCCCCCGGTTCGATCTCGTCCCCGTGGGTCTGCCGACACTGCATCGAGTGGGCGACCGATTCGCGCTCCCCCCGCGCTGGCGCCCGGTCTTCAAGGACTTCACTTGGGGTCAAGTGCTGACCGCCTATGTGGATGGCTATGAGCCAGTCCCAGTCGCGGGCGGCGGCACCCAGCCAAGGCTCCGTGTCGAAACCTTCCTCGCGACCGAGCATCCGACGAGCTTCGATCCGGCGCACCCCTGCTACTACTATGCAAAGCTGACCTCAGGCATGACCTTCCAAAGGTCCGTGCTCGAGCCAATTGACGCCGATCTCAAGCACCCCTTCGATCCCGCGCGGCCAGCCCTCAAGGCGAAAGACGGAAACTATCTGCTCGGACGCCAGTTGGAGCACGTCTGTACGCTGGCGCAGTGGGGCCAGTTGTCGGAGCCTCAGAAAAACCTTTATGTGCGCGGCTACCTGCGCGTCCTGGGCATTGATGGCCGGGCCGACGAGATGCCACCTACCAAGAAACACGAGATCCTAATCCCGCATCCGGACGGCAAACCCGAGCCCCACCTACCCGTGCCCCAACAGGTCGTGGAGACCTTTCACGCACTCGCCAAGGAGCGTGCCGACGAGACCGACAACCGCCACCCCTTCGCCCTGAGCGGCATCGACCATTGGCGGTGCCGGGACGGGGACCTGGTCTATTTCGACGTGGACGAACAGGGGGCGATCAAGGAGATCGCCATCTGCGCTATCTGGCGCCGTCGGCTGGGCAAGTCCACCCACGACTTTTTCGATGCCCTGACCCACAACCATGTGCTGACCCCCTTGCGTGCGGACCCCAAGGACCTAAAACCACGCCCGGGGCTGACCCCCGCTGAACTGCTGTTCGGCGTCGTGGAGGATGGCAGGGAAAAGGACGATCCCAGTGCCAGTGCCCTGGCGTCCCGCGTGCGCGTTTTCGATGCCGTCGCCTTCCGGGCACCCAAGACCGCCAGTCACCCGCTCACCCTTAAGACCCTGTCGAGCCCCAAGCCCCCCTCGCCGGCGCTCTATTTCCATGACGGGTCCAACCCGCAGACCTACATCCCCAAGGGCCGCTTGGGCAACGACGCCGGCGGGCCGCACCGCCCCAACGGCCGCAAGTTCTATCTCCACCACCCGGCGGCAGGCTTCGTCGGCGACAACCCCGAGCCCTGGACCTGCACGAGTCGGGCAGGGGACCAACGCGACCACTTGCGCCTCTCCTGTCGGCCACTGGTGCCGGAGAAAGGCAACCCCTTCTGGTTTCACCTGGACTTCGACAACCTGAGCGACGCGGAACTGACCCTGCTCGTCGCCGCGCTGCGCCCCAGCGACGCCCACCGGCACAAGCTCGGGCTGGGCAAGTCGCTCGGACTCGGGACCGTCTGCGTGGACATTGCCGGACTGTTCCTGGTGGACCGGCAGCACCGCTACGGACTTAAAGCCCTCGAACAGCCGCGCTATGCCCGCGGTTGGCTACGCGGCCAGCCCGGGGTAGGCGCCCCCGCCTGGGCGGCGCGCTATCCGCGCGAGGCCGCCGCCGTCGTGGCGAGCACCGGTTCCGGCGACTGGTCCAGGGACCTGGCCCCCGAGCACCAGCCCTGGTGGAACCCACGGCTGATCGATGAGAACGCGCTCGCCATCCTCACCACCCTGGGCGACCCGACGAAACTCCAACCAGGCACCCCGGTGCATACCCCACTGACCGCGCAGCAGCGGCAGAGCAATCCAGCCGATCCTGGCAGGACCGAGGATGAGACCTTCAAATGGTTTGTCGCCAACGCGCAACCCGGAGGCCATCAGGTGCTGGGGAAAATCACGCCCGGACAGCCCCTGCCGACGCTGCCATACCTCTGAGAATGACAATGCAGCACCTGACCCAGACGGCGGGCCGCCACAGTGACTGATTCAACCCCCACCGCCTTCCCCTTCGCCGCCCTGCTGCCCCTCCGCGCCCTGGCGGTCACCCTGGAACTGACCGCCGAGGCGCGCTTCAGCTTCTTCCACCAGGCGGCTGTCCATGCCTTGGTTCGCCACCTGGCCGGGTCGCCGGAGCCCTTTCACACCCTGCTCGCCAGCGACGCCCCCGAGAGCGGGCGCACCGACTACCGCGCCGGGGACGGCTACCGCTTCGCCGTCTATGGCCTGCCCGGCAGTGAGGCCGCGCTGGCCAGGCTGCTGACCGGGCTGCGCGGCCTGCCGGGGTCCGCTCCGCGCACCGCGCCCCAGGTGCCGTTGCGCGACAACCTGCGCCTCAGCGCGCTGCAGGACCTGTTTTCCGGGGACCCCGTGGCGAGCGTCGCCGACCTGACGCTGTATGACCTGGAGCGACTCCTGGCCGAAACCGCGCTCTGGACCCATGCGCCCGCCATCCGGCTGCGCTGGCTGAGCCCGGTGCGGCTGGATCAGCGCCAGGCGACGGGGCAGGGCGCGGCGGCCACCGAGTCACTCAAGGGCGAGGCCCGCTTCTGCCACTGCGCCGCGGACCTGGCCGACGGTCTGCTGCCGCGCCGACTCTATGACGCCGCCGCCAGCCTGCTGCGCGAGCGCGGCGGTAGCGCCCCGCCGCGCTCGGTCCCGAGCGTACTGCCGGCGCCCGCCGGGCACCTCTTCTGGGTCGACAGCGAGTACCGCGACGCCGCCGGTCAGTCGAGCCCGGTCGGCGGCCTCACCGGGGAGCTCGACCTGGGCCCGGCCACCGCCATCCCGCCGGACTGGCTGCGCCTCCTGGTCCTGGGGCAATACCTGGGCCTGGGCGAACGGCGCGCACTCGGACTCGGGCGCTATCGGCTGGAGACCCCCGACGGCTGGAGCACCGCCCCCGGCGTGGAGCCCGCCGCCTCGCTCCTGGCCGCCGCCGCCCGCGACGACAACCTCTACGCCGCCTACCGTGTCATCCGCGACAATCAGGTGCGCAAGGCCAACGCCGGCGGCCACGCCGACGCGGGCGCGGGCGAGCCCCAGGGCGCCCCGGACGACGCCTACGCCACCTGGGACACCGAGTATCCGGACCTGCCCGACCCGGATGAGGAAGAGCAGTTGGCCGACCGCCTGGAGCGCCTGGGCAACCGCCTGCGGGAGGCCGACTACCAGCCCCCGGCCCTGGCCGGGGTGGTGTTTCGTGAACGCGACGGAGACCTGCGCGGGCTCGCCATCCCGCCCTTCTGGGACCGCGTGGTGCAGCGCGCCCTGGTCCAGCGCATCGCCCCCGCGCTGGAGTCCGTCTTCTCCGCCGCCAGCCACGCCTACCGCCCCGGGCATTCGCGCCACACCGCCGGCAGCGCCATCCAACGCGCCTGGCGCGACGGCTACCGGTGGGTCTACGAGGCCGACATTCAAGGCTTTTTCGACAACCTGGACTGGCAGCGCTTGGGCGAGCGCCTGCGCGCCCTCTACCGCGACGACCCGGCCGTGGACCTGCTGCTCGCCTGGATGGCCGCCCCCGTCGACTATCAGGGGATGCGCATCGAGCGCAGCCGCGGCCTGCCCCAGGGGGCGCCGTTGAGCCCGATGCTCGCCAACCTCATGCTCGACGATATGGACAGCGACCTGGAGCACGCCGGCTTTCGGCTGGTGCGCTATGCCGACGACTTCGTGGTCTTGTGCAAGGACCGCGAGCGCGCCGAGGCCGCCGGGGCGGCGGTGCGCCGCTCGCTGGCCGAGCTTGGGCTCACGCTCAACGAGGATAAGAGCCGCAGCGTCGGCTTCGACCAGGGGTTCCGCTACCTGGGCTTCCTCTTCCTCAACGACCTGGTTATCGACACCGCCGGTCAGGGGCACGCGAGCACCCCCAGCGGCGCGCCCAAGCCCCCGGCCGCTGGCAGTTGGCTCGCCCGTCTCACCCGCAGCCCGCCGGTCCCGCTCGGCCCCACGGGGCCGGAGCCGCCGCCGGCGCCTCCCGCCGCGCCGCAGGTGTCGGGCGGGCCCGCCACGCCGGTGCGCGACCCCGCCGCCCCCGCCGGACTCGGCCAACTGACGGACGCGGGTCAACTCCTGCTCATCACCGGTGCCCCCGTACTGATCGCCACCCGCCAGGGCCGCCTGGTCGCCACCCGCGATGATCAGACCGTCACCGAAAGTCCCTGGCGGCAGCTCCAGGCCGTCGTCTGCTTCGGCCAACACCACGTCACCACCCCGGCCCTGCGCGCCGCCTTCGCCCACCAGGTCCCCATCCATTTTGCCAGCGGCGGCGGCACCTACCAGGGCAGTGCCTGGAGCGGGCGGCCCGGTGCCGAGGGGGCTGGCTTCTGGCTCACCCAACAGGCGCGCTGTGCCGACCCTCAGTGGGCCCTGGCCGCCGCCCGTGCGGTCATCGTCGCGCGCATCCGCCACCAACGCGAACTGCTGCGCCAGCGCCAACCGAGCGGTTTCGAGACCGCCCGCCAGGCGCTGCACCAGGCCGCCCTGGACGCGGCCCAGGCCCCGGACCCGAGTACCTTGAACGGTATCGAGGGCGCCGCCGCCCGCGCCTACTTCCAGGCCCTGGCCGCGACCATTCCGGCCGCCTACGGCTTCGACGGGCGCAACCGCCGCCCGCCGCGCGACCCCTTCAATGCGCTCCTCTCCTTGGGCTATACGCTGCTCTATGCCCATGTCGACACCCTGCTGCGGGTCGCCGGGCTCTATCCCTGGATCGGCTTCTATCACCAGCCCCACGGGCGCCATGCCGCGCTGGCCTCCGACCTGATGGAGCCGTTCCGCCACGTCATCGAGCGCGCCGCCCTGCGCGCCGTCACCCGCCAGGGCCTCAAACCGGAGGAGTTTCACCTGGACCCCACCCTGGGCTGCCGACTCTCCCCCGCGGCCCTGCGCCGCTATCTGGCCCTGATCTGGGAGCGCCTGGAGGCGCCGGCGGAGTCCCTGGCCGAGGGTGAATCCCGGTCCATCCTGCAGCAGATCCACGGCCAGAATCGGCGCCTGATCGAGGCCATGCGCGGCGGGACGCCCTTTACTGCCTGGGTCGCGCGCTGATGGAGGTCTATGTCGCCTCCTTCGACATCAGCGACGACCGCCTGCGCCGCCGCGTCGGCGACCTGTTGCTGCGCTATGGCGAGCGCGTCCAGCGCTCCGTCTTTGAAATCATCGTGCGCGACCGCCGCGACCTCGATATGCTGCGCGAGGACCTGCGGGCCCTGGTCGGCGAGGACGACGATATCCGCTTCTATCGGATCTGCGCCGCCTGCCGCCAGTCGTCCGCCACCCTGGACGGCGGCGCCGTGGCCGCGGTCCCGGCCGTCGTCATCCTCTGAACGGCGGCCGGCGGCGACTCACGGACCCGGCCCCCCGCGGGGCTTGCTCTTTAACAATCAAAAGCAATAGAATCGCACCGTTACGGGCGATTCCCGGAAACCGTGCGAGCCCTGAGTCGCCGGTTCTTGAGATTCAGTGGGTTACGCTTTGGTTGCGCGGCTTCGGCGGGCTGGCCGGAGCGCACCGAGGACCGGAATCCGCAAGTCGCCGAAAGCGTCCGTAACTGATTGGGCTGGTGAGCGATTTCAGTGGGGCTGTCAGCCAGCCCTTAGCCGTTCAGGCTGTTGAAACGACGGCAACCTTGGCATTGGCGGTCAAAATCGGGTCAGCCAGCCCTTAGCCGTTCAGGCTGTTGAAACAGAAATGCAACCCCTATTCCTGTCACCGTGATACCGTCAGCCAGCCCTTAGCCGTTCAGGCTGTTGAAACACACACATACCACCCAAACAATCCTGCGTTAACGTCAGCCAGCCCTTAGCCGTTCAGGCTGTTGAAACCGACATCGTCGGCTCGATTGAAGTCGGCGCATTGTCAGCCAGCCCTTAGCCGTTCAGGCTGTTGAAACACGTCAACTGTTCCACATCCCACCGAACATAGGCGTCAGCCAGCCCTTAGCCGTTCAGGCTGTTGAAACAGATCCGACCCCACCAAGCACAAATACCTCGAAATTGTCAGCCAGCCCTTAGCCGTTCAGGCTGTTGAAACTTCTTCTGCTGTATCTTGGGATATGTTTCCCATTTCGTCAGCCAGCCCTTAGCCGTTCAGGCTGTTGAAACTCTATGCTGCAGTCGTATCTCCCATGCCCCCTCCGTCAGCCAGCCCTTAGCCGTTCAGGCTGTTGAAACGACGACGACTCGTGTTCTTCCGGGATCCATC
Source organism: uncultured Thiodictyon sp. (assembly GCF_903828115.1). Classification (GTDB taxonomy): domain Bacteria; phylum Pseudomonadota; class Gammaproteobacteria; order Chromatiales; family Chromatiaceae; genus Thiodictyon. The sequence goes on along the minus strand of NZ_CAIKKU010000645.1, from coordinate 509 downwards.
CATGGGTCAGCCAGCCCTTAGCCGTTCAGGCTGTTGAAACTTTTGGGAAGCTCCCTGGGCGGGGGCGGGTAGAGGGTCAGCCAGCCCTTAGCCGTTCAGGCTGTTGAAACCCTATTGAGAGGTACAACGTAACCTCTGCAGGAGTCAGCCAGCCCTTAGCCGTTCAGGCTGTTGAAACCATTTCTTGCCAACGACAGGCGTCTGAATGGTCGGTCAGCCAGCCCTTAGCCGTTCAGGCTGTTGAAACCGAACAGGGCAACGGCCGCCGCGGACGCGGCCAAGTCAGCCAGCCCTTAGCCGTTCAGGCTGTAGAAACATTTTTTGATGCGCATGTCGTTCTTTCCGATCGCGTCAGCCAGCCCTTAGCCGTTCAGGCTGTTGAAACAGATAGGAGAACGTCCATTGTTGAGGTGATGAGCATAGTCAGCCAGCCCTTAGCCGTTCAGGCTGTTGAAACATCATCGTCTTCCCCACCTGACGGTGACCTTCCGTCAGCCAGCCCTTAGCCG
>NZ_CAIKKU010000644.1 GCF_903828115.1 uncultured Thiodictyon sp. | reverse complement strand
GAAAACCGGGCCTGCTGGTAATAAATGGACTTGAATAGGAACGGTTCATTATCGTTGTCGTTGTCGTTGTCGTTGTCGTAGTCGTTGTCGTAATCGTAATCGGAGAAGCGATGCAGTTTGAGGTGCGAGAGAATCCGGGGCGCCAGCATAACCTCGATTACGACAACGACAACGACAACGACAACGACGCTACAAGTATCCTCTCATGGACTTGTTTGACCTCAATTAGTGAACCGTTCCTGGGTGCAGGGTTCACGCCGTCCCCCGGTCCAGCCGCCGATAGCCCACCGCCTCGCCCAGATGGGCCGCGGTGATGGCCTCCACCCCCGCCAGGTCGGCGATGGTGCGCGCGACCTTGAGTATCCGGTGATAGGCGCGTGCCGACAGGGCGAGCCGGGTCAGGGCCTGCTGCAACAACCGCTGGCCCTGCTCGTCGAGCGCGCAGTCGCGCTCGATCTCGCGCGGGCGCAGGGCGCAGTTGGGCCGCCCCGCCCGCGCCTGCGCCCGTGCCCGTGCCGCCCCGACACGCGCCCGCGTCGCGGCACTGCCCCCCTCACCGCCCGAGACGCCGCCCGGGGTCGGACCGGCCAGCCGGGCCAGATCCAGCCGCGGTACCTCCACATGCATGTCGATGCGGTCCAGCAGGGGGCCGGAGATGCGCCCGCGATAGCGCGCGACCTGCTCCGCCGTGCAGTGGCAACGCCCGCTCTCGTCGCCCAGATAGCCGCAGGGGCAGGGGTTCATGGCCGCCACCAGTTGGAAGCGCGCCGGAAACTCCGCCTGGCGCGCCGCCCGGGAGATATGGATGTGCCCGGACTCCAGGGGCTCGCGCAGCACCTCCAGCACCCGCCGGTCGAACTCCGGCAACTCGTCCAGGAACAGCACCCCCAGGTGGGCGAGCGAGATCTCCCCCGGGCGCGGGTTGCTCCCCCCGCCGACCAGGGCCACGCCGGAGGCGGTGTGGTGCGGGGAGCGGAAGGGCCGCTGCCGCCAGGTCGTCGGGTCGAAGGCATCGCGGTCGCTGATGGAGCGCAGCGCCGCGGTCTCCAAGGCCTCGGCCTCGCTCAGCGGCGGCAAGAGCCCGGGCAACCGATTGGCGAGCATCGACTTGCCGGTCCCCGGCGGGCCGATCAGGAGCAGGCTGTGCCCACCCGCCGCGGCGACTTCCAGGGCGCGCTTGGCGTGCTCCTGACCCCGCACCTCCGCGAGATCCGGGTAGTCCGGGTCAGGCACCGCGGCCGTATCCGGGACATAGACCGGCAAGGGGTTGGTGCCGTTGAGGTGTCCGCACAGGTCCATCAGGTGACGCGCCGGACGCAGCCGCAGGCCCCCCACCAGGCCCGCCTCCGCGGCATTCTCCGCCGGCAGGATCAGTTCGCGCCCGGCGCGGTGAGTCGCCAGGGCCGCGGGCAAGACCCCGCTGACGGGGCGCAGGTCGCCGGACAGGGCCAGTTCGCCCAGGAATTCGTAGGCGTTCAGTTGCCCCGACCGGACTTGGCCGGAGGCGCCCAGGATACCGAGGGCGATGGCCAGATCGAAGCGCCCGCCCTCCTTGGGCAGGTCCGCCGGGGCCAGGTTGATGGTGATGCGCCCGAGCGGAAACTGGAAGCGCCCGTTGAGCAAGGCGCCCCGCACCCGGTCCTTGCTCTCCCTGACCGCCAGTTCCGGCAGCCCGACGATGGAGAGGGCCGGCAGTCCGCCGCCCAGATGGACCTCGACGGTCACCAGGGGGGCGTTGACCCCTTCCCGGGCACGGCTATGCAGGACGCAGAGTGACATCTTCGATCTGTGTCCAGACGCCCGCCCCTGGGGGACGCCGCCTCAATCCGTCCCTGTCCGGGCCGGAGTCACGAAGCGTTCCAGTTCCATCACCTGGGCCTCCAGCCGGGAGACCCTGTCCCCGGTGCGCAGGAACATGCCGGTCTGGACGCCGAACTCCTCCCTGTTCACCAAGTCCAGCCGGGACACCCCGGCCGCCAGGGACCTTCCCCGATTGCGCCGTCGGTCCTCTTGCACGGTCTTGAGCCCCGTCTGCAGCCCCTCGGCCACGCGCTGGGCGATGTCGTCGAACGGCTTCGGATCGAGCATGAGCGGCATACCTCGGATGGGGGCGTGACTGGCGTCGCTGATGGCCGACGCCTGACGCTAGTATAGGGAGTCGCACCGGTACTGTCTTCAGACCAGGGCGCGCACCACCCAGGCCGGCGCCTGCCCGCAAACAAAGGTCCACGCGAGCGTGATACCCAGTTCCGCGTCGTCGTGCATTTCCACCCAACGGGGTCGCACATACCCGCTAGGGCGACGCCCTGCGTATAAGGTTAACCCAGCCTAGCCCTGAAAGGGTGAACCGGTCATCCCTTGACCGGGACGGTACTGGACACAACCCGACGCCCAGCAGGCCTCCTTCTACTTACTGCTGCGCTTCCGTCCCAAAGCGTCGAGATTTTCACAAGTGAAACTTTTGGAGCAAATTGATGGGCTATCACCGGAATATGAGATCGACCTTATGTAATGCTACCGCCCCACAAACCATAAAGAAAGAAAAGGAACGCCGACCAGTCAAAGAACGCAGCCGTCTTGCCGCATCGACCATACACAACCAGCCGCATCGTGCGCAACTAGGGAACTGACGGCAGCGCGCCTTCCGCGTAGAATGCTGGTACGATGTGGCACTTACTGCGGCTAACGCATCGAAACGCACGCAAGCCTGTAACACCTTGATTTTTCATGAGGTCGCCAGTTGGTGCAGCCTCGGATAATCATGTACTTACATATTTGCGGAGAACGCGATGCGGCTAACGGTCACGGCCCGCTTGTGGAGGGGAACATGTTGCTAAGCCTTTTCTGTGGCCCCGGCGGCTTAGACCTCGGCTTTGAGCGTGCGGGATTTAGAACCTCGTTTGCCTTTGATAAACATGCTGACAGCATCCGGACGTACAACCACAATCGGCTAGGCGCCGATAGCCCTGCGGGATATATACTTGATTTAACTGACGTTTCAGCGAAAGACCTTGATGTCTTCGCTGGTCGCGAACTGACGCCGACGGGTGTAATCGGCGGGCCGCCTTGCCAAAGTTTCTCCCAGGCCAACCGCAGCCCAAGAGCCGAGGACCCGCGGCATATCCTACCATTGCGCTATGCTGCCCTTCTTGCGGAACTGAACGCGAGGCACCGGATAGATTTTTTCATGTTTGAAAATGTTCCTGGGCTAGGGCTTCCCCCTCATGATGAACGTTTTCGGAGCTTGTTGACTGCGCTTACCGAGGCCGGTTTCAATGTCTCGTCAGCGATCCTTAACGCCATGGATTTTGGTGTGCCACAAAGGCGTAAACGCCTAATTGTCGTGGGGTTTAACGCCGCTGCCTATCCTGGAAAAAAATGGACAGCTCCGACCCATCTGCGGCAAGAGTCAAAGATTCGGACAGTCAGAGATACGTTTGTTGATTTACCGGAGCCGACGTATTTCCACCGTGGGGCATCGCCGGAGACAATACAGCCCCATCCGAATCATTGGTGCATGGCACCAAAATCCAAAAAATTTACTGACGGAACACTAAAAGAAGGTAATACCTGTCTCAGGAGCTTCAAAACACTGGCGTGGGATGCGCCAAGTATTACTGTCGCATACGGAAACCGTGAAGTTCATGTTCATCCAAATTGCCAACGGCGGCTAAGTGTCTATGAAGCCATGCTGCTACAAGGGTTCCCTGCTACCTATGAACTGACGGGAAATCTATCATCGCAGATTCGCCAAGTAAGCGATGCGGTCCCGCCTCCACTCGCGGAAGCAGTCGCTCTATCCATCGCAGAACAGCTCAAACTGAATTCTGATACTGTACAAGCAAGCCCGTAAAGAATCGCTGATTAATCCCGAATTCGGCCCGAAGCAGCCGGGCAACACCCTGCTTTCGTTAAGTCCGCTCCGGCGGTTTCCGAATTAATCAGCGTCTCCCTGACTTGAGGACGGATCATACGCCCAACCTGGATAATCTGTCACGTCGTAATTCGCTAGTTTCAGGAGTCTCGCTGTCTCTTTGATAAGGCTATCGCGCAGCTCCACGTCCCCCTTAAGCATCGAGTCAAGATCCACTAAGTCCGTGGTCTTTTTTAATATTCCCAGGGACAATTGCTCTACATTGATGTCTTTCGGCGGCGGCAGTGCGCAATCTACTATCTGTGTCGGATCAACTGCGCGCGACTCACTTCTTTCAATTCGAAAAACGAGCGAGAGCATATCTGGCTCGCCTTCGCAAACGGAAAAATAGTAACTGCGCAACATGCGCAGTCCCTGAGGTGGTCTTGCGGTCTGGAGGCAATGCAGTAGCCATTTGGATAACCCCAAGCAAAACAAATCCTTGAAAGCGCGATCGGGCAACTGCATCGGTGCTGATAGTGCGGACTCCGTTCCGGTTTCGTGGCCAGCAAACAAATTATCCAGTCCCTCGGCGAATGCGGCGCTATGCTCTGCATTTTGACGAATAGTGTTCACGAAGGCTTCCAAGTATTTTTCCGCGATTTGCTTTTTCTGCACCCTTGTGGCAACAAAAAGCAGCCAATTACTCTGCGCCAACTCAGTCTGAATTTGTATAATTTTTACTAACGCATCTAAGCATGTGCCTGGCCCACCGTCTGTTGCATGAGACGCAATGTTTCCGCAAAGATCAATGTTTATAGCATGGTACGGCCCGTGGGCGCGGGCGGTTTTGTACGCAATTGAATCGCCACGCGAGGTGATATTTTCCAACCGCTCCTTAGCAATGTGGGAATGTTCATCAACCCAACACTGGTTCTTCATTTGGTGATGGGCCAGCGTGAGGCTTTGCTCCTCTTGCGACTCAGCCTTGGACGCGTTGAAACCAAGATAATGAAGCTGGAACCCACGCTTCTCGCACGAATCTTTGAGCGACATCACGTCGAGCATATCTGCGCCCGGGAGAGTTAGGTAGCGGAAAAGCGGCTTGCTTCCCCTTGGTACATGAATGCTCCCCATAAGCCTGAATACATTGCCAGCCCATGCGCGCCTAACATGCTGTTTGCGAGGCTTATGCCACGGCTGGTAGGCCTTCTTCGCAGGCTCGAGCCGTTTTCGCTCAGGGGGCAAAATATCGTCGATCGGGATATCATCGCCATCACCGTTGTCCTGTGGTAAATCCTGTTCGCTCATCCGCGTCGTCCTATCAACAAGATTTCAGCAATATCATTAAAAATCGCCTGTTGAGTCGCATAAGGTATGTCGTTTAACAAGCGGTATGCCGCCAATACTGACATTATTGCCTTCGCTTGCTCTCCAGGCGACGGAATTCCTGTATTTGCATCCGTGGCTTTGACTGCTTTTAATTTGTCACGATCAAGTTGAAACACCATGTTTCCATCTGACCTTAGCTGAATTTCCTGCTGGCGCTCTCCTTTGGCGATTAGCAATACCGTGGGACTTCCTTCCATGGTATCGCCTCTTATCTCCCAGACAGTGTTTACGTGCCGATCAAGGTCGTTCTCAGCCTGTTTTTTCCGTTCTGCTTTCTCTCTGTCAAGACCCCGCTTTCCTATATCCTTTAGGTAATTAGTGATTTGGAGTACGGCGCGATGAACCCATATTGTCAAATATTGATAGTGCGGATGGCTGATATTAAATGACTCGCGGTCAATGTTCAGTGCTGGGTCCATTCCGCTCAATATGAAGACTTCGGCGGTCAACTGTCTTAGCCGGTTCAACTCCGATACCTTATAGTCCATAAAGGTTTCATCGTAAAGGACTCCACTTGCCCCGTGGACCCGAATCAGAACGCCACGATTCTGTTTCGGAACGATAAGATTGTTCCAGTAAAAGTACGCTTCAAACTCTAATGGGCCACCACCACGGTCACTCGAAACCGTGCCAAGCGGCGACGCGCACTGACCGATGAAAAGCATTGGTTTTTTAGCCCTTACGCGCCTCTTATCACCAAGCAGTTCGCTTTGAAGACGTACGGGTCTTCGGAGTTCTACGCAATCTATAACGACAGAAAAATCACCGCAAGGATCTTGTCGCATGCTTTGCAATCCGAATTCGTCCGCAAGCGTCCTCCCTGCTGGTAAACTTACCCACGTTACACCTCCCGGCTTCTTATTCGACAACTTGAAAAAATCGAGTTCGCTATCGCTTCCTAACTCAAATGGATTTTCATCAAGGTATTTGAGTGGCGCGGCCAAGCTAAGTCGCCAGATCATTTCGAGATACTGGTCGAAGATTTCCTTCAAATCTGGGCTTTGAGATGAGGTGTCCTTTGAATCGATGACTCGCGCGCAAAGTTGGGCGAAACGCTCACTCGGGTCGGCTCCTTCCTGCCAGGGTACTTGGGGCTCGACGATATATTGGCCCGCATCGCCGTCGCCACAATACCCCATATGATACAACGGCCTCTCGGGGCGACGTAGCACCGTGTTGTCGGATTCCGCATCGATGATCAACTTCCACCGATCCGCATCGCGCAGTATGTCCTTCGTGGCACGCCGTAACTCCATAAGAATTACTTCGGTTCCCTGGGTGTCAATATCAGATGCCGGTACATACCTCAGTTCCACGTCACCCGTATCGAAGCGCTCTTTCCCGCCAGTCCCTTTGGGCTGCGTGCGGAGGCGCTCCTCCGAGTGGGTCTGCATTCTGACATCTATGACTAAGCGAAAGCCATCCCCTTTCCGTTTAGTAATAATCCGAAAGTATGTCGTCAAATGCACAACGGCGAAAAGTCCTATTCCGATCTTTCCGATCAATGGACGGCCGGCGGGGCTGTTGTCAGGATTGTCTGGGCTAACTGTGCCAAGATCGATACCCGCGTAGGTTCGTTTTGAACTGCCGCCGATATGTTTGATCAAGTTCGCGACAGCGTGTTCGGTCATCCCGGCGCCATTATCTAGGATGGAGACACGATCAAAACGGGGAGCGTCGGTATTTATGACTACGCGGGTTGCGTCGGCGTCGTATGCGTTGAAGACGAGTTCGCGAAACGCAGCCGAAGGGCGCCTGTATATGCCGTCCGTTACCCGCGCGAGCACCCGATCATCGACGCTGAGTTTGTCGATAACAGTGTCTCCGGTCCCCCGGACAGACACCATCTTCTCCATCAAGAGCAGCGCCGGATCAATTGGGGATGTATTGGAATCAGTCACATGTCCTCCCAGCCAGGAAAGCTTGCTGTCGACCCGTCAAGAAAAAGCGGGACTTTCATCCCAGCAGAAGATGACCGCTGGCCAGAACAATGATCAAGGCGGTCGCAGCTATTTCGGAAACGTCGCAGGTATTTGGAGAAAATGACACCCCCGCCCATCAGGACCGCCTCGGAGGCGGTGTGGTGCACGGAACTGACGGGCCGCTGCCGCCAGGTCGCCGGGTCAAAGGCGTCCTGATCCCTGGCGGAGCGCAGCCCGGTCCCAGGGTGTTGCGCTGGGCTGGTTAGTCAGGTTCCTCCGGTGCTCACGACAACCGCGGGATCAAGCCGATCGGGGTATCAGTCGAGCCGGTGCTCCTTGATCAGACCCTCGCGGTAGGCATGCAAGAGGGCGTGCAGTTCGTCGATCTGCCCCTGGATTTCGCGCCCGCGATCGGTGTCGCCGATCAGCATCCGGCGCGGATAGGTATGGATGACCTCGGTCGCGGTGTCGATATCGAGTTCCTCCGACACCGCCTTGTGCGTCGACTCAAAGGGCTGGTGGGCGGCGAGCAGGAGGTAGCGCGAATTGGAAATCAGCGTGTAGCCGGCGATGCCGGTCTCCTTCTGATAGGCGCGCGAGAAGCCGCCGTCGATGACGATCAGCCGGCCGTTGGCCTTGATCGGACTCTCGCCCTTGCCGACCTTGACCGGCACATGGCCGTTGATGATGCAGCCGCGGTCCGGATCCAGGCCGAATTCGGCCAGGATCTTGCGGGCGCTCTGCGGCGTGTCGCGCAGCGAGTAATAAGGGTTGCGCTGCTCCACATGCGTCGCCTTGTCGGCGATGAAGGCGCGCTCGAAGGTGGCCATCTTCTCCTTGCCGAAGAGCGGTGATTGGGGGGCGCACCACAGGAACCACATGACATCCATGCCGTACTGCTTCTGCGCTGGGTTGTCGATGTCGAAATAGCCTTGCCGGGCCAACCGGTCGACCCGGTCGAGAAAGGTCCGGCCGCGGAACGACTCGCCATCGACGTTGAAGGCGCGGAACTCGCCGTCCTCGTTCATGGCGACGCAGCCGTGATAGAGCAGATTGCCGTCATGGACCAGGTACAGGCTGCCGTTGGCAAAGAGAAAGCGGGTATGCTGTTGCAGCTTGCGGCTGTTGAGGAAGGACTGCAGTAGTTTGTCCATCACCGACTGCTCTTGCGGCGTCAGGGCATCCGGGGCGGCGGGGTCGATCGTCGGGAACAGGGTATCGCGCAGCGGATGCTCCACCCCGCCCAGGGTGATGACGCCGCGCGCATAGTCGATCTGGTCGAGCAGCAGGCGGTCATTCATCAGATAATGCGGGCGGCGCTTGATGACCTGGCTCTCCAGCTTGAACTGGATGATGGTGATGGCCTTCTGCATCTGCGCCAGCAGGCGGATCTCCTGGCTGGTGAAGTTGTGGTCCTTGGGCAGCTTGGGGATGAATAACTCACAGGGGTCGTCCTGGTAGGTCTCAAGCGCGAAGGACGCCAAGGGCAACATGCTGATGCCGTAACCGTTCTCCAGTGTTTCCATGTTGCCGTAGCGCAGGCTGAAGCGGATGACGTTGGCGATGCACGCCTCGCTGCCCGCCGCCGCGCCCATCCACAGGATGTCGTGATTGCCCCACTGGATGTCGACCTGATGGTATTGCATCAGCGAGTCCAGAATGATGTGGGCACCCGGGCCGCGATCGTAAATGTCGCCGATGATATGGAGTCTGGCCACCGCCAGCCGCTGAATGAGTTCGGCCAGGGTGGTGATGAAGGTCAGGGTGCTGCCGGTCGCGACGATGGTGTCGATCTGGCTTTGGTAGTAGGCAGTCTTGGACTCGACCCCCTGCTGGTCGTACAGCAGTTCTTCGATGGTATCGGCGACGTGACTGTGGAGAAAGCCGCGCACCGTTTCGCGCCGGTACTTGGCGGTGAGGCTGCGACAGAACCTGACCAGGCGGATCAGCGTCAGCCGGCTCCATTCGTCCTTGTCGGCGACGCTGCGCAGCATCAGGGGCACTTTCAGCTCGGGATAGTAGATCAGCGTGGCCAGGTTGCGCCGTTCAGGCTTGGTCAGCGCGTCGCCGAACATTTCCTCGATTTTACGCCAGATCGACCCGGCGCCATTGCGCACGACGTGCTCGAAGGCCTCGTGCTCGCCATGGACGTCGGAGAGAAAATGCTCGGTTCCCTTGGGCAGTTGCAGCAGGGCCGTCAGGTTGATGATGGCCGTAGACGCCGCCTGTATCGAGGGGTGTTTTTCCGACAACAGGTTCAGGTATTTCAGTGAGATGTCCGAATCTTTATTGGGCATGAGAGCGGTGCTCGCGGGCGGGTGCGGTGCGGGTTAAGGAACGGTTGATCAATAAGTTAAATAAGTCGATTAGAGAGTGCTTGTCGCTTCGTTGTCGTTGTCGTTGTCGTAATCGAGGTTATCGTAGCGCTCCGGACTCGCTCGCACGCCGAATTCCATCGTTTCTCCGATTACGACAACGATGGTGTTGTGTTTACCTTGTTCTTTACTCGTTACCTAGGGGTCCTCTAGTCCGCCCGCGTCCCGGCGAGGGCCAGCACCCGCTCCAGCTCCGCTACCTGGGCCTCCAGGCGGGCGAGCTTCTCGCGGGTGCGCCCGAGCACGGCCGTCTGGACGTCGAACTCTTCCCGGTTCACCAGGTCCAGGCGGGACAACCCGGCCTCCAGGGAGCCGCGCAGATTCCGCCCCAGGTCCTCCTGCAGGGTCTTGAGCCCCTCGGGCAGGGCGCTGGCCAGGCGCTGGGCGAAGTCGTCGAGTTGCTTCGGATCGAACATGATGGGGATACCTCGGGGTGTGGAGCCCGCGCGACTCGCGTCCGCGGGGACTGGGGGTGTGGCGATCATTATAGGGAGTCCTGCCGGAACCGTCTTTCGCCAAAAGTATGCACCAATGTGGTGCGGGCTCGGGTCCGCAGGGCAGGTAAAGCGACCGCACTTGGTGCGGCAACCTGTTGGGATTGCGTCACAGGCCGCCCCTTGCCGTTGTAAATTGGGCACAGGCGTCTCTGGCATGTTACCTGCATGAACTGCGTGTAACCTTGACCAGCCTGACTCGCTGCGCCCGCCTCGGCACCGCCGGATCCCGATCCCCAGGCCGCGTGGTTTCGCGAACATCGGCTCCCGCTCCCAACCCCGTACGACCCTATGAGGCACCAATAGATGAACGCACCCCGAGTCCGCACGGCCTGTGCCGTCGCCGCACTGCTCGGCGCCGGGCCCGGCGTCACCCGGCAGGCCCTGGCCGCGGACGAATCGCCCCATTCCCTGAAGGCCAACGTCGCGCTGACCAGCAACTATATGTTTCGCGGCATCAGTCAGACCAATAATGGCCCGGCGGTGCAGGGCGGTTTCGACTACACCTATGTCCCCTGGAGCCTTTACGTGGGCGCCTGGGGCTCGAATGTGGACAGTTCGTCCGGCAGCGGCTACTACTATGTCGACCAAGGCAATCAGCAGGTCATCGTCGGACCCGATACCGCGGATGCCTTGTATCAGTCGTTGAAGGCCCCGGGCTTCGACGGGGCCAGCATGGAACTGGACCTGAAGGCCGGCTGGGCACCGACCTTCGGCAAACTCAGCGTCGACCTCGGTTACCTGCGCTACCAGTATCCGATGACGAAGACCGACGCCAACAATACCAACGAATACCACCTGGGCCTCGGCTATGACGTCATGGGCTACTTCACGCCCAAGTTCACGGCCAACTACAGCGAAGATTTCTATGGTCTCGGGGGCGCCTGGTACTACGACCTTCAGGTCGCCGTCCCCCTGCCCTATGCCTTCAGCCTCACCGCGCACTACGGCTGGACGCGCTACAACCATAGCGTAAACAATGGCGGCGGCTACAGCTACGACGACTACAGCGTGAGCCTCTCGCGCGAGGTCTACAGCGGCGTTGTGCTTGCCCTCGCCTGGGTCGACCGCACCGACACCGACCTGTGCGCAGCGCCCTTCCAGTGCGGCAGTACCGGGGTCTTCACGCTCTCCAAGTCCTTCTGAGGGCATGTCTACAATCATCGGAGTATCGCGTCATGAAACTGATTTCCGCCATCATCAAGCCCTTTAAACTCGACGACGTGCGCGAGGCCCTGGGCGACATCGGCGTCTCCGGCATCACGGTCACCGAGGTCAAGGGCTTCGGCCGCCAGAAGGGCCACACCGAGCTCTATCGCGGGGCCGAATACGTGGTCGATTTCCTGCCCAAGATCAAGCTGGAGATCGCGGTGGACGACCAGTTGGTCGACAAGGTGATCGAGGCCATCACCAACGCCGCCCGTACCGGTAAGATCGGCGACGGCAAGATCTTCGTCTTCAACCTGGAACAGGTCGTTCGTATCCGCACCGGCGAGACCGGTTCGGAAGCCCTGTGACGCGCGACTGACCCCGAAGGAGAGCAAGCGACTATGAAACCATCGACGCAACGGACCCTGGTGCGGGTCCTCGCCGGCGCCCTGGCCCTGACGCCCCTGATCGCGGGTGCGCAAGAGGCCCCGGTACCCACCATCAACGCCGGCGATACCGCCTGGATGCTGACTGCCACGGCGCTCGTGCTGTTCATGACCATCCCCGGCCTGGCGCTCTTCTACGGCGGCCTGGTGCGCGCCAAGAACGTGCTCTCGATCCTCATGCAGTGCTTCGCCATCACCGCCCTGGTAACGGTGCTGTGGACCATCTATGGCTACAGCCTGGCGTTCGGCAACGGCGGCGCCCTGAACAGTTGGATCGGCGGACTCGACAACCTGTTCCTCAAAGGGATCGGCCTGACCTCGATCTACGGGACTCAGACGATTCCCGAATCGGTCTTCATGACCTTCCAGATGACCTTCGCGATCATCACCCCGGCCCTGATGGTCGGTGCCTTCGCCGAGCGCATGAAGTTCTCCGCCCTGATGTGGTTCATGGGGCTGTGGCTGACGCTCGTCTATGTGCCGGTCGCCCACTGGGTCTGGGGCGGCGGGTTCCTGGGCACGCTCGGCGTGCTCGACTTCGCCGGCGGTACCGTGGTGCACATCAACGCCGGCATCGCCGGTCTGGTCGCGGCCATCGTCATCGGTAAGCGCAAGGGCTTCCCGACCACGGCCATGCCGCCCCACAACCTGGGCTATACCGTCATCGGTGCCTCCATGCTGTGGGTCGGCTGGTTCGGCTTCAATGCCGGCAGCGAGTTGGCGGCGGACGGCGTGGCCGGCATGGCCATGGCGGTCACCCAGATCGCCACCGCGACCGCGGCGCTGAGCTGGATGTTTGCGGAATGGTGGGCGCACGGCAAGCCGAGCGTGCTCGGTATCGCCTCGGGTGCGGTCGCCGGTCTGGTCGCCATTACCCCGGCCTCCGGCACCGCGGGCCCTATGGGCGCTATCGCCATCGGGCTCGCCGCGGGCGTCCTGTGCTTCCTCGCCTCGACTAAGCTCAAGCGCAAGTTCGGGTATGACGACGCACTCGATGTGTTCGGGGTGCACGCCGTTGGCGGTATCGTCGGTGCCATGCTGACCGGTGTCTTCGCCAGCGCGGTCCTGGGCGGCAAGGGTCTGGCCGAGGGTCTGACCATCGTCGATCAGGTCATCAAGCAGGGGATCGGTGTCGGCACCACCCTGGTCTACACGGCGATTGCGAGCCTGATCATCCTCAAGCTCGTGGACTGGACCATTGGCCTGCGCGTCACGGAAGAGCAGGAGACCGAGGGGCTGGATCTCGCGCTGCACGACGAGCGCGGTTACATCCTCTAACGGGTTGCGGGCGGCAGTCGCCGCCCGAACCGATCAAGGCCGGACCCCCCGGGGTCCGGCCTTTTTTTGTTTCTGCAAGCAGTCGCCGGCGTGCTCAGTGTTGCGCGGCCCCGGCTGGAACCGCCGCCCCTGCCTTCCTTGGCAACGGCTGCGACGACTGCGCGGCCGTTGCTTGGATCGCGCCGGTGCGGCGGGATTGAATCAGCGCCGGTCGAGCGGGATCCACTTGCGGTTTTCCGGGCCGATGTAATTGGCGCTCGGACGGATGATCTTGTTGTCCTGGCGCTGCTCGATGACGTGGGCGGTCCAGCCACTGATGCGGGCCATGACGAAGATGGGCGTGAACATCGCGGTAGGGATGCCCATCTGCGAGTAGGCGACGGCGGAGAACCAGTCGAGGTTCGGGAACATCTTCTTGAGATCCCACATGACGGTCTCCAGGCGCTCGGCCACCTCGAACATGCGGGTGTCCTGGTTGGCCTCGGACAGACGCCGGGCGACGGCCTTGATGACATCGTTGCGGGGGTCGCCGACCGTATAGACCGGGTGCCCGAAGCCGATGACGATCTCCTTGCGCTCCATGCGCTCCTTGATGTCGGCCTCGGCCCCGTCCGGGTCCGTGTAGCGCTGCTGGATCTCGCAGGCGACCTCGTTGGCGCCGCCGTGCTTGGGACCGCGCAGGGCGCCGATGGCGCCGGTGATGGCGGAATAGATGTCGGAGTTGGTGCCGGCGATCACCCGTGAGGTGAAGGTCGAGGCGTTGAACTCGTGCTCGGCGTAGAGGTTGAGCGAGGTGTGCATGGCACGCACCCAGGCGGTCGAGGGCGAGTGCTGGTGCAGCAGGTGCAGGAAGTGTCCGCCGACGGAGTCGTCGTCGGTCTCCACCTCGATCCGCCGGCCGTGACGGGCGTAATGGTGCCAATACAGCAACATGGAACCGGCGCTGGCGATCAGGCGGTCACCGATGGCGCGTGCGCCGGCATAGGGCATCGACTCCTTCTCGGGCTCCAGCGAGCCCAGCAGCGAGACCCCGGTACGCAGCACGTCCATTGGGTGGGACGAGGGCGGGAGCTGCTCCAGGGCCGTCTTCATGGCCGCGGGCAGGCCGCGCAGGGCGCGCAGGCGGTGCTTATAGGCGACCAGTTCGGCCCGGCTGGGCAGGTGCCCGTGGATCAGGAGGTGGGCGATCTCCTCGAATTCGGCGTGATCGGCGAAATCGAGGATGTCATACCCGCGGTAGTGCAGGTCGTTGCCGGTACGGCCAACGGTACAGACGGCGGTGTTGCCGGCGGCGGTGCCGGAGAGTGCGACGGACTTCTTCGCCTTCGGCAACTGGCTTTCTTGCTCGGCCATGCTGGTCTCTCTCTTGGGTCAGTGATGATGTAGGGGGATTAGGAACGGTTCACTAATAAGTTAAACAAGTCCATTTAGGGAATGCTCGTCGCGTGG
>NZ_CAIKKU010000643.1 GCF_903828115.1 uncultured Thiodictyon sp. | reverse complement strand
TCGGTGCGCACGGCGCACCCTACGATAGCCCCGCTTGCGGCGCGCTGACCCTTAGGGTGCGCCGTGCGCACCTTCCGGCGGTCGGGGATGAACTGTGGTCTTGTAGTCAACTCGGGCCTTGGAAGAGGTGCGCGCGGCGCACCATACGGGTCGTCGCAACCTCTTGCATTGCGCCGCCGGAGCAATGGCGTCGAAGGCCTGCGGGGTACCCCGTATGACCCCCATGATCCTCACCGTCTTCGCCCTGACCTACCTGGGTATGATTCTCGGCGGGCTGCCGTTTCTGAAGCTCGATCGCACCGGGGTCGCGCTGCTGGGGCCATCGCCCTGATCGCCACCGCGGCGGTGTCGGAGCCGGCGGTGTCGGCGGCCATCCACGCGCCGACCTTTATCCTGCTGTTCTCCAGCGATTTCACGCCCGCCGCCCGACAGGGCTTTTCCGCTTGCCGGCTGACATGCAGGCGCGCGGTGCGTGCAGCGTCGGCTTGCCGGAAACCCGCGGGCCGCAACAGGTCCGCGCAACCCTGGGGTCGGTGGCTTCAGCCGGCGGCACCGGCCAAAAAAAACGCGCCGCTCAGGGCGGTTGACAGCCATGCTTTCCTCGCTTGAACGCCGGGGTCCCCCGGTCACTTTCGACTCATGCGAGGTTATCATGTCCCAGGTCAGCTTGCTGCCGTTGGTCGTGCTTGGTCTGTCGTTCACCAACCACGTCGCCGCCGCGCCGAAATCAATCGTTGAAATCACGGAGCACATCGCGCGTGATACGCTGTTGTCCGCCGACCATATCTATGTGGTTACCGGTGAGATTCATGTCCGCGCCGGTGTGCAATTGGTCATCAGCGACCACACTACGATCCTGATCAAGAATGGGGATTATGCGACCCCCGCGGGCAACGTCACCGGGAAATCGGCGCTGATCTTCGATTCCGGATCGCAACTCACTGCCCACACGATGTATCTCAAGGCCGGCGGCGCCGATAACAACATCGCGGCGTATGCCGATAACGCCGGGGTGTCGTTTCTGGGCTCGGCGAGCATTGCGGAAAAGGACAAGTTGGCCGTCACCTTCACCACCAGACCCTCGCGTTTCAGCGCTGACGCACTCTATGCCTCCTACCTAGGGCACGCTGATTCATTACCACCAGCGCAACCCGCCGCGAGTAAGGATGACGACCCCGGCGATGACATCGATGCCATCAACATCATCGCCGTGACCGGCAGCGAATGGGAGATCAGCGAACTGCACTCGCAATTCAGCGGCGATGACGGGGTCGATATCGAGAACTCGGACCTGACCCTGCGGGATGTGACCGTCACCACCCCCAACGAAGACGGCGTGAATATCACCAGCAGCCGGGTCAGCATCACGGGTTCCCTGGTCGTTGCCATGACGAGCACGGGTGCCGACGACCGCGATATCTTCGACATGGAATGGGATGACGGCCGTCCCTTTCTCCGGCTGATGCGCAACTGCAAGGTCGACATCACCGGCGTCTTCGGTGACGAGATGACTATGATCTCAGATGATCTGCCGCAGCCGCGCGGCGAGGACGCCTATTCATTCGACGGGCGCCTGCGCTCTGGCCAGACCTATATCTATGCCCACGACGACTGAGCCCCCGGCGGGCGTCGGCGACGGACTGGAAGCGTAGGGTGCGCCGCGCGCACCTTCAGAGACCGCGGTTGAACGAAACGACGCGCGTCTTGGTCAGGGCCGCGGTGCGCGCGGCGCATCCTACGGGTACCCGCTCGGCCAGTGGCCCGGGCATTTCCACCCGGGCGTGCTGGTCTTCCTTTTCATGGAGACTGGGCTCAGTTGCCCGCCGCGGGGTTGACGGGTTCGGACTTGCCGTCGGCGGCCAGTTCCAGCAGCATTTTCAGCATGGTGTGGTCCTGAGCGTTCAGCCGACCGGCCTGGTCCAATGGCTGGAGGATGGCCACCGCCCGGGCGAGTCGGGCGGCGGTCTCGGCGGGGGCGGTCTTGGACATGGCCAGGGCCGTCCTGGCCAGTGACCTGGCCAGGTCAACCTGCCAGCCGGTGTTGCTCGGGTCCGCGGCGGCCAGGCATTCGCGGACCTTGCGGCCTTCCTCATAGGCGGCCATGGCCCCGGCCAGGTCGCCCTGGGCGGACTTGATCTCACCGATCTTGTTCAGGCTCACCGAGAGGCCGCGCTGCCAGCCGACGTTGCTCGGGTCAGCGGGGCCTTGGTCATAAATCCGCCCAAGACCGCCCGATCGATGTGGGTGTTAACGCGCAAGGCCATGTTCTGCAAGGGGTCGGATGCCTCGGGGCTGAACGGGGTGGGCGGATTTATGATCAAGGCCGGTCAGCGGCGACCAGGCGTTTTCCGATCTTAAGGCCCTCTTCATTGGCGGCCAGCGCCCCAGCCAGGTCGCCCTGGGCGGACTTGATGTCCCCGATCCTTTCAAGGGGCTTGATCATCGTTTCGGCCGCTGCCCCGAGGTCTCACACCGGAGGTCGAGGCTTTAGCCGGACCCGGGGCGCGCTGACGCGCCGTCGACCGGCTAACGGTCATGGCACCCGCGCCACCCCGGAACATGAAAGTCCTCTCGGCCGCTA
>NZ_CAIKKU010000642.1 GCF_903828115.1 uncultured Thiodictyon sp. | reverse complement strand
GTTGTCGTTGTCGTAATCGTGGTCGCATTATTCGATTACGACAACGACAACGACAGCGTACCCGGGATCCCGGTCACCACATCAGTTCTGATCGCACCCCAGAACCATTGCAGCGAGTCCATCCATGCTCCATCTCGACCTCCCCACCAGCGCCGAACTCCTCGACCTCGCCACCGCGCGCACGGACATCGCCGTGTCGATCTTTCTGCCGACGACGCCCATCACTACGCAGACCGCTGCCGATCGGATTGCGCTGAAGAACCTGGCCAAGGAGGCCATCGCGCAGTTGGAGGCCGCGGGCGCTGACCAGTGGCGGGTCTGCGCCCTGGCCGAGGAACTGGACGACCTGATCGACGACGGTGAGTTCTGGCGCTATCAGGCCCATGGTCTGGCCATCTACGCCACCCCGGACAACCTGCGGACCTTCCGGGTGCCCAACGCCCTGGAGCCGCTGGTGGAGGTGTCCGACCGCTTTCATCTCAAGCCCCTGCTGCGCTCGATCACCTTCTGCAACGCCTGCTATGTGCTGGCGCTGGCCGAGGGCGGCGTGCGTCTGATCGAGGTTTCGGCGGACCTGCCGACGGGCGAGGTGAAGGTGATCGGGATGCCGAAGGATGTCGCCTCCGCGGTCGGCAAGGCGAGCATCGCGGATCGCTCCCACAGCGGGCGGCTGGTCGGCAGCGAGGGGCGAAAGGTCCTGCTGCGGCACTATGCCCGCCAGGTCGACAGCGCCCTGCGCGGTCTGCTCGCGGGCAGCGATATCCCGCTGGTGCTGGCCTCGGTCCAGGGCCTGGCCGCCATCTACCGCTCGGTCAATACCTATCCGCACCTGGCCGACCAGGGGATCACGGGCAGTCCGGAGGAACAGAGCGAGGCGGAACTGGCGACGGCCGCGCGCTCGGTACTGGATGGTCTGTACCGCGATCAGATCGCCAAGTGGACCGCGCTCTTCAACCAACGCGCCAACGAGGGCCGCGCCGGCACCGACCTCGCGCAGGTGGCGCGGGCGGCAACCTTCGGCGCCGTCCAGAGCCTGCTGGTGGACATGGACCAGGTGATACCCGGCACGATCGACGAGACCGACGGGACCCTCACCCTCGCCGAGGGGCCCGGCGCGAGCACCTATGGCGTGGTGGACGAGATCGCCCGCCGGGTGCTCCTGTCCGGCGGCCAGGTGCTGAGCGTGCGCCAGGGGGACATCCCCCGGGGCCAGCCGCTGGCCGCGATTCTGCGGTATGCCATCTGAAGTGTCGGTATCCCGGAAAGGGCAGTTCGGCCGCACATAAACGCCGGTTCGCTAATAGGTTAAGCCAGTCCATCAGGGACTGCTGTCAGCGTCGTGGTCGTTGTCGTTGTCGTAATCGAGATTATCGTATCCGATTACGACAACGACAACGATGGTACTCGTTGTCTAGAAGGACCCGAAGGCGAACCCCAGGCCGATAACCGCCAGCAGGGCGAGCAGGCTGCCGGTCAACATGACGATGGCGACTGCGGGAGTCCTTGCCGTCGGTCGGTGACTGGGCTATCCTTAACCCCATGTCATATCATGGTTGTTGCCCGCGCGACGAGCGCTCGACAATGGCCCTGTCGTCACCAGCAGCGGTGCCTCCCGGCCCCGCTTCGCCCACTCCGCCCGATTGACCGCACCGAGCGGTCGAGGTTAAGTAAATGAGTATACTAAAGAATATCGTTGACGGCCTGCATGGGTCCAAGATCGAGGGGCTGGCCAGGACCTTCACCCGCCTGGGGTGGAGCGGCTTTTGGCTCCAGTTGCTGCTGGGGTCCATTCCGGTCGTGCTGATGTTCTATGTCTTTGTTTTCTCTGGCAGTTTATCAGGCCCGCGCAACGGCCTGCCGATCGTCGAGTTCCTGAGCACGGCCAATCTGCTGGTGCTCCTGTTCACCATCGTCTGGTTCTATCGCTACGTCGGCCTCGGCAAGCGGATCGCCGACCCCCAGACGCGCCCGAGCGAGTCGGCGGTCATCGCGACCGTCTGGACCGGTCTGGTCGCGAGCAGTCTGGGTATCCTGTTCGCTATGCTGGTCATGCTGTTGGACGTGGCGCAACTCCTGTTCTATTTCCTCTCTGCGCCCCAGGCGGGCATCCCTACCCTGCAGACGACGACCGTCGGCACCACCGCCAGTTGGGTCTCCGCGGTCGATCTGCTCAGCCTGATGGCCCTGCTGCTGACGCTCGCCGCCGAGGTGATCACCCTGGTGCTCGGTCTCTGGCTCATGTTCCGTACCTCGCAGTGCGCGGGCGAGTTCCCCGAGTCCGTGTAGCGGCGAAAAAATGGCGCTATCGGCAGTTCCTTATGGAATTGTTCAACTTATCAGTGAACCGTGCCTTAGCGCCCCCGGGATACCATTCGGATCGAGGCCTGGGCAATGGGGGAGGGCGGTGCTATGGGTTCCAAATTGATCAAGTTACTGAAGGTCGCCGCCCTGCTGATCCTGGGCGGCGCCGTGACCTTCCTCGGGGTGCGGGCCTTCGAGTCGCAACGCGGTGCGCCGCTGGAGCCCTGGCATACCTTCGTTCCTCATGAATTGTCGGCCGATGAACTGGAGCGCGCCGACTGGGTCCGGTATCTCGAGGCGGAAAAGGCCATCTTCGAGGAGATCCGCGAGCACGTCACGCAGCGCCTGGACGCGGATGAGCGGGTCCCCGCCAATCGCTATTTCGAGGGCAGCCCGGTCTACCCCGGGCGCTTCGTCCAGGACTGGAATCGCTCCTTTACCCTGGAGCCCGCCGGACCCCCGGTCGGCGTCGTCGTCCTGCTCCATGGCCTGACCGATTCACCCTATAGCCTGCGCCATATCGCCCAACGCTATCAGGAGCGCGGCTTTGTGGCCGTCGCACCGCGGTTGCCGGGTCACGGCAGCGTGCCCGCCGGGCTCGCGGCGGTCCATTGGGAGGACTGGACCGCCGCCACGCGCCTGGCGGTGCGCGAGGCGCGGCGGCGGGTCGGCCCGGACCTGCCCCTGCACCTCGTGGGATACTCCAACGGCGGGGCCCTCGCGATGAAATATGCCCTGGATGCCATCGACGACCCCGGGCTGCCGCGCGCCGAGCGGATCATCCTGATCTCGCCCATGATCGGCGTCACGGATTTGGCGCGCTTCGCCGGGTTCGCCGGTCTGCCGGCCCTCTTCCCCCGCTTCGCCAAGGCCGCCTGGCTCTCGATCCTGCCGGAATTCAATCCATTCAAGTACAATTCCTTCCCCGTCAACGCCGCGCGTCAATCCTCGCTCTTGACCCGCGCCCTGCAGCCGCGGCTGGCCCGCTTCGCGCGCGAGGACCGGCTGGGCACCCTGCCGCCCATCCTCACCTTCCAATCGCTCACCGATTTCACGGTCAGCACCCCGGCGATCGTCAATGCCCTCTATGCCCAACTGCCGGCGAACGGCAGCGAGCTGGTCCTCTTCGACCTCAATCGTCACACCGAATTCGGTCCCTTGCTGCGCCCCAGTACCGAGACCATGCTCGCCCGGCTGCTGCCGCAGCCCCCGCGCAACTATCGCACCACGGTCATCACCAACCGCGATGACCGCTCCGCGGACGTGGTGGAGCGCACGATCGCGGCAGGGGCGACGACCGAGGTGGTGCGACCCCTGGGCTTGACCTACCCCAGCGATGTCTTTTCCCTCTCCCATGTGGCGCTGCCATTCCCCGTGACCGATTCGCTCTACGGGATGGAGCCTGACCGCTCCGAAGACTTCGGCGTTCACCTGGGGGCCATGGCGGTGCGCGGTGAGCGGGGCATCCTGATCGTCAGCCTGGACGCGCTGAACCGGATGTCGTCCAATCCATTTTTCCCCTATCTCGTGGACCGCATCATCGAACAGTTGGGCGCCAAGCCCGATGAAACGTTACTGCCTGACGCTCACCGGTGACCTGCTGCCGGGCGCCGAGCGGGCGGCGGCGGTCGCGGCGCTGGCCGCGGCACTCAAGCTGTCCGAGGCGCAGGCCGGGGCCTTCCTGAATGGCCGGTCACGGCCATTGCGCGGCGAACTGTCACAGGAGCGGGCGCAGCAGGCGAGGGCGGGTCTGGAACGGATCGGGGTGGGTTGCCTGATCCACGAAGTCGGGGAGGGGACGCTCGAGCCCGTATTGGCGGCCGATGCCTTTCGCCGTCCGAGTCGGCTCAGCCTCACCGCGGCGACGATGCGCTGTCCCAGTTGTAGCGCCGAGCAGCCGCCAGGCGAGGTCTGCCAGGATTGCGGAATCGTCTTCGCGAAGTTCGGCAGGCCCGCGACGCCCCGGCGGGCGCCCGCGGCCCGGCCGGAGGCGCGCCCATTCCCCTATAAAACAGTAGGCCAACTCCTGCTGCTGATCGTCCTATGGTCCCTGGCGCTCGCCTTCTGGAGCCACTGGAAGAAGGACCAACTCCCGCCGCCCGATTTTTACGACACCGCCCGCCTGGGTGAGCCGCAACAGACCCCGACCGCGGCCAGACCCTTCCAGGTCGAGGCCGAGGGCATCGTCTACACCATCGAACCCCTGTACGACTACCAACTCGACGGGGTCGTCGTGAGCCTCCACGACAGCGATGTCTTCTGGGACATCTATCACTTCAAGGACTGGAAAGACTTCATCAACATCCGCGACCTGTGCGTGGTCTGGGGCGGCAACGTCACCACCGGGGCCTTCCGTGCCATGTCCTACCACAACACCACCTGGACCTGCTGGGTCGCGAGCCGCGGCACCGGGGCCGCGGCTGCCTTCGCCACGGACCAACTCTCCAACAACCACCTGCTGACGCAGGACCCACTGATCCGGCGGGCGCTCAAGTCCGCCGAGATCGGCGACCAGGTCCGCTTGCGCGGCAAACTGGCGCGCTACTCCCATTCCGGCGGCTTCCAGCGCGGCACCAGCACCAGCCGCACCGATCAGGGCAACGGCGCCTGCGAGACCGTCTACCTTGATGCCTTCGAGATCACGCGCAAGGCCAACACCGGCTGGCGCCTGGTCTATCGCAGCAGTGTCACGACCGCGCTCGCGGCCTTGCTGGTCCTGACGGTGTTGTTCTTCGGGTCGATGGCGCGCGGGGTGCGGGACTGAAGGTCCGTCGTTGGCGGAGGTGGGCGATAGCGATCGACAATGAATTCTCTTTATCTTTTCATAAACTTGTCGTGCACGCGTCTGGCGACAGGCTCAAGGCGCGACGGGGAGCGTACCGCGTCTGTTTCTGCGCCGGACTAGGCTAGCCAGCGCGGCACCTATCGGAAGTAAGGTGATCGTCGAAGGAACGGGGACCACGGAGATCGAACCGTCGATTTCAAACCGCGTCAGGTCCCAGGCGAGCCCGCCGGTGAGGGTTGGCAGGGTGTTCTGGTGGATACTCAATACCGATGCGCCGGTCCAGAAGCCGTCGGTGAGGTCAAAAAGCTGGAATCGATTGTTGTTTGCCCCAGTATAAGGTGAGGCCGAGAAGGCAATCGTGGTGACTCCGGACAGATCCAATGACGCGGCGGAATCCACAAGAAAGCGGCCGTAAGCAACGGCGGAGTCCAATCCCAAGACGATCGTGTTTACGAAATTGATCAATCCTTGGATGATAACGGTGTTGAGTACGGTACTTGAGACCCCGCGGAAAGTGATTGATGCCCCCTGCCCGTTAAGCGTCATCGAGTGCTTGAAGTTCACGTCCGCTGAAACATCGACGCCATTCGTGGCGGAGTTGGTGAAGTCTCCGTAGAGGTTCAGCGCGTCGGTGGGTGCCATAATCGAAAATGGTGAGGCGCCAGGCTGCACCGTGATCGAAAGTGCATTTGTATCTGACCCGATCTCCAGGATGCCGCTGGGAACATCTGGGATGATCACATCCCTGGTGCTGTCGGGCACGCCGTTCGACCAATTTGCCGGCGTGCTCCAGTCGGTGGCAAACACGTCGCCCTGCCAGGTGGTTTGCGCGGCGCGGGCGCCCGGTGCGATGGCGAGCACCGAGGCGAGGAGGCAATAGTGCGTCTTGCTCATGGATCGGCAATGCTCGGGATATCAGGGTTCGTGGGGGTCGCTCGGCCTTCGCGATAATTCGTAGAGGGCCTGAAAGCCTCTAGGGGCCCTTGACGGCGGCGCTCGCCTTGGTCTTCACCTGATCGGCGACAGCCGCGCTCTGGCTGAGCAGGGTAAAGTTGCCCCCAGGGGCGATCGCATACTCGAACTTGGCGACCAGTCCGTCGGAGGAACTGATCTTGCGTGCAAGGGTTGTGCCCCGCACCGACGCCGACCACTTCCTGGTGAGCCTGTTGATCGAGAGGGTGACGTAGGGGTCCGCCCCGCTCTTTGAGACGAAGCGGAACTCGGATGAGGTCTGGCTCCAGGACCCGGTGTCTGCATTAACAGGTATCTCAAGAAAATTCAGCGTGAGCTTACCCAATACAATCGCGGCGGGCACCGCGGAGAAACCCACGCCGCTGACGACTACGCTGCTCACGGCCGAGGGCAGTGAGTTATCGACGGTCAGCGCCACACTCTCCAGCCCCTTGGCTGGAAGGGGACTATTCTTCGGGGCGAACGTGGTGTCCATGACGACCCAAAGATACAGGTTGTGAATCGGATCGGGATTTCCCGTGAACTGGGCACTGTAGTCGATATTCATCGCCATCCGGAACGTGGCGTCCGGCCGCGTTCCGTCCACCGTGCCGTGGGTATTGAGCATAGTCCAATAATGTTTGGCCGGATCGCTGTCCGTATCGTTGTAACCCACGAGTACTGTCCAGTGACCGCATCCGCCTTTATCCCAGGTATGGTCCTTGGCATAGTCCATGTTGATGATGCTGGTCGCCGGTTCATTCGCCCAAAAGGCGTCGAAGATATCCCAGTCCGCTGTTGTCGGCAGGAAGTAGAGCAGGCCGACTGGATATCCGGCATCGAGCACACTCTTGAGGTTACGGATTGCCTCGGTCTGACTGATGTCCCATGTGTCTACCTGGGATAGGTCAATACCGGCGATAGGAAATGCCGTGTTGCCGGAGGCGCGCCACGAGGTTCCGGAAGCGATCAGCGATGGGCGTACCTCACCGACGCTGAAGGTCGTATCCCAGGCCGCGCCGATATTCGAGTAAGGAATGGCATACCCGATCATGTCGTAAAATGCCTTGGTCATTCCGAAATGACCGCCGGCGTTTAGGTTTGAACCGACCATCCAGGCGTTTGATGCCAGGAATTGAACCGACAGGCCTTCTTGCAGTACCGGGTTGCCACTGAACTGCTTGTCGAAATACATCGACATTATGGCAGTACTGGCCCAGATCCAACAGGTGCCGGTCGGGGTCTGATCGCGCAGCCCCGGCGTGTAATGAAAATGATCGAGCACCGAGACCGAACCAGTACCCGGGGTATAGGCAGTCGGGGCGGCGTAAAGCTCTAGGCTTTCCACCCAGGCGGCGAGCTCCCGCTCCTGAGCGTCGCTCATATGCATCATGCCGAAGCGGGATGCATTCGCGACTGGAGCGAATAACATCGACACGAGGCAGGAGGTCAAAGCCAGGGTGCTGAGGCGAGTTGTCATGAGGTCACACCATAGCGAAATACTGAGGATACCAGCAACACTCGACTTTGGCCATTTTTGCAGTAGGCCGACAGCCCCGCGCGTGACGCCAGGGCGGTGTCGAAACGTGCGCTGAGCAGAGGGTAGGATGGGCAAAGCGCAGCGTGCCCATCCTCCAGACATGATCGTCGAGCGTAGGATCGGCAAAGCACAGCGTGCCCATCCCCCAGACCTCGACGCGGCCCGGATGGGCACGCCCGAGCGACG
>NZ_CAIKKU010000641.1 GCF_903828115.1 uncultured Thiodictyon sp. | reverse complement strand
ATGCGCTTACCTAGCGAGGTGTTGAGCCGCCTGCAACTCGCGGACGGCGACCGGGTCATCTTGACCGAATCCCCGGAGGGCGGTTATCGACTTACCCCCTACGATCCGGATTTCGAGCAGCAGATGGCGGCGGCCGAAGACGGCATGCGTCGCTATCGCAACACGCTCAAAGCCCTGGCCGAATGAAGCGGCGGCGCGGGATTCGGTGGACTGCGCTGCGCTTGTCCACCCTACGGTCGAAACGATATCAAGGCCGCGCCGAATCGACTGATTTTGACAGTCCAAGCACTGAAATGGAGGATGCAACGTGAATCCCGCCCGCATCGTTTATGAGAATGCTCCAGCCTTCATCCCTGTACCTGCCGAATTGCAGCACCAGCGGATCGAAGCGATCCTGTGGCCCTTGGAGGATGGTCCCGCGACCGTCACCGCCGCGTCTGACCCGGAAGCGTGCGAGCACGGAGAGGTCATGGAGCCATCCGCTGCTCAGGTCCTTCCGAGTCTGGCAGACTTTCGCGCAACGTTTCCGCTGCAAACTGTCAGCGCGGGCGATCTCTGCCGCGAAATGCGCGATGAGGATCGCTATTGATGCACTACGCCGATACCAGTGTATTGATGGCATATCTGGTCATTGAACCCTATTCCGCTCAGGCGGAGGCCGCGCTGCGAGATCCCGCTCACTCCCCCCTGGCGGTGAGCGCATGGACGGAAACAGAGTTAGTTTCCGCCTTCGGTATCAAATGCCGAACGAAACAGATCGATGAGGCTGACATGGAGAAGGGCCTGGAGAAGTACGAGGCGCTGCGCGGCTTTTTTGTCCACCTGCAAGTGCAACATGAAGATTATCGAAATGCGGCGACCTTGCTGAGAGACTGGCGGGTCGGGTTGCGTGCCGGCGACGCCTTGCATCTTGCCCTGGCGCAGCGTCATTCCTGCGTAATGCTCAGTCTGGACAAGCGTCTGGTGAAGGCCGGTTTGCAGGCCGGTATCGCGGGAATATGCCTACGTTGACTGTCGTTTGTGGATAAATAGCAGATCATGGATCATGAATACCAATAAGATCAAGACCTACGCCCCCAAGGCCCGGCGCGACTTCATCGCCGCCGTCACCCGCCGCGCGGGCACCTTCGGCCTCACCGCCAAGGGTACGGCGCCTGTGCGGGAGGAGGGGCAACTGGTCTTTATCGAGGGGCAGCCCTACCCGCGGTCGGTCGGCACCCAGCGCCGGAAGCTCGCCGCGCGGGTCAAGCAGCACGGCTTCGAGCAGACCATGGAGGCGGCGGCCTACACCTGGTTCAACCGCCTCATCGCCATCCGCTTCATGGAGCTGCACGGCTACCTGGACCACAGCTTCCGGGTGCTGAGCCACCCCGCGAGCCAGGCCCTGCCGGAGGTCCTGGGGCACGCCGAGCACTTGGACCTGCCGGGTTTGGATCGGGAGCGGGTCATCGAGCTCAAGATGGATGGCAACCGCGACGAGGAGCTGTATCGCGACCTGCTGCTGGCCCAGTGCCGGGCCTTGCACCGGGCCATGCCCTTTCTGTTCGAGCGCGTGGACGACGAGACCGAACTGCTGCTGCCCGACAACCTGCTCCAGACCGACTCACTGATCCGCGACCTGGTCGGCACCATCCCGGAAGAGGACTGGCAGGAGGTCGAGATCATCGGCTGGCTCTACCAGTTCTATATCTCGGAGAAGAAGGACCAGGTGATCGGCAAGGTGGTGAAGAGCGAGGACATCCCCGCCGCCACCCAGCTCTTCACACCCAACTGGATCGTCCAATATCTGGTGCAGAACAGCGTCGGGCGTTTGTGGCTCATGGCCAACCCGGCATCGACTTTGAAGGGCGAGTGGCCCTATTACATCGAGCCGGCGGAGCAGACGGCGGAGGTGCAGGCGCAGTTGGATGCGTTGATTGCGGCGCGCTGTCGGGAGGAAGGGGATAGGGATAAGGGGATAGGGGATAGGGGGGGAGACACGGCTTCTGACGCCCCCCTATCCCGTATCCCCTATCCCCTATCCCCTGAGACTATCACCGTCCTGGACCCCGCCTGCGGCTCCGGGCATATCCTGGTCGTGGCCTACGATGTACTCAAGGCCATCTACCTTGAGCGCGGCTACCGCCCCCGGGATATTCCGCGGCTGATCCTGGAGAAGAACCTCTACGGCTTGGACATCGACGACCGGGCCGCCCAATTGGCCGGCTTTGCGTTGTTGATGAAGGCCCGCGCCGATGACCGGCGGCTGCTTGATGACCCGCCCAAGCTCAATGTCCTGGCCTTGCAGGAGAGCAAGGGCTTGAATGCGGACGAATTGACCCGCTCTCTGCAACCCATCGCCGCGATGGTAGGTCGGGTTAGCCCGGAGGGCGTAACCCGACAGCCCCCGCTCGCATTCGCTCAAGATGACCTCTTTCCCGGCACCCTCCCGCAGATGAGCCTCGGCGAGTCGGTTGCGCCGGAAACGTCGGGCTACGCTGCGCTAACCCGCTCGACGATTGCCGCCCTGATCGATACGTTCGCTGAGGCCAAGACCTTTGGGTCGCTGATTCAGATTCCCACCACGCTGGCTAAGGCGTTGCCGGAGATGGAAGCGGCTCTATTGCAGGCCGTGGAGAGTGGAGACGTGTTCGCCCGGGCGGCAGCGGAAGGACTGTTGCCACTGGTAACGCAGGCGCGCGTGCTCGCTATTCGGTGCGATGCCGTGGTTGCGAATCCGCCGTATATGGGCACTAAAGGCATGAATCCTCTGGTGAAGAAATTCGCCGTGGATGGTTTTCCAGATGCTAAGAATGATCTTTTCGGGTGTTTCATCGAGCGTGGGTATGAGCTGGCAAAGGAGACTGGTCAAATCGCGATGGTCACGATGCAGAGCTGGATGTTCTTGTCTTCATTTGAGAAGATGCGCAAACGGATGCTGGGGGAGAAAACCTTAACTACTATGGTACAAATTGGCTACAACAGTTTTCCGTCGATGAACTCAAAAGTTGCGCGAGCGACGGTATTCTCGCTTGTGAATCACCGGCATAAGCGATTCGTCAGCACATTCATCGATTTGAATAGCGCGCATCAGGCTGCGGACAAAGATGCTGTATTTCTTGCAAGGGATCCGAGTGCCCGCTTTTTCGTTTCAGCGGATGACTTTAGCAAGATACCTGGTCGACCACTAGCCTACTGGGCTAGCAAGCAGATTGTGCAGTCTTTCTCACATCCACCTCTTGGAAATGTTTTCACAACCCGAGAGGGAATGGCCACAGCTGACAATGATCGTTTTCTTCGTTATTGGAGCGAAGTTTCTTATAAGGAGATTCGACTCCAGTGCGCATCCGAAGAAGACGCCGAATTATCCGAGGGAACATGGTTTCCATACAATAAGGGTGGCGAGTTTAGGAAATGGTATGGAAATAACGAGTTCGTAGTCGAGTATAAATATAGCGGCCATAGCATCAAAAGTCACAAAGACGTGACAACTGGCAAGCTAAGATCTCATAACTATAACGGCGAGTTCGGCTTTCGTGAAGGGTTGACGTGGTCTGCTATTACATCGGGGCCGTTTTCTGTGCGCCATTCTCCGCAGGGCTATTTATTCGATTCTAAAGGAGCTAAGGGGTTCTCGCTGCATCATTATGAAATCCTCGCTCTTCTTAACTCCTGTGTTGCCCGCCAATATCTTTCTTTCTTATCCCCGACGTTAGACTTTAAGGTTGGGGATGTGGTTCGTATCCCGATGATTATCGAGTCGCTTAATGATGGGGTTGCCTCTCGTGCGCGTGAGATTATGCTGTTCTCCAAGTGTGACTGGGACGGCTACGAACGCTCCTGGGATTTTCAGTCTATACCTATCTTGAAGACATCCCACGGACCCAGAGAAACCCTTGCAGCCAGCTATGCCAAGTGGATCGTCAAGAACCGTGAAACCATCGCTCAGATGAAGCGCATTGAAGAGGAGAATAATCGCCTTTTCATCGACGCCTACAGCCTTCAAGGCGAACTATTGCCTGACGTCCCTATCGACCAGATTACACTCACGGTCAATCCTGCCTACCGCTATGGCGGAAGTCTCATGGAAGATGAGCAGTCGGTGCGATTCTGTCAGGACACGATGACTGAGCTGATCTCTTACGCTATCGGCTGTATGATGGGCCGGTATCGCCTGGACCGGCCGGGACTGATTTACGCGCATAGCGGCAACCAGGACTTCGAGGCAATCTACAATGCCGCAAGAGAAGAATCCACAGATGACACAGATGAACACAGATTAAGAAATGAACATCTGTGTAAATCTGTGTCATCTGTGGACAATTCCTCTTTCCCCGCCACCGACGGTATCACTGATGCCGTAAGAGAAAAATCCACAGATGACACAGATGAACACAGATCAAGAAATGAACATCTGTGTAAATCTGTGTCATCTGTGGACAATTCTTCTTTCCCCGCCCCCGGCGGTATCACTGATGCCACAAGAGAAGAATCCACAGATGACACAGATGAACACAGATCAAGAAATGAACATCTGTGTCCATCTGTGTCATCTGTGGACAAGAATCCCTTCCCCGCCGACGCCGACGGCATCGTTCCCATCACTGATGCAAACTGGTTCGACGACGACGCGGCCAACCGCATCCGTGAATTCCTGTTGGCCGTCTGGGGCACAGAGACGCTGAACGAGAACATGGCCTGGCTGGCGGAAAGCCTGGGATCGAAGTCCGGCGAGACCCCGGACGAGACCATCCGCCGCTATCTCTCCACCAGTTTCTTCAAGGACCACCTGCAAACCTACAAGCGGCGCCCCATCTACTGGTGCTTTTCCAGCGGCAAGCAGAAGGCCTTCGAGGCCCTGGTCTATCTGCACCGCTACCACGAGGGCACCCTCGCGCGCATGCGGATGGAATACGTGGTCCCGCTGCAAGGCAAGATGGCCGCCCGCATCGACCGGCTGGTCGACGACATCGCGTCCGCGTCCACCACGGCCCAAGCCAAGCGGCTGCAAAAGGAGCGCGACAAGCTGACCCGCCAGCTCGACGAACTGCGCCGCTACGACGAGCAACTGCGTCACTACGCCGACCAGCGCATCGCCCTGGACCTGGACGACGGCGTCAAGGTCAACTACGCCAAGTTCGGCGACCTGCTCGCCGAGGTCAAGGCGGTTACCGGCACCAGTGCAGAATGATTGCATACGGGTCTCAGGCGTTGGGGTTTCATCATCGTTCTGGCGATGACTTCGCGGGCGCGGCGAGGGTAAGCCCCGAAGGGGCGCGACATACCAGCCCAGGGCAACGCCCTGGGTTGGTCGTCGGTGGATGCCTAGCCCTGAAGGGGCGTGACATCGTTCGCTACTCAGTTATTTGGTGCGGCCGTTTGTCACGCCCTTTCAGGGCTGGGTTTACTCATGCACCTCACCCAGGGCGTTGCCCTGGGCTGGTATGTGGCGCCCCTTTGGGGCTCAATATTCGGGAGGGCCGTGATCATAACCCCGGTCTGGCAGCCGACTGCGAGGTCTGTGGTCCGCACAGCGGACCCT
>NZ_CAIKKU010000640.1 GCF_903828115.1 uncultured Thiodictyon sp. | reverse complement strand
GTCGTAATCGAGGTTATCGTAGCGCCCCGGATTCTCTCGCACCCCAAAGTGCATCGCTTCTCCGATTACGATTACGACAACGACAACGACAACGACAACGAAAATGGCGCTATAGGCAGTCCCTAAGCGAATCG
This sequence comes from uncultured Thiodictyon sp., assembly GCF_903828115.1. GTDB lineage: Bacteria > Pseudomonadota > Gammaproteobacteria > Chromatiales > Chromatiaceae > Thiodictyon. Next base: position 5,767 of record NZ_CAIKKU010000640.1, on the reverse strand, counting down.
TTTCGCTTATCAATCAACCGTTCCCAAGCGCCGGCTTGGTAACGCTCAGACGACCTTCACCTCGATGCGCTCCCCGGTCACGGGATCGACCAAATGCACCGCGCAGGCGATACAGGGGTCGAACGAGTGGATGGTGCGCAGGATCTCCAGCGGCTGTTTGACGTCGGCCAGTTGGTGATTGTCCGCCAGTGCGGCCTCGTAGGCGCCGGGCTGATTGCTGGGGTCGCGGGGGCCGGCGTTCCAGGTCGAGGGGACCACCGCCTGGTAGTTGTCGATGCGCCCGTCCTTAATGACGATCCAGTGGCCCAGGGCGCCCCGCGGGGCCTCCATGAAGCCGGCGCCGCGCGCCTCCCGCGGCCAGGTGGCGGGGTCCCACAGGGTCTCGTTGAAGGTCCGGCCGTCGCCGGCCTTGATATTGGCGACGAGCGCGTCATACCAGCCCTGCATGGCATCGACCACGATCTTGCTTTCCAGGGTGCGGGCGGCGGTGCGGCCCAGGGTGGAGAAGAGTGCGCGCTGCTCCAGTTTCAGCGTCGTCAACGTCATGTCGACCAGCTCCTTGGTCTGGGCATGGCCCTGGGCATAGAGCATGAGGACGCGCGCCAATGGGCCGACCTCGACCGCGTGACCCTTCCAGCGCGGTGCCTTGAGCCAGGTATAGCCATCGGTGACATCGAGTTGTTGGTAGGGCGGCTTGACGCCGCCGCGACCGTCGTAGTCGAGCCTGGTCTCACCCTGGTAGGGGTGCAGGCCGGTATCCTTGCCGCCCTTATAGTCGTACCAGGCGTGAGAGACGAATTCCTGGATCTGGGTGTCGTCGTGCAGGTCGACCTCATGGATGGTCGTCAGATCTCGATTGAGGATGACCCCGCGCGGGAACAGAAAGGTGGCGGGATCGGCACTGCCGGTGGCGGGCAGGTCCCCATAGCACATGAAGTTGCCGAGCCCCTCGCCGCGCTGGAACCAGTCCGGATAGAAGCCGGCGATGGCGAGCGTATCCGGCACATAGACCTGGTCCACGAACTGGCGCATGGAGGCGATGACGGACTGCACCTCCGCGAGCTTCTTGGCGTTGATGGCCGAGTCTGAATTCAGATCGATGGGGCAGGCGACACCGCCCACCACGAAGTTGGGGTGGGGGTTCTTGCCGCCGAAGATGGCCTGCAGGCGCGCCGCGTCGCGCTGCCAGGCGAGGGCCTCCAGATAGTGGGCGAAGGCCATCAGGTTGGCCTCCGGCGGGAGCTTGTAGGCCGGGTGGCCCCAATAGCCGTTGGCGAAGATGCCGAGCTGGCCGGACTCGATGAAACCCTTGAGCCGCTTCTGGGTATCGGAGAAATAGCCCGGCGAGGACTTGGACCAACCGCTGATGGATTGGGCCAGGGTGGAGGTCGCCTTGGGATCGGCGCTCAAGGCGCTGACCACATCCACCCAATCGAGCGCGTGCAGGTGATAGAAGTGCATGACGTGGTCATGCACATACTGGGCGCCGATCATCAGGTTGCGGATCAATTGGGCATTGGTCGGCAGCTCGATCGCAAGCGCATCCTCCACCGAACGCACCGCGGCCAGTCCATGCACCAGGGTGCAGACGCCGCAGATGCGCTGGGCGAAGGCCCAGGCGTCGCGGGGGTCGCGGCCCTGCAGGATGGTCTCGATGCCGCGTACCATGGTGCCGGAGGACCAGGCCTGCGCGATGTTCACGCCGTCCATCTGGGCCTCGATGCGCAGATGGCCCTCGATGCGGGTGATGGGATCGACGACGATACGTTCGCTCATGTTGCGCCCTCTGCTTGTTCGGCCGGCTCGTGCTCAACCAGGTGCTCGGCGATCAGCTCGGTGAGACCCACCACCGGGATGTCCATGTTGAAGTGCTCCAGGCCCTCTTCCAATTGGGTCCGGCAGGTGGCGCACATGGTCACCATCCGCGCGGGCTCCACCTCCTCGATCTGGGCCTTCTTCATCTTGAACGCGGCGATCTTGAGCGGTTCGGCGCGCTCATTGGAGCTGACCCCGCCGCCGGCGCCGCAGCACCACTGGAACTTGCCGTGCTCCTTCAACTCGACGAAGTCCGCGGCGATCAGGTCCATCAGGTTGCGCTGCTGCTGTATTACGCCGCTCTTGCGGGCCAGGTTGCAGGGGTCGTGCAGTGACAGCCGGTCGGTCTCCATCCCCTCGGTCTTGATCCGGCCCGCGGCGCGCAGTTGGTCCAGCACCTCGATGATGTGAAAGACGTGGAAGGGGTAGGGCCGGCCGATCAGGTTCGGCCCCTCCCAGCGGATGGCCGTATAGGCGTGACCGCACTCGGGGCTGATGACGTTCTTCACCCCAAGGGCCACCGCCGCGTCCACCACCCGCTGCACCAGGAGCGCCGCCACGTCCTTGTTGCCGATCTGGATGCCGGCGTTGGTCGCCTCGAAGCACTGGGTGCTGAGCGTCCAACTGACCCCGGCGTGGTCGAAGATGCGGGTGATGGCCTCCAGATATTCGGGGAAGTTGATGACCTCCATGGAGGAGAGCATCACCAGATAGTCCGCCCCCGCCTGGTCCACCGGCACCGTCAGGCCGGTGCTGGTCTCGATATGGTTGATCTGGACCTGGAGCGTCTTCCATTGCAGCCCCATGGGACTGCCGGTCTGCACCGCCCGGACCGAGGCGCCGATCAGCCCCTCGGGCACGTGACCGGAGGCGACCATGCCCTCGCGTGACTTGCGCACCATGGCCTGGATGTCGTTGCCGACCGGGCACACCAGCGAGCAGCGGCCACACATGGAACAGGAGTCATAGATCAACTCCTCCCATTGCGTCAACATCTCGTCCGTGACCTGCTTATTGAGACCCAAGAGCCCCTTGAGCCGCCCCAGCAGGGTGAACTCCGCCGCCCAGATCAGGCGCAGGGGCTCGAGCTTCAGGATCGGCGTGTACTTGGGGTCCCCGGTCTCCAGGTAGAAGGGACAGGACTGGGCACAGACCCCGCAATGCACGCAACTGGAGAAGAAGGCGGCCACGGGCCCGTCGATCTCCGCCCGGAAGGCGGCCAGGCCGCGCTCGAGGGTGAAGGGGCTTGATTCCGGGCTGCCATTTGAACTCGGTGTTGCGCTCATGACTCGACTCCCCGGCGGCCGAAGCTGGCCCCGTTGTACCAACGCGCGATGAACACGGTGAAGATGTGGGTGAGCTTGGTGAAGGGCAGGACGATGAGAAAGACCTCGGCACAGAGGATGTGCAGCCCCAATGCCAGCGGATAGGGGTTGATGATCCGGTTATAGGCGAGATACCCGGAGAGGACCAGCAGAAAGACCAGGGTCCAGACCAGATAGTCCTCCGGGGTGCTGATGCGCCGCTTCACCCGGTGGGTGCGGCGATGCACCAGGGTGGCGACCAGGGCGACCAGGGTCACGGCGGTCACGAGATCCACTACCGGGTTGGGCAGCCCCGGCCAGGAGAGGCCGAGCAGGCTTTTGATCAATGCGATGTGGGGGATGAAGAACAGCAGGGTGACGATGAAACCCAGATGCCAGAGCCAGCCCACCACCACGTTGAAGGGCGCCCGCTTGAAGGTGCCCGGGTCCGCGACGGAGCGCGTCAAGACCGTGCGCAGTCCCGGCAGCCATTGGCCGCCGCGCGCCTCGCTGTAGTTCGGCCGGCGCCCGTTGACCAGGATCTCCAGGATGCGGGCGGCCATACCCAGGGCGAAGACGGTCACCGCAAGGTTGAACAGGGGGCCCTTGGTGAGCAGCAGAAAGTCCATCGGGTCGCTCATAGCTTCTGCTCCAGTTCTTCGACGGTGACTGGTTGACGAACGGCCGCCTCTTCCTTGGCCCGACCCCGCGCCTTGGTCGCGACCACAGCACCGGCAACGGCGCCGACCGCGCCGGCCGCAAGCAGATAGTCCGAGGCGGGACCGGTGGGCACGGACAGCGGTACATAGAAGCCTCCGGCGTCCCAGAAGCGGGGTTCGGCACAGCCGAGACAGGGGTGCCCGGCCTCGATCGGCCAACTGGTGCCCGCGTTCCAGCGCATGGTGGCGCAGGCGTTGTAGGTGCTGGGGCCCTTGCAGCCGAGCCGGTACAGGCACCAGCCCGCACGCGCGCCCGCGTCGTCGAAGGTCTCGGCGAACAGGCCCTTGTCATAGAAGGGCCGGCGATAGCAGCGGTCGTGGATCGACTGGCCGAAGAAGGCCAGGGGCCGGTGATATTCATCCAACTCGGGCAGGCGCCCGAAGGTCAGGAAGTGGGCGAGGACGCCGGTGATGACCATGGGCACCGGCGGGCAGCCGGAGACATTCACGACCGGCTTGTCCTTCACGAGGTCCATGACCGAGACCGCCCCGGTCGGGTTGGGGGCGGCCGCCGGCAGACCGCCGAAGGCCGCGCAGGTGCCGACCGCGATCACCGCCGCGGCGCCCTCCACCGCCTCCATCAGCATGGAATAGTTGCTGACACCGGCGATGGTGGAGTAGCCCGGGTTGGCGTCCGGCCCCGGCAGTGAACCGTCGACGATCAGCAGATATTGGCCGTGATTGTCCCGCATGGCCTGTTCGCGGGCGGCCTCCGCGGCCTCCCCGGCGGCCGCCTGGAGGGTGTGGTGATAGTCGAGCGAGATCAGGTCCAGGATCAGGTCCTCGACGGTCGGCGCATGGCTGCGCGTCAGGGACTCGGTGCAGCCGGTGCACTCCTGGAAGGACAGCCAGATCACGCTGGGGCGTCGCGCCCGTTCCAGGGCCGCGGCGATGGCCGGGATCATGGCGGGCGGCAGGGCCATCATGGAGGCCGTGGCGGCGCAGAACTTCAGGAAGCCGCGGCGCGAGACGCCGTGCTCGCGCAGGCGCTCGGCCAGGCCCTTCTCAAGCGGATTTTTCTCAAAGACCCTCATGGTCGCTCCTGTAAGGATGTCAGGATAGCGGGCGCGAGCCGCCCGGTGTCGCCGCGCCCAGGCGGGTGTCGAGCGTGGCGACGGCGGTGTCGAGTTCCCGGCACTGGGTGCGCAGGATCCCGGGGATGCAGGTAATTTCCAGATGCAGGGCCAGGCGTTGGCCCTCGGCATTATGGTAATCCACCAGCCAAACCCCGGGGATGGCGGTCTCCTGCACGCTGGTCGGACCCAGGGCCTCGATGGTGGCGCGGACCTCCCCGGTGCCGAGCAGGGCGGTCAGCCAGGCCTCGTCCCCCGCGCCGAACGGCAGCGCGTGCAGATCGATCCGGGTCGCCTCGCCGGTACTGATCAGACGTTCCAGGGCGTGGCGGACCTCATGCAGGATGGCGAGCGCATTGCCGTGGCAGGCGCCGCCGCCGGCCGGTGTCTCGACCTGGACTGGAATGCTGGGCAAACCGGACATGGTGGCGGACATGGTGTGGCCTCGAACAGGGTATTGTGGAATTCTAGCTGCTGCGGGCCCTCGGCGCCTTGCCCCAGGGCAGTATATGCGAATGTTAGCGGAATCCGAAATACTCTGCCGCGGCGATTGCCGCGGTCGATCCGGCGCGGATCGATACCGCGGTCCGCACCTTTTTCGACAACGCGGCCAAGGCGGCCGACGCCAGGCTCGAGGAGGAAGGCCGCGGCCCACTCTGGACCCGGCTCGTCCTGACCGGGATGCGCGGTCAGATCGTCGAGCAGCGCCGCTGGTGGGAGTCCCTGACGCTCACGCTCGTCCTGATCCCCACCGCGGGCGACCCTGAACTGATGCTGATCGCCGACGGCCGCTATGCCCCCGGGCTCGGCGACCGCCCGCCCGCCGGGGCCGATTATCTGCCTGGAGTCCAAGGCT
>NZ_CAIKKU010000639.1 GCF_903828115.1 uncultured Thiodictyon sp. | reverse complement strand
GGGGCCGGGGCGGCGAGGGCCTGCGCGACCAGGCGGATCAGCGGCAGGTGGGGCTGGAGCCGGTGGCGGGTGCCGGGGAAGGCGCGCAGGGCCGCGCGGGCGCGGCGGCGGTGGGCGCTGGACTGGGCGGCCAACGCGGCGGCGGTCGCGGGGTCCGGGGCGGCGGTGCGCTCGCGGTCGGTGATCTGGGCGAGGATGTTGTGGGTCTGCCAGATCTCGGCCGCGCCCGGGTCCAGGGTCTCCCTGATCGCCAGCGACTCCTCCGCCAGGCGCCTGGCCTCGGCGAGTCGGGTGGGTTGGGACTGGAGGAGGTCGGCGAGGTTGTTCAAGCGCGTCGACAGGCCTGGACGGTCATCGAGTCGCCGGCCGGCATCAATGGCCTTGCGGTACCAGTGCTCGGCCGCCTCCGGCCTGCCGGCGTTCGCGGTGACGATGGCGAGGTTGTTCCAGGTCCGGGCGGCGCCGACCAAGTCGCCTCGCTGCTCCTTGATCCGTGCCGCCTCCCGGTAGTGGCGCTCCGAGTCGTCCCAGCGGCTCGCCCTCAAATAGACCTCGCCGAGCTGATTCCAGTAGACCGCCTCGCCGGCCGGTTCGCCCAACCGCTGGAAGAGGTCCAGGGCCTCGCGGTAACGACGCTCCGCCTCATCGAGCCGGCCCTCCCGCATGGCCAGGGTGCCGAGCTGACCGAGGGTGACGCCCTGGCCTCGCTCGTCGTTCAGCGCCTTCTTAACTTCCAACCCATCCTCGTAGGCCCGCCGCGCCCCGGCATAGTCCCCGCGGTCGGTAAGCACATCGGCCAGGCAGGTCAGTGCAGCCGCGCGCTGGCCCCTGACATGGTCCGTCTGCTCCAGCCGTTCTAGGATGGCGATATGCTCCCTTTGGCTTATGGCGGCGAGGTCCGGCCGGCCACCGGCCCTCAGGCAGCGGCCGAGCCAACCCAGGGTGACGGCACGCTGATAGCTCGGTGTCTCGCCGAGCCGCGCCAGGAGCGATTCAAAGCAGCCCATGGCCTCGCCGATCCGGCCGGTGTCGAGCAGCCGCTCACCCCGGTTGGACTCGGCCAGGAACCAGTCGGCCAGGTCGTCCGCCCGGGCAGCGGCACCGGCGCGCCCGAGCAGGTCGTCGGACTCCCGGCCGAGCCCGAAGTTGCCGAGGAACTTGTTCAGGCTGTTGGCAAAATCGACCGCCCCCGGCTCCCCCGCGGCCAGTGCGCCATGGCAGGCGTGGATCAGGTTGGGCAGTTCCAGCCGGGCGATGGCCCGGGTCTGGTGCGGGTGCTTGGAGTCCTCGTCATACAGGTATCGGACCGTCTGCGCATACCGCGCCCGGTGCGCCTTGGTCAGCCGCTCCCGCTCGGGCGCGTCCAGTTCGGACCACAGGAGCGGGGCCAGGCTGGGGTGGAAGCGCAGGTAGGGCCAGCGGACGCCGGGGAGCGGCTCGGGCTCGATCAGGGCCGCGGCCACGAGTTGGTCACGGACCTGGGTCCAGGCGACGGCCTCTCCCCTGCCCCCTGCTGCGGCCGGGGCCGGGGTTGGGGCCGCGAGCCGGGCGCGGAAGTCATCGACCTGCCCCGCAATCTGGTCGCGAATCTGCGCCAGGGTCTCCGGCGGCAGGACGGCGCCCTCCGGCATCCCGCTCGCCCGCAGGACCGGCCCCAGGTCCCCGGACGCCGGCGCGTCCAGGAGCATCTGCAACTGGGCGCGGCCCTGCGCGTCCGGCGGCACCTCGTCCGGTACGCCCAGGCCGGTGATGGCGAGCAGGTCGTCCTCGCAGGCGCCGCCCTGGAAGACCCCCAGGCGCGGGATCAGGGCGCGCGCGGCCGGGTCCAGGCGGTCGAGCGAGAGTTGGATGGAGGCGCGAAGGAGCGCGGGCGTCCCGCCCGCGTCGTCGGTGCGGGACGCCCCGACTCCTTTGAGCAACGCCTCCAGTCGCTCGCCCAAGGCCGCCGGCCCGCGGTCCTTGAGCTGCTGCGCCAGCACCAGAATAGAGAGCGGATGGAAGGCGACCCGCTCGAAGAGATCGATCAGCGCGCCGCGCCCGGGGGCCGGGACGCTCGGCAGCGGGGGCAGCAGGGCCAGGGCGGCGTACCACTCCAGCGCGTCGTCCGGGTTGTACCGGCTGCCCAGACCGGTGAGCGGGATGGCGCGGTGGACCCGGGTCCCGGCGGCGCGGAAGGCGGGGTGGTCAAGCTCCGGTTGGCGGGTGGTGCAGAGGATGCGGGTGCCGCGGTGCCGGGGGTCGCGGCACTGGACCGCGGACCAGGCGGCGGCGGCGTCCAGCAGTTCATCCAGGGCGGGCTTGAGGTCGGGGGCCGCCAGGGGCTCCAGGTTGTCGAAGATGACGAGGGTGGGGGTGCGGCGCAGGGCCTCCAGGGCGGCCTCGGCGTCGGCGAGCGTCGTGTGCAGCACCGTGCCGATGGCGTTGAGCGCGGCGCGCAGGGCGTCGCGGCCCTGCTCGTGGGCGAAGTTGACCCAGACGACGGCGTCGAAGAGCCCGGTCCGCTTCAGCCAGCGGCCGGCTTCGAGCGCGAGCGCGGTCTTGCCCTGGCCGCCGAAGCCGGTCAGGGTCAGGCGCAGCGCCGCCTGGGGGGTGTCGGCGGGGGCGGAGAAGGCGCGCTCGATCGCCCAGAGCTCGCGGCGACGGCCGTGGAAGCCGGTTTCCGGGAGCGTGGGCGTCCCGCCCGCGCGCGCCCGCGGGGCATCCAGGCCATCACCCTCCGCCGCTCCCGGCAGCAACAGCGGCAAATCCTCCCCCATCTGATAGAGCGCCGGGATGAACCAGTCCTGGAGACTGAGCCAGACCCGCTCCTCCCCCCGCTGGACCTGGTACTTGCGCGGGTCCTGGGCCAGGCGCAGGCGCGCCGCGTCGAGCGACTCGCCCAGGGTGCGGCGGCGGGCAAGTTGCTTATAGACCTCGCCGAACAGGGTGCGGGTGGTCGCGACCAAGACCGAGTGGGTCATGGCGAGCACGGCGGGGATGCCGGTGGCGGTGAGGCGCGCCGCCACGCTGCCCAACTCGGCGGGCCGCTGGCCCGCCGCGTCGTTCGATTCGTTGGTTTCTTGAGCGGGGGCCTCGGGGTGTGCGGGGTCCTGGGCGGCGACGGCGGCGGATTGGCAGGCGGAGAGGATGACCAGGGCGACACGGCGCCGGTGCAGGGTCTCGCCCAGGCGGTGGGCGGGGACGAAGTCGGTGCCGCCCGCGGCGTCCTCGAAGAGGAGGTAGCCGGTGTCGGGCGGGTACTCGCCCGGCCCGCCCTGGTCCTTTTGGACGGATTCGGCGGGGGCGCCGGACTTGCCGCCGGCCGCGTGATGGCGGGCCGGCAGATTGCCCGCGCGGTCGAAGACACCGTGGCCGTCGAAGTGCAGGCAATCGACGGGCGGCAGGTCGGTGCGGCCCAGCCGGTCGGTGAGGGCCGCGAGCGTGGGCGGGCGCAGGAACTCGCAGGTCACGCGGCCCGGGGCCTCGGCGTCGAGTGCGTCCAGCACGGCGCGCGGGTCCAGGCGCGGGTCGAGGAAGCCGGCGTCCGTGGGGCGGCTGACGACGAAGAGGAGATGCAGCCGCTCCTTGGGCGCGACCGGGAAGGGCAGGCGCCCTTTGCCGATGCCGGCGACCCGGCGGCGGATGGAGAGGCGCTCGTGGAAGAGATAGGTGCCGTCGGGGGACTGGGGGTCGTGGAGCAGTTCCCAGGGGAGCGCCAGCACCGTCGGGTCGAAGGCGCTGATGGTGATGAGCCGGGTCTGCGCCTGGTCGGCGGGTGCCAGATCCAGGTCCTGGAAGCGGTCGAGGACGCGCACGGCCTCGCGTGCGGCGAAGACGGACCTGAAGAGCGCCTTGCCCAGCGCGGGCAGCCGGGCGCGGATGCGCGCCGCCTCGGTGTCGTCCGGGTCGCCCAGGGCGCGGGCGCCGTAGGTCTCGATGTACCAGGCGATGTCCGCGTGGTCCTTGGGCGTGAAGGGGTCCGCGAAGGGCAGCGGACCGGACGGCTGGCCGTCGAGGCTGACGACCACATGATCGGCGTCGGGGAATTGGAGGTTCAGTTCGGCGGCCATCCGGGGGGCTCCCTATTTGATCCGGGTCAGCCGATAGTAATCCCTTTTGCGGGTGCTGGTGAAGCGGCGCCCTGGGTCCCAGCCCGGGCGAGCCGCGCGGCAAGGCTCGGGCCACTGGGAGCGCCGCACCCCAGTGCGGCGACGGCCTCGCGACCTCACGCAAGGCCGCGGGCGCCGGCGCGGG
>NZ_CAIKKU010000638.1 GCF_903828115.1 uncultured Thiodictyon sp. | reverse complement strand
GAGCACCAGGCAAGGCCGGTCGCCGCCGGTGCCCAGCAGCGTCAGCACGTCCTGCGCCGGCCAGTCGGCGGGCGGGAAGGCGACCCGGCAGGCGCTCAGGTTCAGCGGAAAGCCATCCCCCAGCCTTAGCTCGAATTGCTCCATGGCCCCGCCGTCCCCCAGTCCTTCGAGCCGCTGCCAACCCGCCCCCAGCCGCTCGGCCAGCCAGCGCACCTGAGCCTCCGGCGACTCGCCGCGGAACCGGATGGCCCGGTCCAGCCAGCGCCCCTGCACCCCGCCGGCCGCGAGCACGGAGCCGAGTCGACGGGTGCGCCGCAACAGGGTGTACGCCCGCTCCAACTGCGCGAGCCCGAGCCCCGCCAGGGCGGCCGGGTCCGCGGCCAGCCGGCGGGTCAGCGGATGGGTGTATTGGCGCAGCGACCAGAGCAGCGCGGATAGGGCCAGGATCAGCGCGGCGAGTCCGGCATAGAGCTGCCAGGGCGGGGTGGGCAGACGGATCGGCCGGTCGGCGAAGGTCCAGTCGTGGGGCGGATAGGAGCGCTCGTAGACGACCAGGGTCAGGCGGCTATCCTTGTCCACCTTGGCGCCCTCGGGCAGCACGAAGGAGAGCGGCAGATCGGCTCCGGCCTTGACCAGGGGTTGGCTCTGCTGCGGAAGGTCCGCGTCGAGACCGGTCAGATGGGCGGTAAATTCCGCTCGCTCCAGATCCTGACCGCCGCCGTTGCGAAGCGTCACCGAGACTGCCAGGGTGTCGCTCGTGTCCAACTTGGGCCCGGCCGCGAGGACGAGTTGCGGGGCGGTGGCGCGGATCGGGACTTCGATGGTTCCCGCGATGCCGTGGGCATGGTCCAGTTGGAGCCTGAGCCGGCCCGCGTTGACCGTATCTCCCTGACGTTCCAGGGCGCGCACGGCCGCCGCCGTGGCCGGGTCCCACAGGCGCACCGTCCCGTCCATCGAAGCGCTGGCGAGCAGGCGCCCGTCGGGGCTGAAGGCGACCGCGTAAACCTTATCCCCGTGCCCCTCCAGGGTGCGCACGGACGGCCCCATGGCCGGGTCCCACAGGCGCACCGTCTTGTCGTCCGAGGCGCTGGCGAGCAGGCGCCCGTCGGGGCTAAGGCGACCGTCTTAACCCAATCCCCATGCCCCTCCAGGGTGCGCACGGCCGCACCGGTCGCCGTGTCCCACAGGCGCACCGTCTCGTCGTCCGAGACGCTGGCGAGCAGACGCCCGTCGGGGCTGAAGGCGACCGCGGTGACCGAAGGCCGCCCCTCCAGGGTGCGCACGGCCGCCCCCGTGGCCGGGTCCCACAGGCGTACCTTGTGGTCCCACGAGGCGCTCGCGAGCATGCGCCCGTCGGGGCTGAAGGCGACCGCCTCGACTGGCGCCCGCGGCATGATCCCGGCGATGACCCCTTCCGGATCATCGATCATCTCCCCCTCCGCCACCAGCGGCGGAAAATCCCCGGCCGCCAGGCCACGGGCCAGGCACAAGAGCAACAGCCCCCACCAGCCAAGCCCCAGCCGCCGCCAAAGCCTCCCCGCCCGGCTCACGAGAGCACCCGCAGCCCAGCCCCAACCACCGCCGGGCACCGCCAGACCAACCGCTCCTGGCCCGCCGGGCCCTCGGCGCGCAGCAGGTTCAGCCAGTAGAGCCGACGCAGCAGCGGGTCGCCGATCCAGGTCCGGAAGGCCCCCAGGTCGGACCGGGCCAGCCAATCCTTAAGGTCCCGGCGCTGGTCCGGGTCCTGGGCGATGGCGCTGAACTGGGCCTCGATCTGGCTGGAGTGCTCAAGCCGCCGGGTGCACTCGGGCAGCGGCCGACCCTTGGCCCGGAGCCGCAGTGCGTCCAGGATCAGGCGCGGGTGGCCGCCGCTCGCCGTCAGGATCGCCAGAGCGTCCTCCGCGGACAGGTCCAGCGGCGGGGTGGAGCGCCGGGCCTGGTCCATCAGGTCGCCGGTGTTCCACTCGGGCCAGTGTTTGGGCTCGGCGTGGCTCAGGAAGGACAGGTCGCCCTGGGCATATTTGAGCCCGGCGAGCCCCTCGCCGCCCACCAGTACCACGCGCAGGGCCTCACCGTGGAAGTCGGAGAGTCCGCGCAGGCAGGCCGCGAGCCGCGAGCGACCGGCCTCGGAGCAGAAGTCCAGGCCGCTGACCAGCAGGAACAGCCGCTCTCCGGCGGCGAGCCGATCCTCCAGGCGGGACTCGAAAGCGCCGGCGTCCTGGGGCGGCGACTGCATCCCGGCGCGTCG
>NZ_CAIKKU010000637.1 GCF_903828115.1 uncultured Thiodictyon sp. | reverse complement strand
GCCCCCCCGGGGGCGGCGCGGCGCTTCGCTTTAGTATTCAAACCCCCACTCGGCGCGCCCGGTCTTGGGGTCGAGCCGCACCTGTTTGGCGGTTTTCGGCCTGTCAGCCCCCGGCCGGGCTTCCGGGTCGGTCGACTCGGCCCCCAGGCACAGCCTGATCGCTGCCCGCTCCTCGATCCAGCGCCCCAGTTCACCCGGTCCCGGTAACGCGATGCGCTGCTGCGCGCGCGTCGCGAGGCCCAGCAAGTCCAGTCGGGCGGCGGCATCCGGTTGGCTGGCCAGGGTCTCGGTGAGGGGCCGGGCACAGAGCAGGAAGAGCCCGGCCCCGGCCCGGTCCAGGGCGAGGCGCGCGACCAGGCGGGAGGCCGGCTCGGCGAGCGTGGCGGCGATCACGAGCGAGCGGTCCGGGTAGCGCGCCACCAGTCGTTGCAGTACCTGCACGGCGAGTCGGGCGAGTTGTGCGTCGGCGGGACAGTCCGCGGGCGGGGGCAGGATCGCCACGATCAACATGCGTACCACCCCGAGCCCTGAGCGGGCGAGCAGGGTGGGTACGCCGCGCACGGCGAAGCGGTCCAGGTCCTTCATCGGCTCGCTCAGGTCCGGATAGGGGATGAGTTGGGGGTGATGGCGGCGCGTGTTGTCCCGCACCGGGGCATAGCGCCAGCCGTCCAGGTGGCGGTCGGCGGCCCAGCGCAGGTGCTCGATGACGGCCAGTTGCTCCGCCTCCAGCGGGGCGAAGGTGAAGGCATCCACCCGCTCCTCCTGGATCGCCCGGCAGTCCATCACCGCGAGTTTGGCCCACAGGTGGTCCGCCTGGTGCCGATTGGCGTCGCGATAGGAGGCCGTGAGCCGTGACCAGGGGCGCCCGGCCGGCTCCCGGTCCGGGTCGCGGCCCTGGGCGGCGATGCTGTCGGTGTAATGCTCATGGATGGTGCGGGCCAGTTCATCGCCCAGGCCGTCGAACAGGACCGCCGGCCGGCACGCCTCGTCCAGATAGGAGAAGGGGAAGGTCTGAGCGTCCCAGTCCGCCAGGGTGCCGCCCGGGGTCTCATCCCCGACCTCCAGCAGGATCGGCGGGGAGACGCCCTGGTCCGCGGCCAACCGCTGCGCGAGGCTGCGCGCCGTCGCCACGGCGTCGGTGACCGCGGGCTGGGGACAGACCAGGACCAGGGTGACGGGGGGCAACGGTGCCAGTCCGGTCAACTGCGGTCCGATCCAGGCGATCTCGGCGACCTGTCCCGCCTGCGGGTAGGCCAGCGCGAAGTCGGCCGGCGCCCGTGCCGCGGCACCGACGATGCTGACCCGGGGGCGCCCCTCGCCGTAGGCCATCAGGCGCAGGGCCTGGACCAGCAGGGCACGGGCCGGGGGGGCGAAACCGGCGACCAGCAGGTGCGGGACCTGGCCGAACACCGGGTCCAGGCCGCAGTGCAGGGGCCAGCGCCCGAGCAGGGCGCGCGCGGCACGGTCCTCCAGCGCAAAGGTCTCCAGGCTGATCGGACCCTCCGGGTCCAGGTCCGGCAGGGGCGGCGCCGGGTCCGCCTGGTGCATCAGGATCAGCCGCAGGGGTGCGCCGCGCTGCGCGCGCAGTCCCGGCTGACCGAGCAGGCCCGTGACCAGTTCCATGGGCGCTGGCGGGTCGGCCAGGACCAGGGTCCGGCAGGCCCCCGGCCACAGTCCGCCGAGGTCAGCAAGGGCGACCACCCGGACCCGCTGCCGGCGTTGCTCAAGGCCCGCGACCACCCGCCGCACCAGCGGTGCAGAGCCGGCGACCCATAGCGGCGGCTGACCGAAGAATCCTGACACGGCGAATCGGATGGGCAGGCGTCGGTCAGGACGACTGATGCAGGACGGTGCCGGCCTGATCCAGGACCGTGACCTGCATCGGGATACCCGCACGGATGCTGGCCGAGACCACGCAGAAGTCCTCGAACAGGTCCTTGCAGCGGTGGAAGCGCGGCGCCTCCTTTACCACATCGGCGACGATCAGCCGGATCTGGAGCCCGCTGACCCGCATGCGCTTCTTTTCGTTGCGCGCCACGATGCAGGTCGCCTCCACCCGCAGACAGTGGTCCGGGGGCTCTTCCTTGAAGACACAATACAGCAGGCTGGAGGCGAGACAGTCGGCCGCCGCCGCCGTCAGCATCCGGGAGGCGTTGGGCCCGGCCTGTTCGCCCAGGGGCGGGGGTTCGTCCATCAGCAGGTCGGGGACGCGCTTGAGGTCGAACTGCGCGCTGATCTGGAACCCTTCACGCTGCTCCAGGTGGATGGTGAAGCGGCCTTCTTCGGACATGATGATTCCCCTCTAAAATCAGTTTTTTGAACGCGGGCGATTCTTGGGATCGTGGGTGTGGCGGACCCCGGCCGCGCGGCAGGAGTGGGACTCGGCGACCAGGGCGCGCCAGTCCCCGCCCGGGAGCACCGGGCGGTCACGCAGGCACCCGCGGTAGAGATAGATCCAGGCGCGGCCATAGGGGGACGGGAGCGGTCGGCGGGCGTAGAGCCTGGGATATTCCTCCAACCGGTCCAGCCGTTGGAGCCCAGCCGTGTCGAGCCGAAAGACCTCCCCGACGAGCGCCGCCGTGCCCGTCCGTACCGCCCCCGGGTAGGCGCCCAGGAGGAACAGGGTGAAGCAGGGTGCCGTCCGGTGGGGGCCCAGCAAGCGTGCCCCGGACAGCAGATGGTGGTTCACTTCACCCCGCAACAGGGTGCCATAGACGAAGACCTGGTGGACCATGGGCGCGGAGTCGACGGTGCGGCGAGGATGCGGTCGGTTCAGGAGGCGGACTATAGCATCGGCGGGCGGAATAATTCGGCGCCGTGCGGCCTGAGTTGGCGGAGTTGTCCGGGTATACTTGGCACCACCGCAAGCCGTGCGGTACAGCCCGGGCCCTCCGGCCCATCCCTGCCCATCGTCCAGAGCACAGTGATGTCCAGTTCCGACAGTTTTGAAGACCTCTTGCAGCAGTTCAATCAGTCCCAACCCGCCAAGCAGGCCGAGCCCAAGGTGGGGGAGAAGGTGCGCGGCACCGTCATCTCCATCGGCGAGGACTGCGCCTTCATCGACTTAGGCGGCAAGACCGAGGGGCGGATGGAGTTGGCGGCCCTGCGCGACCCGGAGGGCGGGCTCAAGGTGGCGGTCGGTGACCCGATCGAGGCGGCGGTCACGGGCAAGGATATCGAGGGCGGCTTTCTCATGCTGGGCAGTCAGCATGGGCACAAGTATCACGGCCTGGAGGAGGTGCGCCAGGCCTACAGCCAGGGCCTGCCGGTCCAGGGACAGGTCACCGGTGCCGTCAAGGGCGGGGTCGAGGTCCTGATCGCGGGGCTGCGGGCCTTCTGCCCGGCCTCCCAGGTCGATACCCGCTTCGTCGAGGACCTCTCGGAGTACGTCGGCCAGCGGCTCGACTTTCGCGTCACCAAGATCGAGGGCGGGCGGCGGCCCAACCTGGTGGTCTCGCGTCGCGTCATCTTGGAGGAGGAACAACGCCAACGCGCCGCCGAGACCCGCGCCCAACTCAAGGAGGGGGCCATCCTCCCCGGCGTCGTCACCAGCCTCAAGGACTACGGCGCCTTCGTCGACATCGGCGGCTGCGAGGGCATGATCCACATCAGCGAACTCGCCTTCGGCCATATCAAGCACCCGAGCGAGATCCTGCGTGCCGGCCAGGCGGTGGAGGTGGCGATCCTGCGCATCGAGCCCTCCAAGGACGGCAAGGGACGCGACAAGATCGCGCTCTCGATCCGCGCCCTGTCCCGGGACCCCTGGGCCGACGCGGTGGAGAGCTTCCCGGTGGGCGCGCGGGTCACGGGGACCGTAAGCCGTCTCCAGCCCTTCGGTGCCTTCGTGGAACTGGCCCCCGGGCTCGACGGCCTGGTCCATATCAGCGAGTTGGGCGCCGAGCGGCGGATCAACCACCCGAGCGAGGTGCTGAGCATCGGCGACACGGTGGAGGCGACGGTACTGGGGGTCGACCTGGAGCGGCGCCGCATCGCCCTGACGCTCGATGCCTCCAAGCAGCCGTCGGATATCCCTGATGTACGCAACTATGCCCCTCCCAAGCCGGCCGCCAAGGGCGGGAGTATGGCCGCGGCCAAGGCCGCCGAACCGGTGCCGGAGAAGACCATGGGGAGTTTTGGCGCCTTGTTGCAGGAGAGCCTGAACAAGAAGCGGTAACTAACGAGTAAAGAACAAGTTGGCGATCGTTGTCGTTGTCGTAATCGGAGAAGCGATGCAATCTGGGGCGCGAGAGAATCCGGGGCACTACGATAACCTCGATTACGACAACGACAACGACAACGACAACGACAACGATTGTGTTTGTGTTTAGCTTGGTCTTGACTCTTTACTTAGGGCGCCCGTCGCACGCGCCTTGATGGCTAGTCGTATCCCCCTCCTTCTCACCCTGCTGCGTGCGGGTCTGGCGCCGATCCTCGTCCTGCTCGCGCTCTTGGCCCCGCTACCCGTCGCCTTCGCCGCCTGTCTGAGCATCGCCGCCGTGTCGGACTATTTCGACGGGGCCATTGCGCGGCACCTGAAGATCGTCACCCCCGCATTGCGGCGGCTCGATTCACTGGCGGATTTGTTGTTCTTTCTGGCCGCGCTGTTCGCGCTCTGGTGGCTGCACCCGGGGGTGATCGCAGGCCATGCGGGAGCGCTGGCGGTGCTGATCGGGCTGGGCTTGATCCGCTATGTCGCAAGCTACGCCAAGTTCGGCCGCGAGGCCAGCTATCACCTCTGGTCGTCGAAGCTCTGGGGGTTCGCACTCTTCCTCGGGTTCTATTCGCTGTTGGTACTTCAGTCCGACGGGGTCTGGATCACGCTCCTCATCTACTTAGGGATCCTGGCGGCCCTTGAAGACCTGGCCGTCACGGTGGTCCTGCGCGAGTGGCGCACCGATGTGCCGACGCTCGTGCACGCCTGGAGGTGGGTGGGTGCTGCGCCGGGTGCGATACCGGGAGGTTCGGCGAAACGGACAGATGGCATCTAGTTCCGGAATCTGTATAAGACTGATCTAGAGCGCGATTTCGTGGTAATATCTTAGTATCTATCCACTTTTTCCCTCTGCACTGCCACCCGCGTCGCCCCCCCGTGCTCGGTCACCCTCGGCCGACAGCGTATCTTGACCGCTCCCTTTGAAAACGAATCGTCAGTCGCCTTGCTGGACCAGACGTACGCCTCGCCTGGCTTCAACTGAGCCATCCGCTCCGGAGTGAGGTTGCTCAACGCGGCGTTGGCCTTCTGGAGATGTTTCAGCCAGGCGGGAGAGTTGAACTTGTGCAGGATGATCTGGCTGGAGAGCTCGATCAAGCTGAGCGGCACGGACGGCGGGTCCTGGCTGGCAACCATGATGCTCACACCCTTGTGGCGCATCTCGCGGACCACCTCGACCAGACCGGCGACCAGATCGGGGCTTTCGATGTATTTGTGGGCCTCATCGAACACGACCAACTTATTGAACCCCCGCCCATCGACACGGGCATCGGCAAAGAGTTGCAGCAGCACGAGGAAGAGACCGAGTGCCTCATTCTTCTCGATGAACTCGTCGCGCAGGTCCACGATGATCAGACGGCCCGGCCTCACGACCTCCGTCAATGACTGCGCATCATTGATGTACTCTGCCGCCAGGTCCAGGCGCGAACGCGCCATGTCCTTTAGATGGTCTGGTATCGGGGCGGCATCGATCCCTGCCCGCAACCCCGCGAGAGTGATCTGGTCGCGCATCCCCTTCATGATACGCATCACCTGACGGATATAGTTGGCCTGGTTGCCCAGCGCACCCATCAGGAACTTCCAATGGGTGGCCGTCAACTCCGAGGCGGCAAACTGCAAGGGCTGGACCTGGATGCCGGGATACTCCGCTCGCCGTTCGTCCAACTTGTCGGCGGGTACCAGCAGCAGCACATCCACCAGTGCCTTCGGTTCCGCACCGTAGGTCTCGCGCAAGGCGCGGATTTGCTCCTCGACCGAATTTGCAGCCACCATCGACGTGAACTCAGGCCGGTAGTCCATGGTCGGGCTGTAGTGAAAGATCACGGTCGCCAGGGGGTCTGGCAGCGTATTGATGCCCGGGATTTGTAGCGAGGCCATCTCCGCGACGCTGCCCAGGGTGTAACTCTTGCCGCCCCCTTGAACACCAAACAGGCTGATGGTATGGGTCTGGTTCAGGTCCAGTGCGACCTTCCGGCCCGAAACCTCACCGAGCAAGCCATACTGGGGTGTGGCCCCCGTTGCCCCGAGCATGACGTCGTAAGTAACGTGCAGTTCCCCACTGGAGTCTCCTTCACCAAGAGGGCGCTCCCCAGCGTCCGCCACGCCGGGCACCGCAACGACCGGGGCCGCGCCGGCCTCTTCGGCTTTCTGGACAACCGCCCCAGGTTGAGTGTCCACGCCCCCTGGCAGATCCGACACCACTGGAGCAGGAGTCGCCACCGTGGCCTTTGGCGGTCGATCCGGCGCCGAAATGCCAGCAGCAGCGGGTTTGGCGCTGACGGGGTACGACACCCGCGGCGCCTCCGTCCAGCCCAAAGTCCGGTCCCGTGCCGGGCTCAGGAAGGCTGCCGTTCCCAGCGTTGGCACCGAAGGCGCCAGACTGCGGCGCCTGACCAACGCTTGCGTCAGTTCCCGCGTCAAATCGCCATCCGGTGCCGCCCGCAGACTGGCCGTTGTTTCAGTCCCCTCCACCGCGGCATCGATCAACTGCCGAATCAGGTCGATGCCGATGCGATAGAACTCGATCCCGTTCTCGTGCTCTGGTGGTTCGGTTCCCGGCTTGCTGAAGTCAAACACCACGGCACTGCGGGTGAAACGCAGCCCATAACCGCGTTCGTCCAGGTGCCGCAGGAACCAGCGCGCCTCCGCAGCCGCTTCCGGCAGCATGACCCCATGCCGTTGCGCCCGGTCCAGATAGAAACCCAACAACGCCGCCAGGTCACGATTCTTGATGGCCCGATCCGGGCGATCGATCTCGGAACGTGCCGGGTCGAAGTGGTGAGAAATGACTTGCTCGGTTTGCGTGATCTGTTCGCCAATCCCGGTCTTCAACTGCGTATAGGCACCCACATCGCCAACCTGGCTGTAACACTTCACCTCGACCAGGCGGCACGTGATGATGCGCGTGAAGGGATCGAGATCGAAGAGCGCCAAGTCCGTCCGCCGAAAGCTGACCGCGTCGCCCAGCTCGGCGGCGTTCTGGCGCAGGGTCCCGTACAACTCCAGGTGGGCATCGAGCGGCACCACCACCTGATTTTGGAAGACCCCCTGATGCTCCAGAAACAGCCGCGACAGGGCCAACCCCAGGGCCTCGGCCTGTTGCGTCGGCGCGGACAACAACTTCAGCGCGAGCCGTCCGGACAGAAACCGCAACTGGTCCAACAACACCATGGCGTGTTTTCCGGAGTCCGGCAGGTCATAGTCCCGCAGGATCGGAACCAACAGGGCCTCCAACTCGGCCACGGACCGGGAGGTGATGGCCAGGCGATGGGTCATCGCATTGGCCATGTCCGGCGAATGGTCGATAAGGTAGTCGGGCCGCGTCGGATGTCGGCGGTGATCAAAAAACTCGATCCCCAGGTTGCGGTCGATGGTCATGACCCAGTCACTGACCTCGTGTACCTGGTGGAGCATCGCCCGCTCGTCCGCGGACAGGCTCAAGGCCACCACCGGACGGGCCTGGGGCAGGTACTGGGAGCGGGAGACCGAGGCTGATGCCACCGAGACCAGCCGCGCCAGGCTGCTCAACAGGTCCGTCAGCTCCTCTACACCCGCCAACGCCTGGGCGACGCCATGCAGCGGGCGGCGTAGCCAGGTGATCGATTGATCGTCCTCGTGGTACTGGGTCGCGATCGGCTGCACCAGGCCATAGACGAAGGATGACTCGTCCGTCTCCTGCACATCCACCGCGCGGATCTCCTCCGCCGGGAACAGATCGAAGAGGAACGAGAGATGGGCCGCGTGACCCTCGGGGGCCAGGCGGAACTCCCGAAGCGATCGGACCGCCAGCCTGAGCTTGGGCCGCAGATGGCTTTCCGTGGGGGTCGAGAAGGCGTCCGCCTCCTTAGCGGCCGTACCCGAGTCGGGGGCCAGCAACTCAAGGAGGGCCTCGCCGGTGGCCGGGGCATCCGGGTCAGAGACGAAGAGACGGATGTCATAGCGGAGATCAGAGAACTCCGCCCGGCCCTGGATGGCGAGCAACATCTCCGCCAGTGCGCCCGCCCGCCCGGCATTGAAGGCATTGATCGTCAGGGTGCTGACATAGGGGTGTTGGATCAGGTAGCGTTGCACGCGGGCCGCCAGATAGGGACCGTCGATGGCAGTCCCCCCGATCGCTGGCTCTGCGATACCCAGGGCCTGGCATAGATCGCCGATCAGACCGCGCGGGTCCTCCTCCTCGGGTGCCGCATAGAGGGACCAGAAGGGCGTCAGGTTATCCACCAGCAGGGCGGACCGGCCCAGTTCCTCGCCGAACGGCAACACCATCGGAAAACCGGCCGGGACCAGCTGCTTAAGAACGGCATCCCGCGTCGGCACCACAAATTCCGGGTCCGCCAACTGGGCCTTTTCGATCCAGTGCTGCCCCAACTGGGCCCAGGTCACATGCCAATTGGCCCGCAGCGGGTGCGTGGGCCCCAAAAGCACAGCGTCACGGCGTTGGCCCCGATAGTCTTCGATGGCCAGAATCACACAATCCAGGGTCAGTGCGCGGCGCAGTTCTTCAAAGGCCGCACGGACAACGCCCGGCTCAGGCGAATCCGCCCTTGCGAGCAATGCCTCCAGCCACTCGATATAGGCCCCCGCATAGTCGCGCACGGATTGCGTCAGCTCCAACAGGTTGCTGCCCTGAGTCAGCAACTGTTGGGGGCCTTGCAATAGGGCAGAAAAGAAGGTTTCCCGCGCCTGGCGGAACCGCCCCGTTTCCTCCGACTCCGGCCACTGAAACGAGATGTCCGAGCGGTCACAACCCCCGGCGGCGGTCACGGCCAGGCGCAACCGATTGGTCATCTGCGGATCGATCAGGAACGCGCGCTCCAACTCGGCCAACACCCCAGGAACCAGCACATGCGCCTTCCCCTCATGACCCAGGCGCACCTCCAGCGTGTCGTTGCCGCGGGCACTGGAGGCGGACCCAGTCCCAGAGCGGGTGCGGGGCCCGGATCGGGTTTGGCGCTCAACCCATCCGCACCCCGCGATCGTCACGGATGCCGGGTCCCGCCCTTGGGCCACCGCCGCAAACCGGGTACGGAGCAGGGCATGGGTCAGACTGGGATCGCGCGGCACCGCCCGTTGCGGCGGCTCGACCTCCACGTCATCGTCCGTCAGGACATAGAACAGGTCACTGTCGTTGGGGCGCGCGGACGGGTTTGCGGCATCACCCGACGAACGCAGCGGCTCGCCCTCCCGGTCGACCAGCGGGATGCGTTCACCCTCCTCGGTCTCCGCAAAGACGCGGACAAAGTGCCAACCCTCCTCCCAATCCACCTTGGCGATGGCTGAGAACGCGATGGTCCCCGAGTCCTTTGCCGTGGTCCAGGTGGCCTTGCGCCGCCGCAGCCCCGTCGGACCGTTGTCGCACGACACCACCTCGGCCACGAAGCGAGCCAGACCCGCCACCCGCGAGGGTACGGGCACGACCCGGAATTTCACGCTGAATTTCTTGAGTCCCTGTTTGGAAATCGGCAGCACCCGGCTCCCGACAAACTCGCCCAGACGCGGATCGGATTCGTCATCCTTGATGATGGGAAGGTCCGGCAATTCCAGTTCGCCGATGTAGATCGAATCCGGATTGACGCCGCCGTCTGCGAAGACCCAACGGTTGAAGGCCAGGGGCCAGTTCGCGCGGTCGCGCACGATCTGCTGCGTCCAGTCTCTGGGGTCCGCAAGACCCGCCCGGTCGAAGAAGTCACCGAGTTGCCGGCAAAAGGCCGGATCGGTCAGTTCCAACTCCAGGGCGCGCGCACGCTCCGATCGGGTCGACCAGGTGATGCGCCGCACGCAGTCGTGATTGCGCGCGGCGCGTGCCGGCGCTCGCTCGGGTGATTGGAGCAGCGCAAAGTCGGGCACCAGCGCCAACTCGAAGAGCGCCGCCCCAATCGCCGCGGGATCGAACTCGTTCACCTGTGCGCTGAGCAGGAAACGGACAACCGAGGCATCATCGGCAAAGGGCCAGGGTGGATTGGTCTGGCGCAGGTCGTTGACCGCTGCCTCCAGCGGGCTACGCAGCTGCGCGGGCACTTGGCTCAGAAGCGTCGGGATCAACTCGGCATAGGCACCCTGAATCGACAGCTCCTCAAAGGTGGCCACGCCGAATGAATCCTCGGCGCAGGAGCGCAAATCGGTGGGCACAAACACCAGCAAAGGCGGACGCAGGGTATTGTCGGGCAGCGGGTTGCGCAGCTCTACCAACTTGGTGCTCGACACGGCCAGTTCTGGCGCCTGAGTCTGTAGAGCCTCGTCGGCCAGGACGACAACCGTCGCCTGCGGCACCGCCGCCCGCAGACCACCGGCCAAACGGACCATCAACTCCCGGTCGAGATCCGTCACCCGCATGCAGTGACCGGCCTCGCGCCCCGCCAGCACGGCCGCCAGCCTGGGCAGCAGGACCGACTCCAGCGCGGCGTTGAACTGCGCAGGCGTCAACTCCACCAGACCTTGACTCATGCCGATGCCCCTCTTGAGTGTTCCGGGATCGCGTAACGCGGTTCAACTGTCTGAGTCACATAGGCGTCGGACAGGTCGCGGTAGTAACCGATCTCGCGTAGCCGCGCGGTGAATGCCTGCACGTTGGCGCGCAGGGCCGCCCGCTCATCGATACTCGGGGCCTTGAATCCCTCCCCGGGCGGTAAGGCGTCGATATAGAGCCCGTACCGCTCCCGCAGGAAGCCCAGCAGGTCGTCGATGCGCATCGCGCCGGTGAAGTAGCCCGCGTCTCCGCCCGGGCGCAGGACTGCGATCTGCAACAGCACCTCCAGCAAACGGCTGTCCAGTACGAAACGCCGTGACGCATTCTTGGCGCGGGTCTGAGCCAGCAGGGCACCCGCGCGGTTCTTCTGCATCAGCGAGTCGAGCGCTTCGATGATGTACTTGCGATGGTATGAGCCTTTGAGCGCTACCAAAACCTCGATGTAGGTCTCGAAATCCGATAGCCCGAGCTTAAGCAACTCGGATGTTCTTGCATCGATACCTCCCCTATCATCCTTCAGCGAATCGGTCAATTCACGCAAGCGGCCATTGAAGTATTTCTCGCGCTCGTCGCGGAACGTCGCGCCTTGCAAGGCAAAGACTTCTCCGAGAGACAGGTAGGACGCGACACCACGGATGATCTTCCCGCGGGACAGAAGGAATTCGCCAAACTCGTCCAGCTTCTTCGCACCAAAATAGGCACGCACAAAGCCCGGGATGCGGCGAAACCAACCGTCGGCACTGCGTTCGGCCAACCGTCCGACCGCGGACTCGGCATTCCCCGAGAGGTCCACGAACAGCCCCAACTGGTAGGGGCAATCGCCTTGGGGTTCTCGTGCCTCCCGGGGTCGCATCGGGCAGGTCGACTCCAGACAGAGCGGGTTGGCGCCGCCGAGCTTCTGCCAGGCCGGCAACAGCTTGAGCAACCGCAGGTGGTACAGCGCCAGATGGAAGGACAGGAGCAGCTTCAGGTACTCCACCATCACCGCCCGCGGCATGAACGGCTT
>NZ_CAIKKU010000636.1 GCF_903828115.1 uncultured Thiodictyon sp. | reverse complement strand
GACAACGACAACGACAACGACAACGACAACGACAACGACAACGACAACGTCACCAGGACCATTCCCGAACGGACTTGTTTCACTTGTTATTGAACCGTTCCTAACGACTCTTTCCATTTTCCGGAATCCCCACCGAGGGCCCTATGATCATCGGCACCGCCGGCCACATCGATCACGGCAAGACCGCCCTGGTGCGCGCCCTGACCGGGGTGGAGACGGACCGCCTGCCGGAGGAGCAGGCGCGCGGCATCACCCTGGACCTGGGCTTTGCCTACCAGGAGATTGGTCCGGGCGAGGTCCTGGGTTTCGTGGACGTGCCGGGTCACGAGCGCCTGGTGCACAACATGGTGGCCGGGGCGGCGGGGATCGACTACGTGATCCTGGTGGTGGCGGCGGACGATGGCCCCATGCCCCAGACCCGTGAACACCTGGAGATCCTGGACCTGCTGGGCCTGGAGTTGGGTCTGGTCGCCCTGACCAAGATCGACCGGGTGCCGCCCGCGCGGGTCAGCCAGGCCGCGGCCGAGGTGCGGGCCTTGTTGCAGGGGACCGGTCTGGCCGGGGCGCCGGTCTTCCCCGTGAATAGCCTCTCCGGGGACGGTATCGAACCGCTCGCGCGGCACCTGCACGGCGCCGCCGCGGACCTGCCGGCGCGCCGCGGCGGCGGCGGGTTCCGGCTCGCGGTGGACCGCAGTTTCAGCATCGCCGGGGCCGGGACCGTGGTGACCGGCATCGTCCTGGACGGCCGGGTGCGCCCCGGTGACCGGCTGCTGGTCTCCCCCGCGGGCCACCCGGTGCGGGTGCGCGGGGTCCACGCCCAGGGCCGCCCGGCGCCAGAGGGCAGGGCGGGGCAGCGCTGCGCCCTGAACCTCGCCGACCTGCACCGCGACGCGGTCGGGCGCGGTGCCCTGGTGCTGGCCCCGGCCCTGCACCTGCCCACCCGCCGCCTGGACGTGCGCCTGCGGGTCCTGGCCGCGGAGCCCGGCCCGCTCAAGCACTGGACCCCGGTCCACTGCCACCTGGGGGCCGCCCATCTGACCGGGCGGGTGGCGGTGCTGGACGGCGAGGCCATCGCCCCCGGGGCGACCGGTCTGGTCCAACTGGTCCTGGACGCCGACCTGGCGGCGCTGCGCGGGGACCGCCTCATCCTGCGCGACCAGTCCGCCCGCCGCACCATCGCCGGCGGCTGGGTGCTGGACCCGGAGCCGCCCGCCCGGGGCCGCCGCCGCCCGGCGCGGCTCGCCCTGCTGGCGGCGCTGAGCGAACGCGATACCCTGAGCGCCGCCGCCGCCGCCCTTGATCTGGCAGAGCAGGGGCTGAGCCTGGAGCGCCTGACGCGGCACTGGAACCTGGACCCCGGGCAGGCCGCGGCCATCGCCGCACTGCCCGGCGGCGAGCGGCTGGACACCCCGGCGGGTCCGCTCCTGTTCGCCCGGACGCACTGGCAGACGCTCCAACAGCGCGTACTCGCCACGCTGGCGCAGGGCCACGCCGAGCACCCCGACCAACTCGGCCCGGACCGCGAGCGGCTGCGCCGCGGCGCCTGCCCGGCCATGGAGCGCGCGGCCTTCGCCGGGCTGCTGGAGCGCATGGCCGCTGCCGGGGCGGTGGTGCGCAGCGGCCCCTGGGTCCACCTGCCCGGACACGCGGTACGACTCGCGCCGACCGATGCGGCCCTGTGGCAGACCGGCATCCGGCCGCTGCTGGAGGCGCAGCCGTTCCAGCCCCCGCGGGTGCGCGATCTGGCCCGCGCCCTGGCGCAGGACGAGGCCCTGATCCGCCAACTGCTCCAGCGCCTCGCCGCGATGGGCGAGGTGCATCGGGTCGCGCACGACCACTATTTCACGCCGGCGGCGGTGGCGGACCTCGGCGCCATCGCCCTGCGTCTTACCGAGACCGACGGCGCGGCGCGCGCCGCCGCCTTTCGCGATGCCGTCGGCACCGGGCGCAAGCTCGCCATCCAGATCCTGGAGTTCTTCGACCGCATCGGCTACTCGCGCCGCATCGGCGATGACCACCGCGTATTCCGCGACAGCCTGCTGACCAGGTAGCCCTGGTAGCGCGAAACGCGGGGCTTGCTCCCATTCGCGCACTAAATAAGCCTAAACCCGGCAATTGCTCTCACAAAGACACAAAGAACACAAAGAAAAACAGATCATTGAAGGCGTTGAGCCGATCACCGCCCAGGTGACCTCCTCGGCCGACATATCGCTTTGAAAATCTTTGTGATCTTTGTGTCTCTGTGAGAGAACTGCTCTTTCTGGGGTAAGCGTCCTGACGGGGCGCGCGCTACCAGCCAATGGCTATGGAAGGAACATCAGCCGTCCCGGAAGATGAAAGGCGTACGTGGGAGCGGCTTGCAGCCGCGATACGAGGCGGCGGCAATCCGCGACGCCACGGCCGCCCGCGAGGCCCCGTCGCGGCTGCAAGCCGCTCACGGGTTCCCGCCCCGACCTTCACGGTAAAGGGGCAACGCCAACGGTGTGAGATAGTTAGTCTCCCGCCTGATCGTGCGGCTTGGGCCCGCGGTGGCCGCGGCGGCTCGCCAGTGGGCCCATGCGCCCCGGTAAAGGGTGGGGTGGTGGGCGCGCCCGCTTGGCGGCGTACATGGCCTGATCCGCCCGGTGGAGCAGGTCCTCGGCGGTCTCCCCCGCCAGCGGACCCAAGGCGACGCCGATACTCGCGCTCACGCCGACGCTCAGTCCGCTGAGCCGGATGGGCTTGGTCAGCGCCGCCTGGATCTCGTGCGCCACCTGACGCGCGTGTTCCGGCGCCTCGACGTCGCGCAGCACCACCACGAACTCATCCCCGCCGAGCCGCGCCACGCTGTCGGTATCGCGCACGCTGCACTTGAGCCGCTCCGCGACCGTCTGGAGCACGGTGTCGCCGGCCGCGTGTCCATGGGTGTCGTTGATCGGCTTGAAGTGGTCGAGTTCGACCACGTCGTATTCGCCCAGGATCAGGACCTCCGCGCCCTTGCGGTAGACCTGACCGTGCAGGGTGCGGGTCGTGCGATAGCCATCGCCTACGGTCAGCCAGCCCGCGAACAGCAGGCCCTCGGTGCCCCTGGCGAGCAACTGGGCGAAGCTTGGATTGACCAGGTAGTCGCGGCGCGGGCGATCGGGGGTCGCGCCGCCCAGCACCGTGCTCATACCGCGATTGAGGTAGAGGGGCTCGCCGTCGAGGGTGAAGCGGCCGACCGCCAGGGCGTTGCTCGTGTCGTGCGCCCGGCCGAGTTCCTCGCCCCAGGCGTGACCCGGTGCCGGCATCGACGCAGCGGCGGGGCTATCCGGCGGCCGGGGGGCGTCCGGCACCGCGTCGCTCTGGTCCATGGCGGCGCTCACCCGTGCGTCTAACCGTCGCGATCCAAACGGGTCACCAGCCGTTCGAGTGCGTCGAGGTCGGCCATGTAGTGGACCTTGGGATCGGCCGTCAGGGTCGGGCCGAGCTGGCGCAAGCCCTGGCCGCCGATCAACACCGGCAGCTCCGGGTGGGCGGCCCGCAGTAGGCCGAGCGCGGCGTGCAGCGCATCCAGATGGGTGCTGATGCTGAGCGAGAGACCGACCGCGTTCGGCCGTAGCTCAGACACCGTGCGCAGCAGTTCGGTGGTCGGGGTGTCGGCGCCCAGATAGAGCGCCTCCCAGCCGTGCATCTCGAACACATCGCAGGCCATCTTGGCGCCGACCTGGTGCAGTTCCCCCTCCACCGAGCCGATAACGATCCGGCGGCCGCGCCGGTACGGCGCGATGACCCGCGGATAGAGTCGAGTGAGCAGGCCCGCGACGACGGCCGTGGCCAGGTGCTCGGTGCCGACCGAGATCCGGTTGTGCTCCCACTCCTCGCCCACCTGGTAGAGCGCCCGTTGAAAGAGCTGCTGGTAGAGGGCGAGGATCGGCACCCCCGCGCCCAGGGCCTGATCGGTCAGGGCCTCGCAACGGCGCCGGTTTCCGGCCAACAGGGCCGCAACGAACCCGGGGTAAAGGATCGTCAGGGTCGGGTCGGGCACGGGCAGGTCCAGGTCTTCGGTCGCCATCGGCAGACACCTCGCAGCACGGGGAGCCAGGGTCGGATGCCAGCGTCGGGCGCTGGTTGGGCGTCGCGCCGGGAGTCGGTCGCGACAGTCGTCGCCCGCCCGACGCAACCGTGGCATAGTTGCAGGAAGGGCCGGCGACGAAAGAGTATAAGGGTCGCAGCGGGAGCAACGATAGTGGGGGCGGTCGCGAAAGGGGTCGCGTCCGCGTCGGCGCCGAGCGGCGCCGGTGAACCGCAGTGCCGGGCCTTGATCATCGTTCCGGCCGGCGGCCACCTTCTGGAGTCCAAGGCTTCAGCCTTGGTCCTGCACATCCAAGGCT
>NZ_CAIKKU010000635.1 GCF_903828115.1 uncultured Thiodictyon sp. | reverse complement strand
TCGTTGTCGTTGTCGTTGTCGGGTTATCGTAGCGCCACGGATGCTCTCGCACCCCAAAGTCCATCGCTTCTACGAGTTCGATTACGATTACGACAACGACAACGACAACGCTTGTGTTTAGCTTGTTCTCGACTCGTTACCAATACCGCGAAGCGCAACTCCCGACCCGACCCGGAGGACTGAGAAAGGGGAGGAAACGAACAAAAAAAAGCCCGCTACTGCGGGCTTTTTTCGGTGCGCCGGGCACTACTTGATCTTGCCTTCCTTGTACATGACGTGCTGGCGGACGACAGGATCGAACTTCTTGATCTCCATCTTCCCCGGCTGATTGCGCTTGTTCTTGGTGGTCGTATAGAAGTGACCGGTACCGGCGCTGGAATTGAGCCGGATCTTTTCACGTGCTGCCTTGGCCATGGACCTTCCCCTTAAACCTGTTGACCACGGGCACGCAGGTCGCGAATGACCATGTCGATGCCTTGCTTATCGATCAGCCGCATCCCGCTGGTGGACAGGCGCAGCCGCACCCAACGCTTTTCACTTTCGACCCAATACCTGTGATAGTGCAGGTTGGGCAGAAAACGGCGCTTGGTCTTGTTGTTCGCGTGCGACACATTGTGACCGCTCATCGGCCCCTTACCGGTGACCTGACATACCCGAGACATGGCAGAGATCCTTAGAGAAAGAAAAAATGGCTGGGACCGGCAACGCATCGGGGCCCAAAAAAGAAGCGGAAGGCTACCACGGGCCTCGGGCGGGACGCAAGCGGCGGCGCGGGCGGAGTCACTGCGCGCCGCCGCCGCCGCGGAGCACCGGGGCGGGACGCCCCGGCTCCTTTGTCACAGCAGCCCCCGCTCCGCCAGCGAGGTCCCCGGCCCCTCGCCGATGATGAGGTGATCGAGCACCCGCACCTCGATCAGGGCGAGCGCGTCCTTGAGCCGCTGCGTAATGCGCAAATCCGCCTGGCTGGGCTCCGCCACCCCGGATGGGTGGTTGTGGGCGAAGATCACCGCGGCGGCATTGGTCTCGATCACCCGGCGCACCACCTCGCGGGGGTGGACGCTCGAGCCGTCGATCGTGCCCTGAAACAGCTCCTCGTAGCGGATCACCCGGTGGCGATTGTCCAGGAACAGGCAGGCAAAGACCTCGTAGGGCAATCCGTAGAGCTTGAGCTTCAGAAAGTCACGGGTGGCCTCCGGGCTGGTCAGAACGTCCTGGTCGGCGACGCGGGTCAGCAGATAGCGGCGACTGAGCTCCAGGACCGCTTGGAGCTGGGCGTACTTGGCCCGGCCCAGACCCTTGACGGCGCAGAACCGCCGCTCGTCCGCCGCCATCAGGCCGGGCAGCCCAGCGAAGGTCGTGAGGAGATCCCGTGCCAGATCAACCGCGCTCTTGCCCGGGATCCCGGTGCGCAGGAAGATGGCCAGCAATTCGGCGTTGGACAGCGACGCGGCCCCCTGGTCCAGGAGTTTCTCCCGCGGACGCTCGTCCGCGGGCCAATCAGTGATCGCCATGGCGCCTCCTAAGTGTCGTACCAGCCAACGTTAGCGAGAGTTTGCCTCAGACCGGCGAGCCTGTTTGAAAAAGTGCGAATTGCTCACGGAACATCAGTCCCAATCCGTACAGACTCCGCGGTCGTCGCGGGTACGCGTGCGATCACCGGGTGGATCGCGACGAGGCAAGGGTTAATCGGGTACACTTTCGACCAGTTCAAGCCCAAGGCCCAAGTCACATCCGCGATGGCTCCAATACCCGACGTGCAGGTTTTGCTCGGCGTCAGCGGCGGGATCGCCGCCTACAAGGCGGCGGACCTGGTGCGCCGCCTGCGTGAGCGCGGCTGCGCGGTCCGGGTGGTGATGACGGCCGCGGCCACCGCCTTCGTCAGCCCGCTGACCTTCCAGGCACTCTCGGGCCACCCGGTGCGCACTGGCCTGCTCGACCCGGCGGCCGAGGCCGGCATGGGCCACATTGAACTGGCACGCTGGGCGGACCTGGTGCTGATGGCACCCGCCACCGCAGACCTGATCGCCCGCCTCGCCGCCGGCCTGGCGGACGACCTGCCGACCACCCTGGTGCTCGCCACGGCGGCCCCGCTCTACCTGGCCCCGGCGATGAATCAACAGATGTGGCGTCACCCCGCGACCCAGGAGAACCTGGCGCGCTTGCGCGGCCGCGGCGTGCGTATTCTGGGTCCGGCACAGGGCAGCCAGGCGTGCGGCGACCTGGGCCCCGGACGTATGCTGGAGCCCATGCAGATCGTCGAGGCCCTGCTCGCCGACCGACCCGCGGCCGGTGCCGGGGCTGGCGGCGATCCGCAGAGCCCGTCCGGCCCGGGTCCGCTCGTGGGGGTCCGGGCGCTGGTCACGGCCGGCCCCACCAGGGAACCCCTGGACCCGGTGCGCTATCTGGGCAACCGCAGCTCGGGGCGCATGGGCTATGCGGTAGCCGCGGCCCTGGCGGGGTTGGGTGCCGTCGTGACCATGGTCAGCGGCCCCACGGCCCTGGCCACCCCGGCGGGGGTCACGCGCATCGACGTGGAAACGGCCGCCGAGATGCACGCCGCGGTGATGGGGCGCGTCGGCGCGGCGGACCTGTTCGTCGCCGCGGCGGCGGTGGCGGACTACCGGCCCGCGGCACCCGTCGCGCACAAAATCAAGAAAACGGATACGCAACTGATCGTGCACTTGGTGCGCAACCCGGATATCCTGGCCGCGGTCGCGGGCTTGCCGGACCCGCCCTTCACGGTCGGCTTTGCCGCCGAGACCGAGCGAGTGGAGGAGCAGGCGCGCACCAAGTTACTCGCCAAAGGGCTATGCATGATCGCCGCCAACCAGGTCGGCGCCGAACAGGGCGGCTTCGAGCGCGACGAGAACGCGCTGATCGTGCTGTGGGCCGACGGCCGGCGGGACTTTCCCATGATGCCCAAGACCCGGCTCGCCGGGGAACTGGCCCAATTGATTGCCGAGCGCTATGTTGCATCGCCTTGAGGTCAGGATCCTGGACCCCCGCCTGGGCACCGAGTTTGCTCTGCCCCACTATGCCAGCACCGGTGCCGCCGGGCTCGACCTGCGCGCCATGATCGATCTCCCGCTGGCATTGCAGCCGGGCGCCTGCGAGCTGATCCCGACCGGGATGGCGATCCATATCGCGGCCCCGGGGGTGGCCGGTCTGATCCTGCCGCGCTCCGGACTGGGGCACCGCCACGGGATCGTACTGGGCAACCTGGTCGGGTTGATCGACGCGGACTATCAGGGGCAACTGCTGGTGTCCTGCTGGAACCGAGGCGCCGAACCCTACCTGGTCGCGGTCGGCGAGCGGATTGCCCAACTGGTCCTGGTCCCGGTGCTCCATGCCCAATTGGCCCTGGTCACTGATTTCGCCGCGTCGGCGCGGGGGGCCGGCGGGTTTGGTCACACGGGACTCAAGTGAACGGGCGCCGGCGGGTCCGGGGGCTGTTTCGACATCGACACCATCAAGTCGCGCGGTGAGGAGGCACGGCATGGCATCTGGACGGAGCGAGGACACACGGCGTAAGGCAGCAGACGGCGATCATACCTCAGGACTCAAGGGATTCTGGGTCCAGAGCTTTGTCGGCATCGCCCTGGTGTTGCTGCTGGTCGTCGGCCTGCTGCTGTACCTGTGGGTCGCCCGCGAGAGCGCAAGCGACCGGCGTGACCTGGAGAAGGCCACGGACGCGCTGGCCGAGCAGGTGACGGCTGCGATGGCACGCATCCGCAGCCAGGTCGACACCTGGCGGACCGACCCGAACCTGCGCGCAGCCTTTCGCAAGGCCGGCAACCCCGAGGCACTGCATCAAGAGGAGGAGGCGTTGCTGCGGACCCTGCCCGGGGCGCTCAGCATCCACCTGTTTGCGCCGGAGCAGACCAGTTCAGTCGAGGGTATCCCGTTCATGAGCTACGCGGGGCTGGACCTGGCCCGCAAGGCTGCCCAAGACCGCGCCGCGACCCTGATCGAGGTCCACAAGGTGGGCCAACCCGATATGCATCTGGCCATGGCAATACCGGTGCTCGATGAATCCGGGGAGCGCACGGTCGGGGTTGTCCATGGGGCCCTCCCGATGACACTGCTGCCAAGCACGCTCAAAGCGGCTACGGGGCATGGCCTGGTCCTCTACCAGCAAGTCGTGGGGGACACCGCGGCCAATCTGGGCGGCGCCACCGCACCCACCAGGCCGCCCGACCACTCCGCCCCGATTGCCGGCACCCGCCTGCGCGTCGCCGCCTGGCTGGACAGTTCCGGCGGCCTGGACCCCTGGCTGCTGGGAGCGGTCGGGGCCCTGTACCTGGTGCTGCTGGGAAGCATCGCCGGCGTGCTGATGCTCGGCTATGCCGCCCAACGTCGGGCCTTGCTCTTGGACTGCAAGGGCTTCACGATCCTCATCGAGGACGCCGTGCACCGCCGCCCATTGCGGCGCATCCGCTCGCGGATCAGCGAGGTCCAGGACGCCCATCAAGAGACCCTCGCCCTCTTGCGCGGTCTGCAGCCGACCCGCGCCCCGCTGCGCGGGAACGCCGCGCCCCCGGTGCCGATCGAAGCGCAGGAGTCGGCCAGCGCCTCCGCCGCCTTGGACGACAGCCCGAGCCCGACCTCGGCGCTGAGCTCATCCAGCATCGAGGTGGCGGAGATCGACCTGCCGGAGGGCCTCGACCCTTACTCCGAACCGCTTGAAGAGGCCACTGCCGCCGCCCTTGCCACCCCGGTGCAAGACCCCCTGGAGGCGCTCGCGGCGGGGCTCGAGTCTTACGGTAACCCGCTTGCCGACATTCCCGCCGAGGTCTTTCGCGCCAATGACATCCGCGGCTTGGTCGAAGGCCAGTTGACGCCCGAGGCCATGCACGCCATCGGCCAGGCGATCGGCAGCGAGGCCTTGGAGCACGGCGACCGCGAGTTGATGATCGGGCACGACTGCCGCACCACGAGCCCCGCCCTCGCCGCAGCGCTGGTGGACGGCATCCGGTCCGCCGGGCCAAACGTGACGGACCTGGGCCTGGTCCCGACCCCGCTGATCTACTTCGCCTGCTGCCAGCCGACCGTCAGCAGCGGCGCGATGGTCACCGCCAGTCATAATCCAAGCGACTACAATGGCGTCAAGGTGGTTTTCCACGGCCTGAGCGCACAATCCGACGAGATTCAAGGGCTCCGGCAGCGCATCCTGGTGGGTGCGGTCGCCGCTGGCCGCGGCGGCTACCAAACGGCGGACATCATCCCGAGTTACCGCGACTATATCGAGCGAGACGTCGCCCTGGCTCGCCGCCTCAAGGTGGTCATCGACTGCGGCAACGCCACGGCGTCCACGGTGGCCCCGGCGCTTTACCGCGCCCTGGGCTGTGACGTCATTGAACTCAACTGCGACCTGGAGGCGGGCCTGCCCGCACGCCTCGCGGACCCGGCGGCCCCCGAGTGCACACGCGATCTTGGGGACCTGGTCGTCAACCAGGAGGCGGACCTGGGCCTCGCCTTCGACAGCGACGGCGACCGCCTGGGCGTGGTCGACTCCCAGGGCCGCTTCATCGCCGCGGATCGGGTCCTGATGCTTCTCGCCGCCGATGTCTTGTCCCGCCATCCGGGCACCGACGTCATTTTCGATGTCAAATGTTCCCGCCACCTGGCCGACGAGATCCGTCAGACGGGCGGGCGGCCGATCATGTGGCGCTGCGGACATGCCCCGCTCAAGGCCAAGCTGCGCGAGAGCACGGCCCTGATTGGGGGCGAGTTCAGCGGCCACTTCGTCTACAAGGAGCGCTGGTTCGGCTTCGACGACGCGATCTACGCCGGGGCACGACTGCTGGAGGTCTTGTCGCAGGACCCGCGACCGAGCAGTGAGGTCTTCGGCGCGCTGCCCGGCGGACTGGCCACCCCGGAACTGGCACTGCCGCTGGCCGAAGGCGAGCCGGCGCGCATCATGCGCGCGGTGATGCAGTTGGCCAGCCGGCTCGAAGGGGTGGAGGTGATCCGGATCGATGGCCTGCGCGCCGAATTCGACCGCGGCTTCGGCGTGGTGCGCGCCTCCAATACCGAGCCGAAACTGACCTTCCGCTTCGAGGGCGATGACGCGGAGGCGCTGGAGAAGATTCAGGCGCTGTTCCGGCGGCTGATGGAGAAGGCGGCGCGCGGCCTGACCATGCCTTTCTGAGAAATCGCCCGCTGGGCGATTTCTCAGAACTGTAATTTAGGAAGAAGCATGGATGAGGATCGGCGCTAGGCTTCAGAGGGACTGGCCGGGACCTCGCATCCGCGGCTGTCCGAGCCCCAACGGGGCACAACATACCAGCCCAGGGCAACGCCCTGGGATAGGCAGATCAGTAATTCCAGCCCTGAAAGGGCGTAACATAGGGCGGCCAACGACCCCTCAGCGGCCGGCAGTTAGACCAGGCATGTGGAGCAACCGATGGACGACATTCGTGTTGGTAGCTGAGAACTGCAAGCGGTCTTGTATGACGTCTCCAGAAATCCTGAGACTCATAAACGGTATCGGTCGGATTATGCATACCGCGGCGTCGCCGACGGCAGTTGGGGACTTGAAACCAGTCTTTATCAATGGGCATTAATGACGATAATGCCTGGGGCGCGTCTGGTTCTAAGTGATTTTCTGAGAGTTCATCCAGAGTTGTATGACCGGGTCATCATCCCGAAAGAACTTTAAGTGGGAAGTGCGAGACAAACTTGATCAGGATAACGTTACCGAGCGTATGTTGTTTCCCGGATTGGATGGCCTGTCACAATGGCTAAAACGATACTATGGACCGATGTAACCCGCCAGCGATGGGCGGAGATTGGAACACATCAGAGCACACTTGCCGTTTTTTTCGGTACCCTCTAACGAACGATTCACTAACTAGTTAAATAATTCCACTAGGGACTGCCGATAGCGCCATTTTCGTTGTCGTTGTCGTTGTCGTTGTCGCAACTGAGTATCCGAACCAAATAAAACTCGACTGTTCAGATCAAC
>NZ_CAIKKU010000634.1 GCF_903828115.1 uncultured Thiodictyon sp. | reverse complement strand
GTGTACGCTTGCCCCGTCTGTTGTTCGCAGGTTACCCTACTCCGCAACGGGACCAACACTCGATACGGGCGGGCGGCTAACCCTTACCCGACCGGGACTTTCACCCGGCAAGAGACGCCGAGCTTTGCTCGGCGCGATGACCACGGCCCAAGCGCACCGTGAACCAGAAGGTGCTCCCCTGCCCCGGCACGCTCTGGGCCCCGGCCTCCCCGCCCATCAACTGCGCCAGCCGGCGGGTGATCGCCAACCCCAGGCCGGTGCCGCCGTAGCGGCGGGTCGTTGAGGCATCCGCCTGCTCGAAGGCGCCGAACAGGCGCGGCAGTTGCTCCGCGGCGATGCCGATGCCGGTGTCCTGCACCTCGCAGCGCACCAGCAGCCCCGTGGGCGCCTCTTCGAGTATCCGGGCGCGCAGCCGCACCCCGCCGCGCTCGGTGAATTTGACTGCATTCGCCGCATAGTTGAGCAGGGCCTGACGCAGGCGCATGGGGTCCCCGTGCAGCCACCGGGGCGCGACGTCCGGCTCCACCTCCAGGGTCAGACCCTTGGCGGCGGCCTGCTCCGCGACCAGGGAACGGACCTGTTCCAAAACGCGGCCCAACACGAAATCGCAGCCCTCCAGTTCCAGGCGCCCGGCCTCGATCTTGGACAGGTCCAGGATGTCGTTGAGGATGGCCAGCAGGTGCCGGGCGGCGCCGTCGATACGCCGCAGCCGCTCGGCTTGGGCGGGCGTGACCGGGGTGCGCGCGAGCAGGTGGGTCAGCCCGACGATGGCGTTCATGGGCGTGCGGATCTCGTGGCTCATGTTGGCCAGGAAGTCGCTTTTGGCCTGGTTGGCGGCCTCCGCCCGGGCGCGCGCCGCTGACAACTCCAGGGTTCGGCTCGCCACCAGTTCCTCCAGGTGGTGACGATAGCCGTCCAGCTCCTCGGCCACCCGCTGTTTTTCGGTGATATCCTCCTTCACCGCAACATAGTGGGTGATGGACCCGTCGGGTCGGCGCAGCGGAGTGATGATGGCGTGCTCGGTATACTCACTGCCGTCGCGGCGCCGGTTGATGAACTCGCCCAGCCAGGGCCGGCCCTGGGTCAGGGCCTCCCACAGGGCCCGGTAGGTGGACGCCGGGGTCTTGCCGGAGCGCAGGATGCGCGGGTTGCGGCCGATGGACTCGGCGCGAGCGTAGCCGGTGGCACGCTCGCAGGCCTCGTTGACATACTCGATCCGGCCCTCCAGGTCGGTGATGACGATGCTCTCCGGGCTCTGCTCCACCGCCTGGGCGAGCTTGCGCAGTTGGGCCTCGTCGCGCCGCTGGCGGACGATCCGCCACACCTCATTGGCCAGGAGCTGGACGGTCTCCACGTCCAGGTCCGTGTAGGGCTCGGGTTTGTTGCCGACCCCGGCGATCATCCGCACCAGTCCGGACTCCAGGACCGGCACGCTGACCAGACGCGCGAGCGCCGCGTGACCGGCCGGGAGCCCGCGCCGGGCGATTTCCTCCTGGGGGGCGCCGACATAGTCGTTGAAGACCACCGGGGCGCGCCGACGCAGGGCCTCGGCCCAGATTCCCGCTTCACTGACGGGGTAGTGACGGTCATAGGCGGCCTGGCAGTAATGCTCCAGGGTGGCCCTGGACCAGGCGACCATCTCGACCTGCTCTTGGTCATCATGGACGAAGTGGGTAAACCCGATCCGGCTCCCGGTGAGCCCCTCCGCCAGCTCCAGTCCGTACTGCATGAAGGCCCGCTCGTCCAAGCGCTCGGCGGCCCCCGGCAGGTCCAGCAGGGCAGTGGCGCGGCGTGCCTGCAGGATCAAGGTCTGCTCCGCCAGCCGCGCCTCGGTCACATCGAGCATCACCCCCTGGAGGTAGCGCGGGCGACCCTCGCCATCCCGCACCACCTGCGCCGCATCGTGGTAATGCCGCCACCGACCGTCGCGGGTCGCCAGGCGATAGTCCATGGCCAGGGCCCCGCCACCCTGGGGCAATGCCGCCAAGGCATCAAGGACCGGTTGGCGGTCGTCGGGGTGGATCAGCCGCATCCACAATTCAGGGGCCGCGGTCAACGCCTCCGGCGTGTAGCCCAGGTCGCCGATCCGTGGGCTGACATAGAGCTTCGGGCTGCCCGGGTCCAGGGAGGCCCGGTAGAGGATGACCGGTACCTGTTCGGTCAGCAGGCGGGTGCGCTCCTCGCTCTCGCGCAGGGTCTGCGCCGTGCGCTCCTGCTCCTCCAGCAGGCGCAGCAAGTCGGCGCGCGCCTGGTCCGAGACGGCGAGCAGGCGGGCCGTCTCGGCCTGGGCGGCACGCACCTGCTCCTCCGCCTGGCGGCGATCGGTGATATCCAGGAGGCTGCCGAAGAGCCGCACCACCTGACCGCCGCGCACCTCGGCCTCGGCGCGGGTACGCACCCACCGACGCTCGCCCTGCGCGGTAATGAGCCGCAGCTCCAGATCATAGGATTCACCGAGATCCAGGGCACGTTGGAAGGCCGCGGCCATCCGCGGGCGATCCTCCGGGACATAGAAGGCGATGTTACGCTCGGTGTCGCTGGGGTCGTAGTCACGGGTAAGCCCAAAGATGCGGTAGACCTCCTCGGTCCATTGCCGCTGCCCAGTCGCGACCTCGTATTCCCAGCCGCCGAGTCGGGCAATCTCCTGGGTATGGCGCAGCAGCGCCTGCTCCTGGCGCAGGGCCGACTCGCGCTGCTGACGGCGTACCCGGGCGGCCATCAGGGCGGCCAGGAAGAGGGTGGCCACCGGGTAGATCGCGAGCACCGGCCAGACCATGCGCTGGAGCACCAGGGCCGCGGCCGACGGCGGCAGCATGATCATCATCAAGACCAGCACGACGGCATGGACCAGGACCCCGAACAGGTAAAACTCGCGCAGTGACAGACGCTCCGGTGCCGGGCGCAGGTACCGCCAAGCGATGCCGAGGGCCCCGGCGGCAAGGATCGCGCTGATCCCGACCGGCGCCCCCAGGCCGCCCTGGTAGAGCCGCAGGGCGGCGGTTACGGCCATGGCCACCAGGGTCGGCACGGCACCGAAGAAAAGCCCGCTCACGGCCAGCAGGACCGAACGGCTATCAAAGACGAGCCCGGGGACCAGGGGCCAGGGCGCCAGCATGATCGCGGCCCCGATGGCCCCGATGAGGCCGCCGGCGAGCAGGCGCGCCGGTACGGACCCGCGATCCCCGGCGCCGCGGATAAAAAGGTCCAGGACCAGGGCCAGGGCCAGGAGCAGAGCGGCGTTATGGATCAGGCCGAGCAAGGCCGGAGCGATCATTGCGGCCTCAACCTGAGCAAGGCGGCTCGGGAGGGGGGCTCACGATGCATTGCCTCGGATGCCCTCGGCGGCGTTTGGCTCAACGGCCTGCGGCACCGCCGCGCTGAACCTTGCTGGCGACAGGTCCTGGAGCCGCGCCTGATCCGCCCCGGGCGCGACCCGCGGCATGCCCTGCGCCCACTGACGGACCTGATACCAGAGCCGCCCCAGATGCTCATGCAGAGCAAAATAGCTGATGGGGAAGGCCCGCGCCGAGGGCAGCCAGTCGACCAGACCAAGCCCTTGTCGCCAGTTCGGGATTGAAACAGCCCCGGTAGGGGCCGGGATCACGCCGATGCCGGCCCGCTCGCAGACCTCCACCGCCCGCGGCAGATGCCAGGCGTCGCTGACCAGCAGCACGCCGGAGACCCCGGCACGCTCGAGCATCGGTTTGGAGTAGGCCGCATTCTCCCAGGTCGTGCGGCTGCGGTTTTCCACGCCGGCCACCGGGAGCGCGAACTCCTCCCGCAAGGTCCGCGCCAT
The DNA here is from genome assembly GCF_903828115.1 of uncultured Thiodictyon sp. GTDB lineage: Bacteria > Pseudomonadota > Gammaproteobacteria > Chromatiales > Chromatiaceae > Thiodictyon. Next base: position 9,184 of record NZ_CAIKKU010000634.1, on the reverse strand, counting down.
CAGGTCGCCCACGGCCGGTTCACCGTCCGTGGGCCCACCGCCGGTCACATAGATCGGCAGACCGGTGGCGCGATGCAGCCAGGCCCCGTAACGCACCCGTTGCAGGCTGAAACCGTCCAACGTCGGGCCCCCATACTCGCCCCCGGTGGTGGCAAACCCGGCGCCCAGCACCAGAATGGCCTGGGCCTGGGTCGGCAGCGGCTTCTGGAGGTCCAGGGGCGGATAGGGCTCCAAAGGCGCCATCAGCAGCGTCGCGACGACGGGCAGGCACAGCAGCGTCAGGGTGGCAGTCCCGGTGAACACCAGCAGCCGCCCCAAGGCCCCGCGCACGAGCAGGAAGCCGACGGCAAGCAGCAGGATGATGATCCCCGGTGGCAACAACAGGGTCTTGAGAGCGAGATAGATCGTCATGACCGTCGTGCTGCGCACCGCAACCAGCGCCCGGGGCGCTGGTTCAGAGTCAGTTGCGCACCGCCTCACCCTTCAGGATCTTTGGCGTGACGAAGATCAACAACTCGGAGTTGTTATCTTTGCGCGCCTCCTTCTTGAACAGACGCCCGAGCATGGGGACATCGCCCAACCAGGGTACCTGCTCCTTGTTGTAGGCCTTCTCCCGTTCAAAGACACCGCCCAGGACCACGGTCTCACCATTGTCCACCAGTACCGTCGTCTCGACCGAGCGGGTATTGATGGGAACGCCTGAGGCGGTCACCTTGGTCCAGTCCGGAGCATCTTTGTTGACCCTCAGTTCCATGATGACACGGTCGTCCGGGGTGATCTGGGGCGTCACATCGAGTTGGAGCACCGCGTCCTTGAACTCGGTCGTGGTGGCCCCGCCGCCGCCCCCGGCACTCGTCGTGTAGGGCACCTGTTGGCCCATTTTGATCGTGGCCTTCTTGGCGTCGGAGGTAATGACCCTGGGGCTGGAGATGATCTCACCGCGGCCCTCCAACTGCATGGCGGACAGTTCGAGCTGCATCAGATAGGATCCAACTTTTCCGATCAGGAAATTCACGGCACCGGAGGGGGCGACGGCGGGCAGGTTGACGAGCAGGGACTGGTTGCCGGAGTTCGCCGGATTCTCGAGCCCCGCGTTAAAGGGCAGCACCGGCGTCTTACTCACGTCGAGGCCGAACGAACCCTTGTCGTACCCGCTGATGCCAATGTTCCCCGGCATCCCGCCCGCGGTCATCATCTGGGTTGACGACAAGCTCCCCGTGGCCCCCGAGACCCCGAAGCGCACGCCCAGGTCACGCGCGAAATCATTGTTCGCGATCACGATACGCGACTCGATCATGACCTGGCGCACCGGCACGTCGAGACGCCCGACCAAGCGCCGGATGTCCTCCAATTTCGCCGTCGTGTCCTGCACCAGCAGGGTGTTGGTGCGTACGTCAACCGTCACATTGCCGCGATCCTTGGTCAGCAGGTTGCTCTTGTCGGACTTGAGCATGGTCGCGAGGTCGGCCGCCTTGGCGTAGTTGACCTGAATGTACTCGGTGCGCAAGGGGGCCAACTCCTCGATCTGCTTTTGGGATTCCAGTTCCAGCTTCTCCGCCGCGGCCAACTCCTGACTCGGCGCCACCATGATGACGTTATCGGTCTGACGCATCGCCAGTCCCTTGCTCTTTAAGATGATGTCCAGGGCCTGGTCCCAGGGGACATTCTTCAGGCGCAGCGTAATGTTGCCGCGCACGTTATCGCTGGCGATCAGGTTGAGGCCGGTGAAGTCGGCCAGCAATTGCAGGACCGCGCGCACCTCGATGTCCTGAAAATTCAGCGAGAGGCGATCACCTTTGAAGACGACCTTTTTCTTCTCGTTCTGTTCCTTCTCCGCCGGCGTCAGGGCACGGAACTCCAGGGTAAAGAGGTCATCGGTCTGATAGGCCAGGTAGTCCCACTCCCCCGCCGCCTGGATATCGAGCACGACGTTGCGCCCGCTCCGCTTGGACTCCACCGCGGTCACCGGGGTGGCGAAATCGGTCACGTCCAGACGCCGGAACAGGCGCTCGGGCAGCGAACTGTCATAGAGTTCGACGAAGACATGCCCGGCCTGTTCGCGCACGGCCACCCGGGTCTTGGCACTGGGCAGCTTGATCACGACCCGCCCCTCGCCGCCGGTGCCGCGCCGAAAATCGATGTCGCGCACCGCCCCGCCCGCGCCCGCGGAACGGGGGGCAGCGGCCGGCCCACTCGCGGACGCGGGACGCGCACCGGCAACCTGGCTGGCCGCGGGGCCAGGCGCGGGTGCGGGCTGCTCCACGGGTCGGGGCGGCGGCGCCACGCTGGCCGGGGCGTCCTGGGTGCTGATCTTGAGCGTGACCTTATTGCCGTTGGCGCTAACGTCATAGGGAACCGATTCGTTGAGGTTGACCACCACCCGGGTGCGATTGCTGGCCTCCACGGCGATCAGGCTGTGGACGGCACCCACATTAATGGGAATCGCCTTGCGATCGAGTTTGCTGGTAGCCCCCTCGAAGTCCAGCGCGATGCGCGCCGGCGACTCGGTGGCGAAGGAGGTGGGGGCGGCGACGGGTCCGGAGAAGCTCAGTTGGATCTCGACCCGGTTGCCGGGCAGGGCGGCAAACTCCACGTTCTGAAGATCGACGGCCTGGGTCGGGGCGGCGCCGACGGCACAGGCGAACAGTAGCCACCAGGTCAACCCTGCAATCAGGAACCTTGGCGGCGCAGGACGGGCGCCGCGCGCGCACCGGCGCGGGCGGGGGTAACTTGGGCTCATCATCGCGGCTTGCCCTCCACGGGTCATTGGGTGAGCGCGACCGTGGCTTGGCGCTCGCGCCACTCGCCGGGGCCTTCCGATACGATTTCGGTCAATTGGATCGCCTCATCACTGATGTTGACGATCTGACCATTGTTCATCCCTAAGTAGTTGCCGACCCGCACCCGGTGAAGGATGCCGTTCGGGCTGCGGATCAGTGCCCATTTGGTCTGATTCTGTTCCAGGGTGCCGACCATCCGCAGGGCGTCCAAGGCAAACCCCTCAAGCTCTTCCTTGCGGCGCAGGGGATCGGGGGCCAGGCTGCTCCCGGGCGCGCCGACAGGCTGGTCGACCCCGCGCGCGTCCACCACGAACGGGTCCCGCCGCTCGGCCGGCTCGTAGACGTAGGTATTGATCTGCTTGATCTCCGGAAGGGGCTCGATGGCCCCCGGGTCACGGGCCTTGACCTTGCGAACATAGTCTTCCAGATCACTCTGATCGCCGCCGCACCCGACGAGCAAGGCCGACAGGAGCACCGCCGAGCGCATCGGCAGGCGTCCGACACGCCGCCCCCGCGCGGGTACTGGAATGGTTCCGGACCGCGGGCAAACGCGCCTGGTCATTTGGTCGCGGCCTCATCCAGATAACGGTAGGTCTTCACCTGCGCCTGGAGCATCAGCTTGGAGTCCGCCGCGCCGCGTTCACCCGCCGGATTGCTGATCTTGACGTTGTGGATGGTCACGATGCGCGGCAGCGCGGCGAGCCCGCTGATGAAGCGCCCGAATTCGTGATAGCGGCCGGTCACCCGAATGTTGATCGGTAACTCCGCATAAAAATCCTTCGACTGCTCGCCCTCGGGCTGGAATAGCTCGAATTCCAGTCCCGCCGCCAACCCGGTCTGGGACACGTCCACCAGCAGGCCGGCCACCTCGGTCTTGTCCGGGAGTTGCCGCAACATGGCACCGAAGGACTCCTTCATCTCCTCGAGCTGCTGACGGTAGGCATTGAGATTGGCGGCCTTGCGCTGCTTGGTCTCGAAGGTCTTGCGCAGCTCCAGCTCTTTAGCCTCTTCCTCCTTCCAGCGGCCCAATTGAGACTCCCAGTCCAGGTAATAGAAGGCCCCCGCGAGCGCGCCGCAGCACAGCAGGATGGCAAACGCCTTGATCAGCAGCGGCCATTCGCCGATGTTGTTCAGATCGAGTTCGCGCAGGTCACGCAGGTCCATGGGGCTTTGATCCGGAAGGTTCGCTCTGGTCGCGCGTGCCGCGTCGCGGCACGGTTACGACGGTTTGTTGCCGTCGCGGCCGGCGACGGGTTGTATCTGGTCGAAAGACAGGCGGAAATGACTCAAGCCGGTCCCGGTCTTGTCTTTGTGTTCGATCAGGAGCAGGCGCGGGTTGCCGAGCCAGGCGGACCCCTCGACGCTGCGCATGAAGGCCGAGACCCGGGCGTTCGACTGGGCGCGCCCCTCCAACACGATATTGCGTCCAGTCTGCTCCAGCTTCGTCAGATAGACCCCCTCGGGAATCGCCGCCACCAGTTCGTCAAAGAGTCTGACCACCTCCGGGCGGCTCTGTTGCAGCTGCTGGATGATGTTCATGCGGGCAAGCAGCTTGGCCTTGGTCTCCTCCAGGGTCTGGATCTCCTTGATCTGGCGGTTGAGCTGACTGATCTGGTCATCGATGTAGCGGTTGCGCGCCTGCTGCGCCTCGATCCTGGACTGGAACCAAAAATGCACCCCGATCGCGCTCAGCAAGGCCGCCCCCAGCGCGACCCCGGCAACGATGGCGAATTCCCGCCGCCGCCGCCGCCGTTCGGCCTCACGCCAGGGGAGTAGATTGATCCGGGCCATCAGTCGAATCCTCGCAACGCAAGACCCACGGCAACCATCAGCCCGGGGGCCTCGCGCATCAGCTCCTGCGCCTTGACGCGGGGCGAGAGCGACATCTGCGTGAAGGGATTCGCCACCATGGTGGGCAGACCCAGGCGCTCCTCGACCAATTCATCGATCTTGCGGATACTGGCGGCACCGCCGGCCAGGATCACCTGATCGACCCGACTGAAGGTGGAACCGGAATAAAAGAACTGGAGCGCCCGACTGATCTGCTGGGCCAGCGCCTCCTTGAAGGGACTCAAGACCTCCGTGTCGTAATTCTCGGCAACGTCGCCGTCGAGGATCTTCTGGGTGGCCTGATCGCGCGGCAACCCATAGCGCCGCTGCACCTCATCGATGAGTTGTTGGCCGCCGAAATTCTGCTCACGCGTGTACACCACCTGGCCCTCGTGGAGCACATGCAGGGTCGTCGTGGAGGCGCCGACGTCGGCCACCGCGACGGTCTGCTCCGTGTGCTCGTCGCCGCGGCCGCCCAGAATGAGGCTACAGGCGTTCTCCATGGCGTAAGCCTCGACATCGACCACCGCGGCGGTCAGACCGCCGATCTCCAGGGCGTTCACGCGGTCGTCCACGTTTTCGCGGCGGGAGGCGGCGAGCAGGACGTCGACCATGTCCGCACTCGCCTGGGACGACCCCAGCACGTCGAAGTCGATGTTCACCTCCTCCAGCGGATAGGGGATGTACTGGTCCGCCTCCAACTGGATCTGGTTCTCCATCTCCGCGTCACTCAGCGCGGCGGACATCGAGATCACCTTGGTGATGACCGCGGACCCGGACACGGCCACCGCGGCGCGCTTGGTTTTGGTGCCGGCCCGCAGCACCGCCCGCTGGATGCACTGGCCCACCGCGTCGGCGTCGGCGATCTTCTTCTCCACCACCGCGTTGCTCGGCAGGGGCTCGATGGCAAAGGTCTCGACCCGGTACAGGGCCGTGCTCGAGCCGACGCTCTGCGACAACTCGATCAGCTTGATGGCGGTCGAACTGATGTCGATGCCCAGTATGGCCTTGTTTTTGCGGCGAAGACCGAACATGGGATTCTCTTAAAACCTGGGAGCTTGCGCGGAGGACCTACATTGGACCACTGAATGGCTCGCTAACTATATCAAACCGAGAATGTTTTGTGGGAGAACCTGGGACCCGAAACCTGCAACCCCCATAGTAGTGCCGTGTAGAGGGCCGACCCGCCGGGGACCAGTGCCACCCGCGAGCGGCCGCCGCATCGCGACTGCAAAAAAATGCGCCGACCAGGCGTGCGTGTTAATGTTCGGGCTCCCCTCGCCGCCCGACACTATGCCTGCATCGCAGCGCCGCCGCGAGCCCCATGTGAGGCGCTGCGCCACGCGGGCGCCCGAAACGCGTCGACAGCCGCCCATGAAAGCAAATAATCTGCGATTATTCAATTGGTTGGAAGGCACTGGCGCAAACCCCGAACAATCGCCCGGCAGGTCGCCCGAGACGTTGATTCCGCGCGTTACGTTGCGTCCGCGTGCGGCGGAACGGTCCTTGCCGGGCGGCGCGAACGGAGGTACCCCATGGCAGGACGAGACCGTTTGAACGCGGCGCACTGGCGCATCGCCTACGAGGCGGCCCGCATCATGGTAGAGCAGGACCTGTCGGACTTCGACCGGGCGCGCCGCAAGGCCGCCGCGCGCATCGGCATCCTCGATCGACGCAGTTGGCCGACCAACGAGGCGATCCAGGAGGCGCTCTTGACCCAGCGCCGGCTCTTCCCCGGCGCCGCGCAGGCCGCGGCACTCCAGCGCTTGCGCGGCGACGCGCTCCAGGCCATGCGCCGCTTCAGCGCCTTCAGCCCGCGCCTGATCGGCCCCCTGCTGCATGGGTCAGTCCAGGTCGCCGCGGGCGTGCAACTGCGCCTCTATGCGGAGCGCCCGGAGGACGTGGTGTTCGCGTTGATCGAGGCGCGGATCCCCTGGCACGAGCGCGAGCGCAGTCTTCGCTACGGCAACGGGGAGCGTCGCACCCACCCGGCGTTGCGCTTCGTGGCCGGCGAGACCCCCATCGAACTCGTCGTGCTGCCGCGCCAGGCCCTGCGCAACCCGCCGCTGGACCCGGTGACCGAGCGGCCCGAGCGGGGACTCGACAGCGTCGAACTGGAACGTCTGCTGACCGAGGACGGCGAATAGACAGTATTGAGGTTTCGGAATTTGTCGGAGCCCCACCGGGTTGGATCAGCCATTTTCTGGTCCTGCCAGTCCTGCATAATGATGCATTGACAGCACCACCAGGAACTTTTAACATCTTGGTTTTCCGGCGCTTGTTATCTTCCCGAGGAATCCGACCGGCACCGGCCGCCGCTATCGCACCATTCCCACCACGCCCTGTCCTACCGGAGTGACCTATGTCCAAACCCGCCATGCGCGTCGCCGTTTCCGGCGCCGCCGGCCAGATTGCTTATAGCCTGCTGTTCCGTATCGCCTCCGGCGACATGCTCGGCCGCGACCAGCCGGTCATCCTGCAGCTGCTCGACCTGCCGCAGGCGCAGCTCGCCGCGCAGGGCGTCATGATGGAACTTGAGGACTGCGCCTTCCCGCTGCTCGCCGGCATGATCAGCACCGATGACCCGAACGTCGCCTTCAAGGACGCCGACGTCTGCCTGCTGGTCGGCGCCCGCCCGCGCACCAAGGGCATGGAGCGCGCCGATCTGCTGAGCGCCAACGGCGCCATTTTCACCGTGCAGGGCAAGGCCATCGCCACCCACGCCAAGGAGGCCGTCAAGGTCCTGGTGGTCGGCAACCCCGCCAACACCAACGCCTACATCGCGGGTGCCGCCGCCCGCAAGGTCGGCCGCACCGACCCGAACAACTACCACGGTATGCTGCGCCTGGACCACAACCGCGCCCTGTCGCAACTGGCCGCCAAGATCGGCCGTCCGGTGTCGTCCCTGAAGCAACTGGTCGTCTGGGGCAACCACTCCCCCACCATGTACGCGGACTACCGCTACACGACCTCCAACGGCGACAACGTCAAGGCCCTGATCAACGACCACGCCTGGAACAACGACACCTTCCTGCCGACCGTCGGCAAGCGCGGCGCCGCCATCATCGAGGCCCGCGGCCTGTCCTCCGCCGCGTCCGCGGCCAACGCCGCCATCGACCACGTCCGTGACTGGGTGCTCGGTTCCGACGAGTGGGTCACCATGGGCGTGCCCTCGGACGGCTCCTACGGCATCCCCGCCGGCATCGTGTTCGGCATGCCGTGCGAGTGCAAGGGCGGCGCCTTCAAGATCATCCCGGGCCTGGAGATCGACGACTACAGCCGCGAGAAGATCAATATCACGTTGAAGGAGCTGACGGACGAGGCGGAAGCCGTGAAGTCCATGCTTTAGCGACGGGCCTTGGCTTCTCGGTGAGGCCAGGGATGGCCCGCGGCGTAGCGCGACATGAGGGGTCATGCTGGCCCGTCGCTTGGTAAAGAGTACGGCTGAATAGGGAAGCGGCGCCGGTGGCCATCGTCCAGCAGGCAGGCCTGGACAGGCTGGAGTCCAAGGCTTCAGCCTTGGCGCCCTCCCCGCCAAGGCTGAAGCCTTGGACTCCGCGCGCACGGCCACCCATGGCGTGGCGCACGCACCGCCGCGTGAGCGCCTTCGGCCGTCATGCAAACCGTTCGATCAGCAAGAAGGCCGGTAGCGGCCAGCGCAGCGGACCCTACGGGTTGGCCGCGCGCCCGTCGGGTCCGCTGTGCCGGTAGGGTCCGCTGTGGTCGTAGGGTCCGCTGTGCGGACCAGCGGCCTCGCGGGCAGCACAGTAGCCGGGGATCATTATCGAGACCCCACGCGCGCTACGCGCGCAAACAGGAGGGAAGTATCCCCCCTGCCCCCCCCTCTAAAGCGCCGAATCATCCAAATCACCGAATAACCAAAGTCGCTCGCCGCGCGCGTCGGGTAGCTCCGAGGGCCAGCAAGCCCAGTGCCATCAGCAGGCCAGTCGCGGGTAGCGGGGCGGCGGCGACTTGTCCGGGGCGCACGGCCCAACCGAGGAACTGGTAGCCCTTGAGGTCGTTGGTCTGGCGCCCGCCGTCGGTGTCGAAGTACCACGCGTAGAGGGGATTCGACAACTGCGTACTGGACCAGTACACGGACGACTGCATGTTGGTGAAGTGTAGATTAAGCGTAGCACTGGTGGTAATGCTTTGGTTTTGACTCAGGCCGCCCTCGGTGTAGAACAGGTGCCCCAATTCACTTCCGGTGCAGTTGAAGGCTGGGCCGCACGGACCCGTACCATTGCTATTCAGCGCCGACCACAGCCGCCAGCCGTTGGTGCCCGCATAGTTGGCCGCGTTCATCGCCGTGATCCAGCTCTGGGCCACGGCCCAGCTCATTTTGCCGTCGGGCTCGATGCCGAGCACGCCAAAGTCCACCGTGTCGGCCAGGTTGGCGTTTTTCAGCCAGGTCAGTCCCGTCGTGCCATAGTCGTTGTCGAAGACCAGGTTCACGCCACCCGCCGTGTAGTCGGTCAGCCCCGCCTGGGCCGCACCGCCGCCCAGCAGCAGCGCCCCCGCCAGCAGTCCCGCGCCCGTCATTGTCGTCTTCATCGCTCGCCTTCCGAATGATT
>NZ_CAIKKU010000633.1 GCF_903828115.1 uncultured Thiodictyon sp. | reverse complement strand
GTGTACGCTTGCCCCGTCTGTTGTTCGCAGGTTACCCTACTCCGCAACGGGACCAACACTCGATACGGGCGGGCGGCTAACCCTTACCCGACCGGGACTTTCACCCGGCAAGAGACGCCGAGCTTTGCTCGGCGCGATGACTTCGAGCGAAAACGCATCGGCCGCGGCGAGACAGGTGCCGCTCGGACAGTGGCGCGGGGAGCGATCACCGTTGCGGTGTGCCACGCCGCAGTCGGCCCCAAAGGTCACCGGCAGCGACCCCCAGCAGCGCTCGATGACGGCGGGGTCCGCGGACAGGCGCGAGCAAGGTCCCGACAGCATGGAATAGAGGATCAGCAGGCCGCCGAGCAGGAGCGTCATCAAGGCGGCCGCCAGCCGGGGCTTGCGCCAACCGGGGCGCAGCACGGGTTTGCTCCAGTCCAGTGCGCCGGTAACCGCCCCGCGCCGCTTGCGCAACCAGCCGCGCCAGGGCGACGGGAACAGGTTTGGTCCCGGCTCGGAATGCGCCTCCGGGGGCCAGCCCGACCCCATCTCCGCCAGGGTCGCCACCCCCACACACTGGAGACCTGACGCGATCAAGCCCTGCAGCAGGCGCTGCTCCTCACTGGTCAGGGCCGCCAGATGCTCCCGCGCCAGGACCAGCAGCGCCGCCGCCTGGGGTCGCTGTGCCAGCGCGTGCGCCAACGCCGCGAGCTTCTCGGCCATCCGCCCGACCGGGACGACCGCGCCGTCACGCTTGACCTGGCCACTGGCGATCAGGTTGCGGCCCGCGAGCCGGGGGAGGCAGCCGCGGGCCAGCTTGTCCGCGAGCACGAGCGCCAGGGTGTAACTCGCGCCGCAGACCTGGGCCCCCTCGGCCACCACCAGTTCGACCATGAGCTGGCCGTCGGGAACCGCCGGCCGACAGCCGCCGCACAGGCGTTCGGTCCGGATGGCGGCCTCGATCTCCTCGTCCTTGCGCAGTTCATGGGCCGTGGGCCCGGCCAGGGTCATCCGCGTGTAATACCCCGGCTGACCCCAATCGATGACGCGCACCGCCGCCAGGCCGTGCTCGCGGTCACCGGCCAGCGGGAAATGGACCAAGGCATGGCGGGGTCCTGGCTCTCTGGTCACTGCGGGACCAGTTCCAGACGGACGCGATGGACCCGTTGCCACAGGGGTTCGGCGCGTTGCCAAAAGCCCACCAGTTCGCCGTAGGCATCCGGGTGTCCGGCCAGCCAGACCAGGCCCTCGCTATCGACCAGTTGGAAGCCGCCGGGGGTCGTGACGATGAGCGCCGGCGCGACCGCCACGGTAATGCGCCAGGCCCGGCCATCCAGGTCGGCCGGGATCAAGGCGATGCTGTAGTGCTCCCCCACCAGGTGCAGGGGGCCGACCGCGGGGGTCTCGTCCGCCGCCGCCAGCAACTGGAGCGGCTGGGGGCCCAACCCCTGCACCTGCCAGGCGGCCAGTGAGCGCGCCCGCTCGCGGTGGCGCAGCCACGCCAGGCGGTCACGCGTGACGGCCGAGCGGGCCAACAGACGCCGCTGCGGCGGCGTCAAGGGCGCTCGAGCGTGCAGCACCGCGCCAAGGTGCTCGTCGTCAAGCCGCTGGGTGTCGTCGGGGTCCGCCGCCGCAATGGCATTGAGGACGTCTTGGATCAGTCGGCCCTTGTTCATGCTGTACTACCTCAGGACTCCAGATCGCGGCGCACCCAGGGGGCAATCTTGCGAACCCCGGCGGCGACGCGGTTGCGATGGGTCTGGCGGGTATGACCATAGCGCTCCTGAAAGGCGCGGTCGGACATGGGCGGCACCTCAACCCGGTACTCCAGGATCAGGGCGGCCCGCTCGGCTGGTGTCAGTCCCGCGGGGCTGTCCGGGTGATCGATGTAATAGTCGATGGTAGTACCCAGATCGCCCGGCAGTTGCGCGGCCAGGCCGGATCATCCTGCATCTCTCCTATATCCAGGTGGGGTAGGAAGGCATAAAGATAAGCGAGCACGCCATCGACCGTGGCGATGTCGTCGAGCGCGGGACCGGCACCTGGACGCTGCGACTGCGAGAGGACGGCGGCCGCGAGCCACGCGGGGTCCTCCAGCCGCCGCAAGGTCCAGACGCGCTCGGGGCCCGTCAGATCGACCGCCGCCCGCTCCAGGTCGCGGCGCACCCGGGCGAGCAGGCGCTGGATGCGCACCCAGTTACGCAACCGGTGCTGCCCGGTGGGGCCGTCGATCTCGAATCGCGCCTCGTAGAAATAGTGCGACAGGGTCTGCCAGAGGATCGCCCGGGCCCGCGCGTCCTCACCCTGGCCCCAGGCGGCGCAGAGCGCAGCGAGGCTGCGCGCGAGCTGCCCGGCCAGCCGCGGCGGGCTGTGGAAGAGGCGCAGGCACTGCGCCCAACACGAATCCGCCCCCGGGCCATCCTCACCGAGCCGCGCGGCGCGGATGCGCCCCTCCAGGTCCAGCCCTACATGACGGGTGATCCAGGTCTCGACTGATGCCGCCAGGTGCGCCGGATCGCGGCCGACGCAGCCATCGCAGATCGCATCCAGCAAGACCTGGGCGTGGGTGACGACACAGACGCGGTGCAGCCGACGCTTGTAGTCGCGCCATTGACCCTGCAGGAAGTCGTAAACCATCTGCGTAGCTCCCGTCCCGGGCGAGTGTCCGCACGGTCGCTGCGCGTAGGGCCCCGAACGGGGTGACGCCGTGCCATGTCGACAGCAAGGTGTTATTTTCCCAGTAGTTATTTTTTTAGAGCAACCGCGCGCGCCATCCGAAGCGCGCTACGGACGACCGTCCTGAGGATCAGGATACCTTGCGACGCGGGGCCGTCAAGGGGGTCTTGATCATAATTCCGGCCGCTGGCCCGTACGGCGCAGAGCGCGTGACACCGCTGGCGAGATTGGGCAAACGCAAACGATGGGTTTCGCTGCGCTCTACCCAGTCCTACGGGACTGGAGCAATGTCGCGAGAGCGGTACCGGCGAGCGCTCGCCTCAGTCCTCGGTCGGCGGCTGGTAGCCGGGGTCTTGGGGGTTGAGGAAGATGAAATGGAACTGTCCCGGCGCGAGTTCGACATAGTCCATGGTCGCCTGATTGAGCAGCGGCACCTGCTCCGGGGTCATCACGACCTCGATCCCTCCGCACTTGATGCGGATGTCGTCCTCGGTCGCCTCATCGAACCCGATCCGGTAATCGAAGGTCCCGTCGGGCTGCCGCTGGGCCGCCAGGCGCAACGCCAGGCCCTCGGCCCCGCCCTGCTGCGCAGCCACCTGGACCTGCGCCGCCGCCGCTACGGTCAGTGTGAACATGTCCGCACCTCTATTTCTTATTTGCGTTCATTTGCGTTCATTTGCGGACGAATCCTTCTCCTGGTAAGGCCGGAACCGGGATCAAGCGCCCAAACACCGGCGCACATGGGCAAGAAAGCGCCCCGTCCAGTTCAGTCCACCCACGTCGCGCAGGTGGGCGTAGCTTGCAAGCAGATTGCCCTGCACGACCCCGTCGCGGCGCCCGTCGATGCCGACGCCGCGCAGGACTTCATAAGCGTAGGTCCAGTCCGGATCGGGCGCAACCACGGCGGAGTGGTGAAACTCGTGGGCTTGGACCTCGCGGGGTGCGGCACCCGGCGCCGACGCAGGCCACGGAAAGGCGGCCGTCTCGCGCAGACTCACATAGCCCCGGCCCTGGGGCCTTACCTGCATCTGCACCTCGGCCGCCAGTGCGCCGACCATGGCGCGCCGCTCCTCGCCCCACCGCAGGCCCCGGCACAGATACATGAGGCCCCCGCACTCGGCGTAGACCGGGGCACCCCGTGCGATGAGGTCAGCGATCCCCTCGCGCATGGTACGGTTGGCCTCCAGTTCCGTCATCCGATACTCCGGAAAGCCGCCGCCCAGGAAGAGTGCATCGACGGCGGGCGGTTCGGGGTCATCCACCGGGCTGAAGGCCACCAGTTCCGCCCCGCCCGCGGCCAAGGCGCGCAGGTCGTCCGGGTAATAGAAGCCGAAGGCCGCGTCCCGGGCGATGCCGATGCGCACCGGCGCCCCGCTTGGAGGAGGTGCCGCGGGGTAGCGCGATGCGGCTGATGCCTGGGGCGGCGGCGCCCCCTCGGCCAGCGCGAGGAGGCGGTCCAGATCCAGCGCGTCCGCCACCCGGCGGTGGATACGCTCGATCCAGACTTCGGCCTGCGCGGACTCGTTGCTCGGCATCAGGCCCAAATGGCGCTCGGCGATGGTCAGGGACTCGTCACGCGGCAGGACGCCCAGCACCGGCAGGTCCGTGTAATGCTCCAGGGCCCGGATCAGGTTACCGGCGTGACGGCTGCTCGCCACCTTGTTCAGTACCACCCCGCCCAGATGCAGGTCCGGATCGAAGGCGCGATAGCCGAGCAGCAGGGGTGCGATCCCGCGGGCCATCCCATGGCAGTCGATGACCAGCACGACCGGGGCACCCAACTGCTTGGCCAGCGCGGCATTGCTGTTGGCACCGAGCAGGTCGGTGCTGTCATAGAGCCCGACGTTGCCCTCGATCAACCCCAGGTCGCAGCCCGCGCTCTCCCCGGCAAAGGCGGCGCTGATCTCACCGCGCCCCATGGTATGGAAGTCGAGATTGCAGCAGGGCCGCCCCGCCGCCAGACCCAACCACAGGGGGTCGATGAAGTCCGGCCCCTTCTTGAACGGCTGCACGCGCAGCCCACGGTCGCGAAAGGCGCGACAGAGTCCGATGGAAACGGTGGTCTTACCCGAGGACCGGTGGGCGGCGGAGATATAGAGATGGGCCATCGGCCGGGGCTAACCGGGCGATATCTCATCGATTGAGAAGCGCCTCAATGCACCGGACCCGACCGGCGCGGACGCCTCGGGGTCCGCCAGCGATTCGGGCAGGAACTGGAGCACCCGCACGCCCACAGCCGTGATGACCAGGGCCACCGCCACCCCGCCCAGGCCGAGCAGGACCTCCGGGACACTCGGGTGATAATGCGCGACCCCGGCCCTGAGGCCATCGACGACCCCGGACGCGACGACGGTATGACCCGGGAATATCTGCAACGGGTAGACCTGGCTGCCGATGAGGATCACATACAGGGCCGCGAATCCGCCCAGGATCACCAGCGCGCAGGCCGCGACGATCCAGCGGCGATCCCGCCCCAGCACCGGGTGCCAGATGATCCCCAGCGGCACCAGGGTACCGAGCAGGACCCAGCCGACCCAGGCCGTAAAGGAGTAGATCCCACCGCGCAAGAGCACCCAGCCGACCAGGTCATAGTTCTTGGCGCCATAGAGCTTGGTCAGGTAATAGACCAGGGTGAAATACAACACCGCCGCGACGAAGACGCCAAGCAGGTTCTTGAGTCGCTGCAGCAGCAGGTCGCCGATGGGCCGCGCGTCTTGCGCGCAACTGAAGATCAGCACCAGCAGGAAGATGGCGAGCCCGTAGGCGAGCGACATGATGACGAACATCGGCGCCAGAAAGGCGGTATCGAAGGCCTGTCGGGCCACCAGGAAACCGAAGATGGAGCCGGTCGCGGTGGTGAGCGCCAGCCGCCACACGAAGGCCAGCACCCCGATCGACTGCTTGAAGGGCGCGCCCATCCGGTCGGCCATACTCCACAGATAGGCGATGACCAGCACGACGAAGCCCGTATAGAGATAGATATTCCACGCGAAGATCGAGCGGAAGTTGTAGTGGGTCATGGCCACCAGGAGTCGATCCGGGCGTCCCAGGTCGAGCACCAGGATCAGGAGCCCGCCGATCAGGAGCGCGACCGCGAGCAGTCCGGACAGGCGCCCCAGGGGCAGATAGGCGCCCTTGTTGAAGACGGTCCCGACCGAGGCGACGTTAATGGCCCCGGAGGCGGCGAGGATCAGAAACACGGCAAACACATGGGGAACACCCCACACCACGCTGTTGCTCATCCCCGTGACCCAGTGCCCCTCGTGCTCCAGGTAGAGCGCTGCCAGACCACCGAGCCCGACGACCGCCGCCAGGATGCCCAGGATGCCCCAGTAGCGGGCCGGCGGGATACGCCACTCGCGATAGACGATTCGCTTCATGCCTTCAATCCCCCCGTGGGCCAAGTAACGAGTCAAGAACCAGTGAAACAGAATCGTCGTTGTCGTTGTCGTTGTCGTAATCGGATAAGCGATGCACTTTGGGGTACGAGAGAATCCGGGGCGCTAGGATAACCTCGATTACGACAACGACAACGACAACGACAACGAGGGTGGCGCTATAGGCAATCCCTAATGGAATTGTTTAACCTATTTGTGAACCGCTCCTAAACGCCCGCATAACGCACACCGGTATTGAGCTCCAGGTCCTCGCGGAGCTGGCGATTCGGCAGCCCCGTGAGCGCCTGGCTGATGGCGCTCCGCGGGTCCTTCAGATCGCCGAAGACGATGGCGTGATGACCGGCGTCGGCACAGGCATCCGCACAGGCGGTGGATGGCGCCCCCTGGTCGCGGCGGCTGACACAGAGGTTACAGCTCTCCACACACCCCTTGCCGCGCGGGACCCTGGTCAGTTGATCGTGCGTCACCTCATGGATGAAGCTGCGCGCCTGGTAGGGGCAGGCCATCATGCAGTAGCGGCAGCCGATGCAGGTATGCCGATCCACCAGCACGATCCCGTCCGCACGCTTGAAGGAGGCCCCGGTCGGACAGACGTCCACGCAGGGCGGGTGTTCGCAGTGCTGGCACATCATGGGCAGGTTGGTCACCCGCCCGGTCAGGTCGTCCGCCAGCTTGACCTTGCGAATCCACACCGCCTTCTGGTCGGCCCAGGCGCGCCCTGATTGGCCCGCGGGCCGCGTCTGGAGATCGAGCCCGTTTTCCCGATCGCAGGCATCCACGCAGGCGCGACAACCCTCGGCGCACTTGCTGGTGTCGATCAGCAAGCCCCACCGCACGCGGTCGGTGACCGGCCCGGAGCGCTGCGCGCCGGGGGGCGCGGCACTGGGGAGCGCGGCGGCGTGCAGGACGAGCCCGGGCGCCACGACCGCGGTCGTCACCCCGACGGCGACGCCGAGCAACGCACGACGCCCCTGATCGATGCCCTCTGGTGGGTGTTTCATCATCACTGACCCTGCCCTTCGCGGGCGCTGCGGACCGACCCGTCGGCGTTACCCCGCCCGCGCCCTTGTTGCGTCGCCGCGTCCAGGGCCGACTGGGCCGATTCGCTCAACGGGCCACCCTTGGGCACCCCGTCGTGACAATCGAAACAGTTGACCTTCACGGCGGCGAATTCGTGGCAGGAACGACAGAACTGATGTTCCGCGTTCACGGCCACCGGATGACCGTCGGACCCGGGGCCCACATGGCAGTCGATACAACCGGCGAGGCTGTGCCGGGTCCCGCGGATGCCCTGATAGACCGTGGCGTCACGCTGGTGCTGGATGAGATCCATATGGTGGCGACGCATGTATTGCGTGGGCTCCACGCAGGCGCCATGCGCGGCGGCCCGTGAGCCGGCCTTCACATAACCCTGCGCATCGCCCGCCAGGACCACCTGGGCGGCCAGGGCCCCGACCAGGGCCAGGGCCGCGAGAACCGCGCTGATCAAGGTTCTAGCCATCGACGCCTCCCGGACGCAGTGCGACGGACATTCACTCACCCAGGCCCATCTTGATATAGCCGGTAGGGCAGACATCCGCGCAGATGTGGCAGCCGATACACTTGGCATAGTCGGTCGCCACATAGCGGCCGGTGGTACGGCTGCCCTTGTCCACCCGGTAGACGGCACCTTGCGGGCAGAAGATCACGCAGTTGTCGCACTCGAAGCACATGCCGCAGGACATGCAGCGCTTGGCCTCGTCGATCGCCTCCGCCGCCGTGAGCCCGATCACCCGCTCCTTGAAGTGACCCAGTACCGCCTCGGCGCTCGGCACCTCCTCCTGGCGCAGGTGACGCGGGTGATAGTTGAAGTGGGCAAGGAACAACTCGTCTTGCCCAATCACCTCGGCGCCGGCGCGGTCCTCATAGTTGTGGATCGCATAGCTGCCGTCGCAGCTACCGCGCAGATCGCCCTGGTCCTGCACCTTGAACGGCGTCGGGGCCAAGTCGGCCTCGATGAGTTTTTCCAGCAGATTGAAGTGATGGACATCGACCTTGGGCCGGCGACGCTGCTCGACGCGGCGCAGATAGGCATCGATGGAGTCGGCCGCGACCCAGGCCGCACCGATGGCGGTGGTCAGCAGGTGCGGGCGGATGATATCGCCGGCAACGAAGTGACCAGGCCGGTTCGGCACTTGGAAGAGCTTGTCGGCGTTGATGAACCCGCGGCCGTTGTCCAGTGCCGCGAGCCCGGTCAGGTCCCCGCCCTGGCCGATGGCGGACACGATCAGGTCCGCCAGGAGGACCCGTTCGGTCCCCTCCACCTGCACCGGACGCCCGTCGGTCATCCGGCAGTCGGCGACTTTCAGCCCGGTGGCCCGGCCGTCGGCCCCCAGCAACACCTCCAAGGGCATGACGCCATCGAGGATGGTGACGCCCTCATAGGTGGCGTCGTGCACCTCGTGCTCGGAGGCGGTCATCGCCTCCCGCGTGAAGAGCGAGGTCAGGGTGACGTGGGCGCCCTCGGCCGCTGCGGCCAGGGCCGAATCGTGGGCCACATAGCCGTCGCGCACCACCGCCTCCGGCAGGGCGCCCGGCCCGGTCTTGGTGCTATGGCCCAGGCGGCGCGCCACCGACACCACATCGATGGAAGTGTCGCCACCGCCGACGCAGACCACCCGCTCGGCGGTTACCTTCATCCGGCCCTCGTTGAAAGCCTTGAGGAAGGCCACGCCGGAGACACAGTTGGGGGTGCCGGCCCAGCCGGGCACCGGCAGTCCGCGTCCACTCTGGCAGCCGATCGCCCACAGGACAGCATCGAAGTCCTGTTCCAGGTCTGATAGTTGGACGTCCAGCCCCACCCTGGTCTTGAACCGCACCTCGATCTCGCCCAGGTCGAGAATCCGCTGGATCTCCGCGTCGAGCGTGTCGCGCGGGACGCGGTAGCCGGGGATACCGTAGCGGAACATCCCGCCCAGTCCCTCGTTCGCCTCAAAAATCGTGCAGGCGTGACCCATGCGGCGGAGTTGGTAGGCCCCCGCCAGGCCCGCCGGTCCGCCGCCGATGATGGCGACGCGCTTGCCGCTCAAGGCCGGGGCCGGGGCAAAGGCGTAGCCGTTGGCGATGGCGGTATCGCCCAAGAACTGCTCCACCGCGTTGATCCCGACGAAGTCCTCCAACTCGTTACGATTACAGCCCACCTGACAGGGGGCCGGACAGACCCGGCCCATCAGGGCGGGAAAGGGATTCGCGTCGCTCGCGCGCTGGAAGGCATATTCCTCCCAGGACACACCGGCCGGCGGCTTCTCCTGCTGCCGCACGATGGCGAGCCAGCCGCGGATGTCCTCGCCCGAGGGGCAACTGCCCTGGCAGGGCGGCGTCTTGTGGACATAGGTCGGACACTTATGGGAACTGTCCTGGGCAAAGATCTTGTCGGTCCAGGATTCCCATTCCTGCTGGCCGTCCACGTAGCGGCGCCAGGAGGGCTTGGTCTTCGTCTCGTTGCCGGGGGTCACCATCGAATGTCTCTCCTAACCAGTTAAACCCTGAGGGTTCTTATCACTGCGAAGCCCGGGTCGGCGCGCCGCGGCCGGCCCGGGTGTCAAGCTGCGGGCCGGGCTCAGTCCGCCGCATCCTCGTCCTCATCACCCGGCGTCGGTGCTGAATCGGTCGCGTCGTCGTCATCTTCATCCTCATCTCCATCGTCTGCCCCGGGGGTCAGCACGATGGCGTTGGACACCAGTTGGTGGAGACTCACGATCTGGTCCATCTCCATGCCATAGAAGGGCAGCACCTTGGTGAACTGGCTCTTGCAGATGGCGCAGATGGCGGCCATGTGCGTGACGCCCTTCTCCTGCATGACGTTGTTCAGGGCCTCCATCCGGGGCTTGGCACCCTTCACCCGCAGTTCGATCAGGTCATCGGTGAGCAGCCCGCCGCCGCCGCCGCAACAGAAGGTCCGGTCGCGGATGGTTTCCTCATCCATGTCGTAGAAGTGATTGCAGGTGGCGCGGATGATGGCACGCGGGATCTCGAACTGACCGCCGGGGGTGTCACCCATCCGTGAGGCCCGCGCCACGTTGCAGGAGTCGTGGTAGGTGAGGACCTTGTCGTCGTTCTGACCTTTATCGAACGTCAAGCGCCCCTGCAGGATCAGGTCATGGGTGAATTCGCAAATGTGTTGGGGCACCGGATAACGGGGGTCCAGAAAGTCCCAGGGACCGGCGAGCGTGTTCAGGAAACTGTAGCCGACGCGCCAGGCATGGCCGCACTCACCGAAAACGATGCGCTTGACCTTGAGCCGGATCGCCTCCTCACGGATCCGCTGACTGATCCGGCGCATATTCTCGTAGGAACCGATGAACATGCCGAAGTTGGCGGCCTCGGAGGCATAAGAACTGAAGGTCCAGGACACCCCCGCCTCGTGGAAGACCTTGCCATACCCGATGAGGCCGTCGACGTGCGGCTCGGCGAAAAAGTCCGCCGAGGGCGTCACCATCAGGATCTCGGCGCCCACCTGATCGATGGGATAGCGCACATGCACCCCGGTGTCGTCGAAGACATCCTCCTCGAGCCCCTCCAGCGTATCGATGAGGGCCGGACCGGGCAACCCCAGATTATTGCCGACCTTATAGACCTTGCCGATGATCTCATTGCAGTATTTCTGGCCGACACCGATGCAGTCCATGATCTCCCGCGCCGCCATGGAGATCTCGGCGGTATCGATGCCATAGGGGCAGAAGACCGAGCAGCGGCGACACTGCGAGCATTGATGGAAATAGCTGTACCATTCGTCGAGGACCTCGCGGGTCAGGTCCTGCGCCCCCACCAGGTTGGGAAACAGGCGGCCAGCCGGGGTGAAATACCGGCGATAGACCTTACGCATCAGGTCCTGGCGCCCAACCGGCATGTTCTTCGGGTCCTTGGTGCCCAGGAAATAGTGGCACTTGTCGGTGCAGGCGCCGCACTTGACGCACGCATCCAGATAGACCCGCAGCGAGCGATACCGGGTGAGGAGTTCCCCCATCTTCTCGATCGCCCGCTCCTGCCAGTTCTCGACCAGTTCTCCGGGAAATCCCAGGGGGGCCTGGAAGTCCGGCTTGGACAGAAAGGGGGCACTGCCGGCCATGGTGCCCGGCGTGACGGCGGGGACGTCCGGATACTGGCTCAGCACGGGGACTTCAAAGGTGGCCTTAGCCATGGTTCAACCTCGGGTGCGGACGTCTCAACCTGGACTCAAGTACCGTGCGCGGGTCACGGCCGTTCCAGGCGCGACGCCCAGGGGGCCAGCAGCCGGCGTTCCCGCGGGTCGTCCACCTGATTGCGCGTCGGACTGAAGAAGAGCCCGGGGGCGTGCAACAGCTTGCTGTAAGGAAAAATGATCATCAGGACCGCCACCATGGCCAGATGCAGGAGCAGTACGGGATCGGCGGGCAGGGGCCGCAGATCGAAATGGTAGAGGCCAAGAAAGAAGGTCTTGACCGACACGATGTCGGTATGGAGCAAGAAACTCATCAGGAGTCCGCTCGCCGCGATCAGGAGCAACAGCGCGAGCATCAGGTGATCCGCGGGCCTGGAAATGTAGCGCACCCGATCCACCAGAAAGCGCCGCGCCCACAGGCCGACGAGCCCGACGACCATGGCAAAGCCCGCGTAAATCCCGAACGGCTGAATAAACTCGATGACCGCCGGCACCGGGTTGAAGAAATAACGCAAATGGCGCAAGGTGACGAGGAAGAGCCCGAAATGAAACAGCCAGCCGAAGATCCAGGTCCACTTGTTGCCGCGAAACAGGCTCTCGAACAACACCACCTCGCGCGTCATCCGCAACACCACGCCGGTGCCGGTCGTCGGCGCCGGGGTGGTCGGGATCTTCAGCGGCGCCGGGGTGCGGCTGTACTGGACCACCTTGTAGGTCAGCCCGAAGACCAGGACCAGGGCGGCAAAATAAAACAGGAAGGCGTATAGACCCGTCAGAAACGGCATGTTTCCGCTACCTCAGTGGCACCTGTCGGGGACCGGGGGAGGACCACGGGCGTCGCCGCCCCCTCCCGCGGTGGGCGGCGGTCAGACGCAGCCGGTCGGCTTCGGCAGTCCGGCGAAGCGGCACGCCTGCTTGGCGGGCCCGTAGGGGAACAGGCTGTAGAGATACTTGCTGTTGCCCTTGTCCTTACCGAGCTTCTTACCCACCGCCTTGGTGAGCACACGAACGGCCGGGGCGATCTGATATTCCTCGTAATATTCGCGCAGGAAATTGATGATGTCCCAGTGCTCCTCGGTGAGTTCCAGGTTGTCCTGTTTGGACATCACCGTGGCGACGCCGGGCACCCACTCGTTCAGATTGGCCAGATAGCCCTCTTCATCGACGGCCAGTTGTTTGCCGTCGACATCGATCATGTCAGCCATTGCGATTCTCCAGAGCGTTAAATAAGTTGAACGAAACTACAGCCAGGCCTGAACCTTCGCGCTGGCGGCGGCAAGGTCCACGAAGCCGACATAATCCACGACGCCGATCCCGGGGATCAGGCGCCCTTCGGCGAAGCCCCGGGCCTTGAGATCAGGACCCAGCACGTAGATCTTAACCGTTTTGAGGGCGTCCTTGACCAGGGCCGCGGCGCTGGTGTCGCACAGCGCCGCGTAGACGCCGTCCTCGATCAGCAGCACGGCGGCACCCGGTGCCGCGAATTTCAAGCAAGAATCCAGTGATGTCCGCTCGAAGGGTGATTTGTTGACGGTGTGCAGGATGCTCATGAGACCCTCTTAGAAACTGAAGACCACGTCGGCCTCTGCCATCAGCTCGCAACCGCGGGCCCGGTCGATCACCGTGACGATGTTCTCCACCTCTTCCTCGGTGTCGACATCCTCCCAGGCGATCCGCACCAGGTCGTCGGCGCTGAGTCCGCGCGCCGCGAGCGAGTCGTGATCGACGTAGACGTTCTTGACCTCATAGTCACCCAGGGTCCGGTAGGTCGGGGAGAAGTTCTTCATCCCGATCCCGCTCGGGTCCTGCCCCTTGACGAGTTGGTAGACGCCGTCGTCCATGAACATCAGACTCACCACCTGGTCGAAGGCGGCACCGATCAGGACCACCTCCAGGGACTCCCAGGCGTAGATGGTTCCGTACGGGGCCTTGCGGTTCAGATACAGGAATTTTTTGACGATTTCCGACATCGCTTGAGCCCCTTCAGTCGCCGAAGACGACGAGACGGTCGGCTTGAATGGCCGCCTCGACCAGTTGACCCAGGCCGGAGATCCGAAACCGGGGATGGAGATTCGTCGCGTCCTTCCCGTTGCGACTCGCCTCCCCCTCGTCCACGATCCCGCGACGCTGCGCGGCGGCCACACAGACCACCAGGTCCAGGCTGTACTGCTCGGCCAGCGCCGCCCACCGGTTGACGATATGACGGTCGTCCTGGGGGGGCGTCGTCAGCCGGGTGGCGTTGTTTACGCCGTCATGATAGAAAAAGACCCGGAACACCTCATGCCCCTTCTCCAACGCCGCCTTGGCGAACCAGTAGGCGGTGTCCGAAGCCTGGTGCTGATAGGGTCCTTCATTGATCTGCAGTGCGAACTTCATGGCGGCCTCGACCATCAGAAGCGGATATAGGACGAGCTGTTGAAGCTCGCACGGGCGCCACGCCAGGTATCGATGTGATACTTGGTGAACGGCAGGTC
This sequence comes from uncultured Thiodictyon sp., assembly GCF_903828115.1. Classification (GTDB taxonomy): domain Bacteria; phylum Pseudomonadota; class Gammaproteobacteria; order Chromatiales; family Chromatiaceae; genus Thiodictyon. Next base: position 2,756 of record NZ_CAIKKU010000633.1, on the reverse strand, counting down.
CACCTCTTCAAAGAAGCGCGGCCAGCCGATGCGCTCGATCCACTCGTTGATGCGCTCCCAATCGCGCGCCCCCTCCTTGTAGGCCTTGAGGATCCGCTTGACGATGCCGGTCGCCTCCGGCCAGCGCGGCGGATTGTTGGGGATACCGGCCGCCACCAGTTTCTGGAAGCTCGGCTTGCCGCGGGCATTGGAATGATTGCCGCCCACCCAGATCGCGAGCTTGGAGTGCTCGGGGTCGTTGATCTGCATCGGCGGGCAGGGCGGATAACAGGCCCCGCAGCAGATACACTTGCGCTCGTCGACCTCCAGGGACGGCTTGCCGTTGACCATCGCCGGGCGGATGGCCGCGACCGGACAGCGGGCCACGACGGTGGGTCGCTCACAGACGTTCGCCACCAGATCGTGATTGATCCGCGGCGGCTTGGTGTGCTGCACATTGATGGCGATGTCGCCCTGCCCGCCGCAATTGATCTGACAGCAGGAGGTGGTGATATGCACCCGGTTGGGCATGTTGGTATTGCGGAACTCGTCGATGAGTTCGTCCATCATCGACTTCACCACCCCGGAGGCATCGGTGCCGGGGATGTCGCAGTGCAGCCACCCCTGGGTGTGGGAGATCATCGCCACCGAGTTCTGGGTACCGCCGACCACGAAGCCGGCGGCCTCCAGGGCGGCGATCAGCGGCGCCACCTTGGCCTGGCCGGCGACCAGGTATTCGATGTTCGAGCGCAAGGTGAAATGGACATGGCCATCGGCGAACTCGTCGCCGATGTCGCACAGCTTGCGCAGGGTGAAAAGGTCCAGGATGCGCTGGGTGCCGGCCTTGACGGTCCAGATCTCGTCGCCGCTATAGGCGACATGGCGCAGCACGCCGGGGCGCGGGTGCTCGTGGTATTTCCACTGACCGAAATTCTTGCGCATCACGGGATGCATGTACTGCCAGGGGTCCGGGCAGCCGGATTCAATCGGCTCGCGCGTGTCTGCCATTGCCTGTCCTCCAGTCGATCAGCTAATCATTCAGGGACCCGCACCCACGGCGGCGGGCGACGGGTCCGGTAGTTATCGTAAATCAGCGTCCGGCCGCGGCCTGACCCTGGTACCAGGCCTGCGCTGCCGCGTCCCACTCATCCATCCGGATGTAGGAGGACTGGCGGGGATGGCTCAGCATGTTCGGGTCAGGCGCGATCCCGATGCCCTCCAGAAAGTTCGCGAGCCCGATGCGCTCGATCATCTCGCCGCAGCGCTCGTGCTCCAGCCCGTTTTCGGCCCAGAATTCGATGATGGTCTCGGCCAGTTCGACCAGCGAGGCATAATCGTCCTCGGTCTCCAGCTTCTTGAAGGGGACCACGACGGTACCCATCAGGTCGCCGATCTTGAGCGTGCGCTTGCCGCCGATCAGGATGGTCACACCCTTGTCGTCGCCGGGGTGCAGGGCCTTGGGCATCACGTTCAGACAATGCATGCAGCGCACGCAGTTGCGGTTGTCGACCTTCAGGGTGGCGTCGTCATTCAGGACCAAGGCCTGGGTCGGGCAGCGGCTGATGACGTTGTCGAGCACAGACTGCCGCCCCTTCTCCGCGACGTAGCTCTGGACCTCGGCCTGGTCGACCTTCATGTCGTCGCGCCAGGTGCCCAGGACGGCGAAGTCCGAGCGCTCGATGGCGTTCTGGCAGTCGTTGGCACAGCCCGAGACCTTGAACTTGAACTTGTAGGGCAGCGCCGGGCGATGCACGTCATCGACGAAGCGGTTGACCAGGGTCCGATGGGCCTTCAGCTCGTTGGTGCAGGACATCTCGCAGCGGGCTGCGCCGACGCAGGACATGGCGGTACGCACGCAGGGACCAGCCCCGCCCAGGTCCCACCCGTAGGCGTTGATCTCATCGAAAAACGGCTGGGTATTCTGGGTATCGGCACCGATGAACATGATGTTGCCGGTCTGACCATGGAAGGTGATCAGGCCGGAACCGTATTTCTCCCAACTATCGGCCAGTTGCCGCAGCATGGCGGTCGTATAATGGTTACCGGCCGGGGGTTGAACGCGCAGGGTGTGGAATTCCTTCGACTCCGGGAAGGCCCGGGCCACCTCCGAGAAGCGTGGAATGATGCCGCCGCCGTAGCCCAACACCGAGACGGTACCGCCCTTCCAGTAACCCTTGCGGGTTTCATAGGAATGCTCCAACTGGCCCAGCAGGCTGTTGGACATGTTGTTGATCCGCGGATCGGGATGCTGATCACGCAGACGCTTGATGCCGGAAATGAAACTCGGCCAGGGCCCGGTTTCCAACTGGTCCAGCATCGGTGTGCTGTGTTTATCGATCGCCATTGCGCTGTCTCTCCTGATCGGATCATTCAATTCGGGGACGCCCGCCGCGGCGCGGCAGGCGAGCGACGGCCCGCACCGGCCGGTGGCCAGGGTCTGCTACGACGGGTCAGCCCAGATCATCGACGACGGGCCCGGCGGTCGTTGTGGTTGCCGTGGTGCCGGGTACCGCGCGTCGGACGCCAAGTCGCCGGTGGTCACGGACCGGCCCTTATCCTTTACCAGGGTGAGGGTTAGCGGCACCGTTCTTTCCCTGGTCAGGGGGAAAGCGACCGAACTGGTGCCGCTGCGGGTGTCCTCCGGCGTGTTGCGGCAGCTGGGCGTCTTGCAATTGCGGATGGATGTTACCCACGGGTGACACGTCAGTCAACAGTTACTAATATACTCACATCCTAACGTACGCCCCCGCCGGTAAATTCCCGCTCGGGGGCACGGG
>NZ_CAIKKU010000632.1 GCF_903828115.1 uncultured Thiodictyon sp. | reverse complement strand
TGATCAAGGCCGCCCCAGGCTAACGTCAGACGGTGAGGATTTCCAGGGCCCTCGTCAGTTATCAAGGTCAGCGTGAGGGACGAACCCCCTACACCGGCCTTGATCATCAATCCGGCCGCCCTGCTGGAGGGGAGGTCGCTGGTCCGCGCAGCGGACCCTACGGGCGCGGCGCAGTAGGGTCCGCTGCGCGGACCGCAGACCGCGGACCGCAGCCGTTGGCTAAGCTTCGGGGTCGATTTTCCCGGCGCGGCCGGGGCAGGGCAGGTGCAACTGAGACATGTTGCCGTGGAGTTGCGCCTGGAATTTGGCTAACCTCAGCAGACGGGCGTCCCTTGGCGCCGATCCAGGGCCCATCGCCCGCCACCTCGGAGCCTTGGCCGACGGCGCTCCAGGTGGGAAAAGCGTCGAAAAAACAAGCGCCCGGTCGCCGCGTGGGGCAGACTCCGCACCGGACCATCCGAGCGGGGGCGGGGCGCCTGAGCGCGGCGGCCCGCACAGATCCGCGGCCCGACCCGCCAACCTCGCGAGGCAAAGCCTCGCTCGCTTATGGAATCTGTCCTTGTCAATGAGCCTCTCACTGAATGGCCAAGCGCCGCCGCGCGGGCGGTTGCCCGCCTTGTCTCTGGCGGCCCTGGGCGTCGTCTACGGCGACATCGGGACCAGCCCCCTGTATGCCATGCACGCCGTATTCGCCAACGATCGCCATCCCGTCCCGGTGGATTCCGCAAACGTCCTGGGCGTGCTGTCGCTGGTGTTTTGGTCCTTGGTGATCGTGGTCTCGCTGAAATACGTGACGCTGATCCTGCGCGCCGACAACCGCGGTGAGGGCGGCATCATGGCCCTGATTGCGCTGGTACAGCGGCGCCTGGCGAATCAGCCCTTGGGTCAACGCCTGATCGTGCTGGGCCTGCTCGGCGCCGCACTGTTCTGTGGCGAGGGGATCATCACCCCGGCCATCTCGGTCCTGTCGGCGGTCGAGGGACTGGAGATGGTCACCCCGGGTTTGGACGACTGGGTGATACCCTTGACGCTGGTGATCCTGCTCGGACTCTTCGCCGTCCAGCGCCACGGCACGGGGCGCATGGGGGACTGGTTCGGACCCATTATGGCGGTCTGGTTTCTGAGCATCGGCGCCTTGGGTATCGCCGCCATTGCCGGGGAACCCGGCGTGCTCGCGGCCATGTCACCCCTCTATGCCGTCAATTTTTTCGCGGGCCACCCCCTGCTCGCGTTCTTTTCACTCGGGTCCGCGGTGCTGGCGATCACCGGGATCGAGGCGCTGTATGCGGACATGGGTCATTTCGGCCGGGCGCCGGTGCGGCTGGCCTGGACGGTCGTGGTGTTCCCGGCCCTGGTGCTGAACTATTTTGGCCAAGGGGCACTGCTGCTGGCCCATCCGGAGGCGGTCGACAACCCCTTTTTCCGACTGGCGCCGGGCTGGGCGCTGTTGCCTCTCGTGGTGCTGGCCACGGTTGCCACCGTTATTGCCTCGCAGGCGGTGATCTCGGGGACTTTTTCGCTCACCCGCCAGGCGATCCAACTCGGCTATCTGCCGCGCATGTCCGTGCTGCACACCTCCCAGGAGACGCGCGGCCAGATCTATGTCCCCGGGATCAATTGGGCGCTCTTTGTCGCCGTGGTGGTGCTGGTGCTGAGCTTCGGCAGTTCACAGTCATTGGCCGCCGCCTACGGTATCGCCGTGACCGGCACCATGAGCATTACCACCGTCCTGGCCTTTGTCGTGGCGCGGCGGCGGTGGCGCTGGGGTCCGGCCCGGACCTTCCTGGTGCTCGGCATCTTCCTGGTAATCGACTTGGCCTTCTTTGGGGCGAACCTGCCCAAGTTCAGCGATGGGGGCTGGCTCCCGCTGGTGATCGGCGCCCTGGTCTTCATCCCGATGAGTACCTGGCGCCGCGGCCGGGCACTGCTGATCGAGCACCAGGCCCGCGATAACATGTCGCTTGCGCTCTTCGTGCCGCTGATCGAAGCGGAAGGCATCCCGACCGTGTCGGGCACGGCGGTCTTCCTGACGGCCCGCCTGGGCCAGGTGCCGCACTCCCTGCTGCACAGCCTGAAGCACTATCGCTGTCTGCACGAACGGGTCATCATTCTGAACGTGGCCGTGTCGAGCCAGCCCTATGTCGCACCGGAGCGGCGGGTGCGGATCGAGCAGGTCAACGCCCGCTTCTATCAGTCGCGGATGGAGATCGGTTTCATGGATACACCCAAGGTGCCGGATGTCATCGCGGCTTGGCAGCGCGGGGGCATCCCCTGCGATCCGGAGACCACGACCTTCTTCCTCGGCCGCGAGACCTTGGTGCCCTCCCGGGGCATCCCAATGGCCATCTGGCGACAAAAGATGTTTATCGGCATGTTTCGTAACGCCAGTAATCCGGCGGCCTATTTTGGCCTGCCGCCCAACCGGGTGGTCGAACTCGGGGCCTTGGTCAATCTGTGAACCTGGAATGGGCCATCAGCGATGAGCATTCAGCGGGCTGATCACTGACGGCCGACCGCTCTTTTCGGGTTGAGCGGCCAAGGGAGGGGAGGGGAGCGGCAGCGACGCGGGCGTCCGGCGCTGCGGCAGCGCTCAATCCGGGACCTTGCCGCGTTGCCCCTCCCACCACTGCCGATAACCCTCGTCCGGCGCCAGGACCCGGGCCTGACCATTGGTCAGACGCACGCCCTGTGCGTCCGTGACGGCCAGGTCGATGTCGATGATCGCCCCCTTGATGCGAGTGATCTCGAAGGTTACGACCACCTCCTCCCCCGGGAGGACCGGCTTGCGAAAGCGCTCGGGCACAAAGGACAGCCCGAGCGCGCCGTCGCCCGGGAAGCGGGTGCCGAAGAGACCCGAGATGGTGCTTTGGATCAGCCCCCCGGGCACCACGATGTCCGTCACCCCCGGGAAGCGGCGGCGCGCCGCCTCCAGGTCCCGGTGGATCGCGTTGGCATCGCCGGTCAGGGCGCAGTAGGTATCGACCTGCGCCCGGGTGAACCGCAACCGCGCGCTATGGCGTTGACCCACCGTCAGCATGGCGGCGGTGAGGCAGTCGGTCTCGGTCATCGGGCGTCTCCCGGGGCGCCGTCGCGGCGGCCCCCGGGATGGGGCAGGGGGCTCATACCACCACCCGCGGTTGCTCGGCGATCACCACCAGGACCTCGGCCGGGGTCGCCCCGGCCGCCTTGATGGCCAGCCGCCGGATCGCCAGGGCCTCGGCCGCCCCCAGCGCGAGGTTGAGCCAGGTCACGGGATCGTCGTCCGTCGTCAGCCAGTCCAGGACCACCCACTCGGCCGGGGTCTGTCCCGGACCCCAGGCGCCCGTGTAGCTCGGTGCACAGTAGCCGAGCCGCCACCCCCCGGTCTCGCGGGTCAACAACAACCGGCGCCCTTGGTCGGCGTCCTCCGCGGCGGTCAGGTCCTTTGCGATCCGCTCCACCAGTTCAGTCTTCGTCATCTTCATCACCTTCAAATCACGGTTTCACAGGCGGCCCCCGGCCCAAACGGCGCGGGAGTCCGAAGCTGCGACCATTTCAGCACCTTTTTCCCTTACGTCAAGCGGTCTAAGAGCCCAGCGGGTCCGTCCGACGCCGGCCACCGTTCCTTCGACTTAGACACCGACACTTTAACCCGAATTATCCTCTGGGTGGTTGTCAGGGGGCCAAGCCGCCGCGGTGGTCCGCCAAACGGGTCGATATCCTTTGACAAACAAGGCGGCGGCCGTTGGGCCGCAGCAGGATCGGCCGAACCTGGAACTTAGGCGCACTTGCTTTCCAAGCGACCCGCGCTATAGTGACCGCACAAAGCCGAGCATTTCCGTAGGACATCGCCGAAAAGTTCGCCAGCGGCAACGTTCGGGTTCTTGACCGTTTGCATGACATGGCGCTGCCGGGCCATGCCTGTTCATCCTGTGATCGTTATCCAGCGATCGAAGCGACCAACAAGAGACGAGGAGACACCAGTGTGAAACACCTGCTCTACCCCCGGACAGCGGCAATCGCGGCGGGCCTCTTAGGCCTGACGACCGTCCTTCCCGCACCTGCCTCGCTCATTGCGAACGGCGGTTTCGAGGCAGGGTTCACCTCTTGGACCCGGGTCGATCAGCTCGGCAGCGAGGGCACCTTTGAGCTTCAGAGCGGCACCTCAAGCCCGCTGACTCTGGAGACGACGCCGGCGCCCCCGGGCGGCAACCAGGCCGCGATGACCGATGCCGAAGGACCCGGCAGCCATCTGCTTTACCAGGATTTCGTGGTCGGCGCGCTCGGCGCGGTACTGCGTTTCGACCTCTTCATCGGCAATCGCGCGACCCAGTTCGCCACACCGCCCTCTAGCTCCCTGGCCTTCGACCTGACCAGCCAAGTTGGTGCTGAAACCCTCAACCAGCAGGCCCGGGTAGACCTCATGACGGTCGGCGCGGACCCGTTCAGCACCGCTGCCGGCGATGTCGTATTGAATCTGGTGCAGAGCGCCGTCGGCGACCCGCTGGTGTCGGGCTACACACCCTATGTCTTCGACCTGAGTGCCCTCTTCGCCGCTAATGCCGGCCAGACCTTGCGCCTGCGTTTTGCCGAAACCGACAACCTCCAGGGGTTCCAGCTCGGGGTCGACAACGTGAGTCTGGACGAGCTCCCGGCCCCGGGAACCCTGAGCCTGTTCGGCGCGGCCGTCGCCGCGCTCGGGGTCCGCCGGCGCCATCGCGTTGTCCGGGCCCGGGGAGGCCCGGCCAGCCGAGGCCGCGAAACCCCTGGACCAGGACTGTGGCAGCGCTCGTCCCACGCGATTCGGGCAGCCTGGAACTGGCCGCGGCGGATGCCGCGGCGCCTCACCGCTTGCCTCCTGATCGCCGCCGGCCTGTCGCTAGGACCGTTGGGCCCGGTTCAAGCCGATTCGGATCCCCCGACCCTGCTGGACCCGAATCTCGTGGTTACCACCGTCGTCAATACCGGTCTCTCCCAGCCCATCGGGATCGTCTTTCTCGACGCCGACGACTTCCTGGTCCTCGAAAAGGCCACGGGCCAGGTCAAGCGTGTCATCAGCGGCGCGGTCCAGGCCGCGCCGGTGCTCGATCTCCCGGTGAATGCGGCCTCCGAACGGGGGCTATTGAGCCTGGTTCTGAGCCCTGGTTTCCCGAACGATCCGTCTGTCTACATCCGTTGGACCGAGAGCAGCACCGGTGCCGACTCGACAGTGACGACTGAGGTGCCGCCGCTGGGCAATCGGGTCGACCGGTTTGTGTGGAACGGCACCAGCCTGGTGTTCGCGGACAATCTGATCCGACTGCGCGCCCTGCAGACCGACAACATCGCCGTGACCGGACATGCCGGGACCAATAACGTCGCCCCCGCCGCGAATCATAACGGCGGGGTGATGAAGTTCGGCCCGGACGGTAAGCTGTACCTCTTCATGGGCGACCAGGGCCGTCGCGGCTGGATGCAGAATCTCGCCAACGGTCCCTTTATCACCACACCCTTGGTGGACGATACCCTCGGTGGCCCGGCACCTGACCAGGCGCACCTGTCCGGTGTCATCCTGAGGCTCAACACCGACGGCACGGCGCCCTCCGACAATCCCTTCTTTGCCATCGGCACGTCCATCGGCGGAGAGGTCGGGGCCAATCTCCAGAAGGTCTACTCCTACGGCCACCGCAACGGCTTTGGCATGGCCTTCGATCCCGCGAGCGGCGCCCTGTGGGAGACCGAGAATGCCGACGATGCCTACAGCGAGATCAACCGCGTGGTGCCCGGGATGAACGGCGGCTGGATTCAACTGGCGGGACCATCCAGTCGCTATGCCGACTGGAAGCTCATCGAGACGACCCAGTTCAGCAACGCACTGCAGCAGGTCCGGTATCCGCCGACCCGGGCCGCCTACCGGTTCACTCTGGCGCAGGCGCGCATGGTCATGCTGCCGGGTGCCACCTATGTCGATCCGGACTTCAGTTGGCGCTATGAGATCGGTCCTTCCGGCGCGGCCTTCGTAGTCGGCGACGCGCTGGGGGCGAACTATAACGGTACCTTATGGATCGGGTCGGCGCGATCATTTCAGCAGGTCGGGGCCAATGGCGGCAGTCTCTACTGCTTCAAAATGACCGCCGATCGCCTGCGTCTCGACGTAAGCGCTGACCCGCGCCTGGCCGACCGAGTGGCAGACAACCTGTTCCGGACGCAGAAGTTCGAGGGCACGGAGAGCGAGACCCTGAAGATCGGCAGCAACTTCGGCACCACCACGGACATCGAGCAAGACCCGGACGGCAACCTGTACGTCGTCTCGCTCACCGACAACGCCATCTACAGGATCAGTCGCGCGGGCAATTAGTGGTCCGGTAGAATGCGCCACACCCAGGTTGTCTACAGGCCGTCACCGAACCTTGTGACGCAATGCGCACTCGCCTTCTACTACTCATTCTGATTGCCGGCGTGCTCGGTGCATGCAGCAGTCTGCCGGACAAGGGCCCTCGCCCGGCCCGCGAAAACGCAGTGTCGGCGCGGGCCGACACCGCGTTCGCCCCGATCGAGGCGTCGATCCGCGCACAGGTTGGCCCGGATGCCTCCGGCTTCATGCTGCTCGACTCCAACGAGCAGGGGCTGAGTTGGCGCCTGGCGCTCATCGACTCGGCGAGGCATTCACTCGACCTGCAGTACTACGTCTGGTTCGGCGATGCCGGCGGCGTGCTGCTCATGAAGCGCGTGGTGCAGGCGGCCAAACGCGGGGTCAAGGTGCGGATTATCGTCGATGACCTGAGCTCAATGCTCCGGGACATGACGACACCCGAGGTCCGCGACAGCATCGTGGCGGCGATCGATGCCCATCCCAATATCGAAGTGCGGCTCTTCAACGCTTGGCGGCATCGCTCGCTCTTAGGACGCGCGGGGGACTCGCTCACTGACCTCAAGCGCGCGAACCAGCGAATGCACAACAAGGTGATGATCGCCGACAACCAGGCGGTGATCCTGGGTGGCCGCAATATCGGCGACGAGTACCTGGGGCTCAACCCGGCATTCAACTTCCACGACCTCGACTTACTCGGCATCGGGCCGGGGGCCAGACAGGCATCCACCGTGTTCGACCGCTTCTGGAACAGCGAGTGGGCGTTACCGGCCGCGTCGCTCGGGCTGGCGGCGACGCCGCGGGACCTTGACCGGCTCGCGGGGCCGGTGCGCGAGCAACTCGCCGCGGCGCCGTCGCTGGCGCGGTTCCCGGCGGACGCCCAGGACTGGACCGACGCGCTGGCCCAGTTGCCCGGCAAGCTCCAACGCGGAACCAGCCGCGTCTACACCGATACCCCGGACCACGACGCGATTACCCATCACATGGCCGCCGCGTTCCGCGACCTGTTCACGCATACCAAGGCCATGGTCATCGACCGCCAGCGGGTCTTCATCGGGTCGATGAACCTCGATCCCCGCTCCGGCGCGATCAACAGCGAGATGGGGGTGGTGGTCGAGAGTCCGGGGCTCGCCCGCGCCTTGGCCGCGACCATGGAGCGCGATATGCAGCCCGCGAACAGTTGAAGTCGATGGTGATCGTCCAATGGTCGGCGTTGACATAGCCGAGCAGGTTCCCCCGCGGGGCGATCGTGTCGTACCAGAGCACCTGCCCATCGTTACGCGGGTCGATCAGCGCAAGCTGCCGGTACTTGGGGGATAACACCGGGGAGACGTTCCCTGGACGCGGCACCGCGACGAGCGAGAATAGCGGCACGCCGATCGCGTCGCCGTTGCGCTGCCACCATTCCAGGCGGCGCTCCCGTCGTAGGTCCGTGACCTCCTCGCCGTTACCGGGTGCGCAGCCGGGCATGGGGAAACGCGCCCCGAGGCGCCGATAGAGGTCGTCCAAGCCCTCCGCGAGCGGCGTGCCGTTCACGACCCCCGCCACTGCGACGAGGGCGGCGACCTGGCGGGCGGATTGCGGGTAGCGGACGACCATCTCCAGCACATCGGCGAACCCTTTGGAGTATGCAAACACGATGATCGGCCTTGCGTCCGCAGCGAGCGCCGCGAATGACCGCGACAGTTGCGCGGCGTTGGCGGTGACCGTTCCCCGACCGGCCACCTGAAAAAACCGCACGTCGTACCCATCCTTGCCGAGGTCTTCGACGACCCCGCCGAATGGACGGACGACGCGGTCCACGCACTCGTTGAAAAAGCCCGGCACGAAGACGATACGATAGCGCGACCTGAGGGCCTTGGTGGCCGCCGGGGCGGCGTCGGCCTCGCCTGGAAAGCGCAGCAGCACCTGGTCGCAGGGAGGCGCGTCGGCGGCGAGCCGGGGGCACAAGGCGGCGCGGAACTGGCCGCGCAGATCGCGCACACCCGCTTGGTCCAGCGTCACCATCACGGTCGGCGGCATCTGCTCCGTGTAGGGGGCAAGCGGCTTCGAGACGCAAGCCGTCAGGCAGAGCAAGGCGGCGGCGGTCGAACCGGCGCGCCGCACCGACCGCTTGAGTCCCCCGCGCCTGGCCTCAAGCCGGTTCTCGTGCTGACGATCGCTCATCCCATCTCCATCTTCAGCCTCTTGGCGTGGCGGGCACGGTCGAATGAAGAAACAGGCAACGACAGTGCGGTCGACACCTATGTCGAGGTCGCCCAACGGCCCCCGGAACAGCCCTTGTTCGGCCGCCGCATCCCCGAATGGGCACTGAACCACGACCCCGACGAACCCTTCCTGCATCTGGGCGATGTCCTGGACCTGTCCTGCCGGATCGAGGCCAAGCGCGTCGCCGATATGTTCCGCGGTACCCGGAACGCGGGCGCCATCCTGCCGGGCAACCACGACGGCCTGATGTTCGGGATCTACGGCTACAACGTCTTCGCGGTCAAGCTCGATCCGGCCGTGCGGCATTGGCACCAGACCTGTCGGCGGGGCGCAGCACCTGAGGATACCAGCCACAAGACCCCCAACGAAGCCCTGACCAAGCGCGACTTCATCACCGGCTACATCGCCGCTCAGGCGAGCGGTCGCCGCCCCAAGCCGGGACTCCATGCACCGCCGCCGACCGGCGAGCACCAAGTCAGTTGGCGCAGTCCCGATCCGCCCGCCTATCTGTCCGCCATCGAGGCCAAGGTCCTGGACGGCAACCGCTATGCGGATTCGTACCTGGCGCAGCGGCTGCGGCTGCCGCCCGCGCCGGGGGCGACGCGCGGCGTCATCATCATCGGCCTGGACACCAACCAGGCCGGGGGCTTGGTCGGCACCTGGGACGTCATCCGGGGCCGCAGCCCCGGGAGCATGGGTCGGGTCCGCCCCGACCAGATCGAGGCCATCGACCCCTGGGTCGAGGAGGCCATCCGCCAGGGCGACCTCGTGATCTTCGCCGGCCATCACAACTGGGCCTCACTGGACCTGTCGGCGCGCATTCTGCTGCGCGCCGAGATGGCCAAGCTCCACCAACCGCTGGTCTATCTGTCCGCCCATACCCATAGCGGATTCTGGGCGGTGCACCGGTCACTGGCCCGCCAGCCGTTGCTGGAACTCAACGTCAGTTCGCTCTCCGACTGGCCGATCGCCTACCGCCGCATCAGCTTTGCCTATGACGCGGGTGCCCAGCGCCTGCTGGTGCGGGCTGACCTGATGCCGCATGGCGACCAGCCAGTCAAGAGCTATGCCGACCTGATGGCCGCCTGGGAGGCCGAGACCTGTGCGCGCACCGGGCTGCCGGCCGATCTGGTCAAGGAGTTCGACGTAGCCGTGGTCAAGAAACAGCGCGAGTCGCGCGGCAGCCTGATGGAGTGGCTGCTGGCGGCGATCCCCTGCGAGACCTGCGAGCAGACCCTGTACGAGCACGCCCAGGCCTACCAGGACGCCCTGTTGCAAACCCTGCTGCAAGGGTCGTCGGTGGTCAAGCGAAGCGGCGTCCAGATGCCCGTGTTGGAAACGCCCGCGTCTTGCGGCGGGGCGAAACTGGAGTCCTGCGCCAAGGTCCTCCTGGCCGAGAAGCCGCACGATTACAAGGGTCACGTCGATCTCTTTCGCCGCAAGGCCGCCCTGGTGGCCGCGGCCAACGACTACCTGGATCGGCTCGACCACCCCAAGGCCAAGGCCTACATGACCTGCCGTGCCGTCCAGGCGGTCAAGATCGACTTCGACGCGACCCCGGAGGCGCGTACCGAAAACCGCAGCGAGGCCAAGCGGCGGGCCGAGGCATTCTTCCGGATCGAGGCGAGTGTGGGGATGGACTGAGGGGCAACCGGCGTGGCACTATCTTGTCCGGCACCAACCAACTCGGCTTGTGATGCGTGAGGCCCCTGTAACTATCTGGCCAGACAGGGCATTCACCCTCACAGGCCGGACGGTGCATGCGCCCCGTCCGGAACATTTTGGATGCCGCGGTGGCTCCTGCCCTTGGTGTCTACCAGGACCCAAACGTTCGGGACGGGCTTTCAAACCCCGTCCCGGTTGAGGTACGCAGGGCACCGTGCAATAGGGAACAATCGGCATCGCCGCCCCGGGCGGAAAACCAGCGCGCGCCAAGTTCTTCGCTAGAGTATCGGAATGAGTGCAACCAAGATATCATTCGACAGCCTCCGGAACGCGCTCGGGAACCCGAGGCTGCCCCCACCATCGCTCATCGCGAATGCCGACCAGGTGAAGCAGATGTCTCCCGAGGATGGGCTTCAACAGTGGGTAGACGGAAGCGCGGTACGTCGTCTCACCGCGCCATCCGCTCCGCTTCTGGACACAAGTCACGTGCAAGCAGCGCATCTCTGGGTCGTTCGCATGGATGACGTAGTTCATGCTCACGAACGGGGGGGATTTGGCATGTCACTCGAGAGCGGTGTCATCAAACATACGAATTTGACCGGCGGAGCCCCTGCCTTCTCTGGGGGCGAACTTCTCTTTCTCGACCCACAGACCGTTGTTGTTAACGGCTGCTCGGGTAGGTATGGCCCCCGTTCGGCGCAAGAGCTCGACTTGGTTGTGCAAGCGTTTGCCAATTCTGGATACGGAGTGTGGTCAATGGGCTTCGATGACGAAGTGAATCGCCCTTCACCGTTTGTCGGTGTCCTGCCTGTTTGGGTTTCCTGAAGATGTTGCACACCCTACCCGACCTCGACTTAGTCTTCGGCTCGGACTCGATCGGCGCCACGCCGGAAGAGCGATCGGCATCTTCCAAAGTCCGCTTCGTACGGAGTCAGATCCAGTTAGCCCCATACTCAGAAGGGGCCACCGGTCGTCAGCTGACCGCACACGAAGCACTCGAAGCCTTCGGTTGGGAAACAGTGCGGCAAGCAGCTTGCGAGGGTTCAGTTCCTCTCATCAGGTCTGCAACCGAACCGGCCCTGACGCTTCGACAGCGGAGGCAGGAACTGGGCCTTTCCGTTGAGAGCGTCGCCCATAGGGTGGGGTCGCCGCCTGCCGCTGTCACAACCGCCGAAACGCCAGGGAGAAAGACTCCAATCCGCGTGCTTGAGGCAATTGGTCAAACGTTGGCACTGGACGAACGGAAGCTTGGCTTCAGTCCAAACGCTGGCGGTGACTCTGTCTTGGGTGTCCGTCTTCGTGAGATGGCGAGTAGTGGTGATATTGCAGGCTTTACCCCAGGCACTGTTCTGCAACTCACTGAGGCCGCCTGGGTAATCGCCCGCCAAGCCGCCATGCAACTCTCTATTGGCCAAGATGCGGAGCCGCGTGTTCGCCTTCCGCGGCACGAGCCGAGCTTTGCGTATCCCACCCACGATATTGGCTACCGCCTTGCCAAGAAGACTCGCCAAATCTTAGGAATCTATGACGACGCTCCAATCGCAAGCGTTCGTATGCTCATCGAGGATGAGTTTGCACTTCCCCTAGTACAGCAGAAGATGAATCAGCGCTTTGCCGGCGCGACGATTGCGAATGGACATGCCCGCGGAATCGTGGTGAACGAGACAGGAATGAACGCGAACGTTTGGGTACGGCGCATGACGCTGTGCCACGAACTTGGTCATCTCCTTTGGGACCCTGATGACCGTCTGCAACGAGTGATGGTGGATCAGTACGCCGATATCGAGCAAAGCGATCGCGACCTCCGACGGGATTTACCCGAAATTCGCGCCAATGCTTTTGCCGTCGCCTTTCTCGCTCCTCCGGACGCCGTGAGAGATATCGCTAAAGTCGGCCGCGATCCAATTGCTATCGTCGAAGACGTGATGACTGCCTTTGGCATCAGTGCTACGGCGGCTAAGCACCATGTGCGCAACATAACAGGCTTGGACACGCTAAGCTCTAGGCATCCGCATCTCCCCAATCCAGATGACTCCTGGGTTGCGATGGAGAATCTCACGTTGGATTACTTCCCCGTTCATTCGACTAACCTTTCGCGGAGGGGTAAGTTCGCTTGGTGTGTCGCCAAGCTGTTTGAAATGGGAAAGATCACACTCGATACCGCCGCATCGCAACTTGGGTCTCCGGCGGGTGAAGTGACTGCAGAAAGCCTCGCGCGGGTTCTTGAACTGCGCGGCGGCTAGAACAGAATGGGGTGAGGTCTCGGGGGGATCGGGTCAGCGGGAATATGGAGCGGGAATAAGGGGGCAGTACCGAAAGGTCCGACCGATGTGTGCGGTCGCATAGCGCCAAACAATGCGTCCAAGAGGGACACAAGCGACCTGCTAAGCTTTTCTGAACCCAGACGACCCCGGAGACCAGCGATACTCGAACGTATTACCATGGACCCTGCAGTCTGCCACGGGAAGCCCTGCGTCCGCGGGCTTCGTTACCCGGTTGAGACGGTCTTGGAATGGCTCGCCGGGGGGATGACCACCGACGACGTCCTGGCCGACTACGAGGATCTGACCCGCGAGGACATCCTGGCCGCCCTGGCCTTTGCAGCCCGGATGCCCCACACCAAGCAACTGATCCGACTGGCAGCATGAGATTCATCGTCGATGCGCAGTCTCAGGGTGAATCACATGAAATGGCCCTATCTTGAAGTGACCTTTCGGCACGGGCGTCCATTGGCCGCCTATCTGTATCTGTCCCGCTCCCCCGGCGACCGGAGCCGACGCACGATACCGGCTGGGGTCGGAATGATCATCGACTACACCGAAGAGGGAAAACCGATCGGTATCGAAATCACGGCGCCGGGAAGGGTAACGATCGCGGACATCAATGCAGTCCTCGCGAGTGTCAACGCGCCCACACTGACAGCCGAGGACATTGCCCCGCTGCGGGCGGCCTGATGCGCGCAGGCGGTCTTTAGCCTTGGCTTTATGCGGCGCAATTCATTGATCGCGGGGCATCCAAGAGGGGAATACCCATGCAGAACGCACTGTTCGGCAAGCGAGTCCTCATCACTCAATCGACGGAGTTCATGGGGCCGGTACTCTGCGAGGTCTTCGCAGAGCAGGGTGCAACCGTCGTCGCCAGCTCGGAAGCACTCTCCGAACCCGAGGCGGCGGAGCGCGTGGTTCTCGCCGCGGGAACCATCGATGTCCTGGTCGCCAACCTCGCGTTCACGGCACCAACGACCACCGCTACGGAGGTCTCTGAAGCCGAATGGCGCCAAGTCTTCGCGGCCCTGGTGGACCCGCTTCCCAGGCTCGTCCGCGCCGCGATACCCGCGATGGTTGCACGCCGCTCAGGCAAGGTGCTTGTCATCGGCAGTGCCTCAGCGCTGCGCGGCATGAAGAGGGCCTCTTCGTACAGCGCCGCCCGCGGTGCTCAACTTGCGTATGTTCAGGCCGTTGGTGTTGAACTCGCGCCGCACAATGTGCAGGTCAATGCCATCGCCCAGAACTTCGTCGACAACCCGACCTACTTCCCCGCCGAAGTGCAGGCGAACCCAAGATTCCAGGAGCGTCTTGCTCGCGAGGTTCCACTTGGCAGGCTGGTGGCAGCGCGCGAGGACGCCCAGTTTGCCGCCTACCTGTGCAGCACCGCCGCGAATTGCTTCATTGGTCAGGTGTTCCCGGTCTGCGGCGGCTGGGTGGCACGGTAGCGGTAGCAGCGCCGCCTGGAAATCGGGAAACTCGTCCCTTTGGATGCAAAGGTTGCCCACGTCCGTGAGGAGCCCGTAGCTTGCCTGAACCCAGGCGACCCCCGAGACCAGCGGTGCTCGAACGTATTACCATGGACCCTCCCGAACGCCACGTCCGCCCGTTTCGCAACGGACCGTGGTGAGGGGGGGCGATTGTTCGGCAGCGCATTGCCGACCGCCCTTTGTCCCTTCGGGGGGCACCTGTTGCCGGTGCCGGTCCCTGGCGGACCGGTACCAACCCATTGGAGACCAGGCCATGCATGCCCGCACGAAACCGCGTCCCAGTCTCTACGAACAACTGGAGGCCCTGCCCGAGGGGCTGACCGGGGAGATCCTCGACGGCCAGCTCTACACCCAGCCGCGCCCCGCGGCGCGGCATATCGGGGCGGCGTCGCGCCTGGATCGCATCATTGCCCGCCACTTCGACTTTGACGACGACGGCGAAGGCCCCGGCGGCTGGTGGATCTTCCCCGAGCCGGAACTGCACTTCATCCACAACACCGAGGTGGATGTGCCGGACCTGGCCGGTTGGCGGCGCGAACGCATGCCGACCTGGCCGGAGGGGCACCGCTTCACCGTGGTGCCGGACTGGGTGTGTGAGGTGCTCTCAAGATCCACCGTCGGCACCGATCGCGAGGTCAAGATGCCGATCTACGCGCAATACGGCGTCGCTTATGCCTGGTTGATCGACCCGCGGGCGCGGACCCTGGAAGCCTATGCCTTCGAAGCCGGCGCCTGGAGGGAGATCGGCCGCTTTGCCGGCGCGGCCCAGGTCTCAGTTGCCCCCTTCGACGCGATTTCCATCAATCTGGGCCATCTGTGGGGGCCGCGCGCTTAGCGTAGGTCCGGGCGCCGGATCGCCCGGCGTGCGCCTTTCGGTACCAGTCCACCGCGAGGGCCTTGGTGTGCAGGCTCGCCCCCCGCGAACCGAACAGGCCGGCGCGCGACTTGATGCCGGGCACTGGTTTGAGCTCCCAGAGTTGCACGCCGTCGGCAAGCAGGGCCGGGCGGTAACGCGAATAGCCTCCATGCACCAGGGCCACGTCGTTGGCGGCCAGTGAGTTGGTGAGGATACGCACGCGCTCGACCTCCTTAGCCCGCGCGACCAGCCACGCGGTGCCTCCCTTTCCTGGTACGAAATAGGGCGAGATGATGGTCACGGAGTGCTGCGCCCCAGTGAGCGGGGACCCGATGACCTTCAAGACGCTGGACTGTGCAGGGTCCGGCTCCTTGAGTGCCTTGCGCGGGTCGTCCGAGACAAAGCGGTACTCGGTGCTCCAGGTCATGGGCCAGTCGCCGGTCACCAGGCGCTGCACGGCGTCGTCGCGCCGCAGCAACGCGGCATAGGCGCTGGTCCGCGCTGCTTGCGTGGCCCGCGCCAGGCCACTCCGGAGTTTGGCCAGCGCCGCCGCATTGACCCCGTCGGCACTCAAGGTTTCAATCGGATAGCTAAGCGCGGAGTTCCAGTACCGGTCGAAGGACTTTGACAGGTCGCGCACGACGGGTCCGACCAGGGCAAAATCGAGATCGACGAAATTCACCTCGGCGTCGGCGCCGAAATACTCGTTGCCCACATTGCGGCCACCGACGATGCCGATCCGGTTGTCGGCGATCCAGGTCTTGTTGTGCATGCGATGGTTCAGGCGTCGACCGCTGCCGAGAAAATCCCCGGCCAAGGCGAGTACGCCTTGTCGCGAGGGGAGCGGATTGAACATCCGCACCTCGATATTGGGATGGGCGGCGAGCGCGGCAAAGCCGTAGTTCTTCGCCCGTGCGTCCATGTCGTCGATCAGCAGACGCACCTTGACGCCGCGCTCCGCGGCCTTGATCAGCGCGTCGGCCAGGGCCAAGCCGGTCATGTCCGCGTGCCAGATATAGGTTTGCACGTCGAGGCTACGCCGAGCGAGCGCAGCGGTGGTCATGCGCAACGCGAAGGCCTCGGGACCATCCTTGACCAAACGGAAACCGGAGGCCCCCGGGTGTCTCGTTTCCGCCGGTCCCGCCAGTAAATCGAGTCGCGAATCGCGCCCGATGGCCGGGGCAGTACCAATTGCCGATAATGTATCTTATGTAACTTCGCGGAGGCGGGGACGGCTGGCGGCCCGCGCAACGCGCCAAGCCGACCGAATCGTCACCCACTTGCTCACCACCGGATGCGCTGCTTTGGCCTGTCACTGTCGCTTGCGAGCATACTGCCCGATACCGCGTCACGAGGCCATGAATCATGATCGAACTGCTGCGCAAGGCGCCGCTGCTGTCGGGGTTGAGCACCGAACAACTGGAACGGGTGGCCGGCCACGCCGTTGCCATCCACCTGGACGAGGGTCAGTGGCTGTTCCGCCAGGGGGACCCATCGCGCCGCTTCTATTTCGTCGAGCACGGGCAACTGCGGCTGTTCCGGCTGTCGCCGGATGGGGTCGAGAAGGTCATCGAGATCGTCTCGCCGGGGCAGACCTTCGCCGAGGCCCTGATGTTCCTGAAGGCACCGCGCTATCCGGTGTGCGCCGCGGCCCTGGAGCCGACGGAACTGATCGGCATCGAGGCCGCGGCCTTCGCCGCCATGCTGCGCGAATCCGTGGACATCTGTTTCGTGGTCATGGGGGCATTGAGTCGGCGCCTGCGCGGCCTGATCGCGGAGATCGACAACCTGACGCTGCACAGTGCCACCAGCCGGGTCGCGCGCTATCTGCTGGCACAGGTGTCGGCGGACCGGCCGGAATTTGTGCTGGAGGTCCCCAAGGGGGTGCTGGCGTCGCGCCTGTCGATCCAGCCGGAGACCTTCTCCCGCGTCATCCGGCAACTGACCCAGGATGGGGTCGTGGCGGTCCAGGGCGCGCAGGTCACGGTCAGGGACCGCGCCGCGTTGAGCGACTTGGCGGGGCTCACGGATGCAGCGGAGTTCGGGGGCAAGCCAGGCGACGGGCGCTGAGTCTGGTTGGGCCTTGCCTGCTTATCCTGGGCCTTTCTAATGGTTGAGGGGGCGGCGGTCCGCGCAGCGGACCCTACGGGGCTCAGTGGGTGACAGGGGCGCCGCCCTCCCCGGCCGCGGCGGTCCCGATGCGCTCGAGCATCCGGTTGAAGTGTTGCAGTGAGTGCAGGTGCAGATAGATCAGTTCCAGTTCGTCGCTCAGCGCCAGGTCCGCCAGGGCCTCGCGCCCCAGGGCCTTCAACCGGGTGCGATTCACCGCCATGAACCCGGCAAGGTTGTGTTGCGCACCGCCCGGCAACGTGAACTGCGCCTGCATGGGCTCCAGGAGACCCAGGTCCTGCAGATGCTTGCAGAAGGCGCGGGTGTTCTGGTGCTGGACCTGATACTCCTTGACGAAATTCAGGACCCCTTCCAGGTATTGGGTGCGTTCACCCGCGGTATCGAAGAGTTGCTCGCCGCGGCCCTCGCGGTTACAGCCGCTGAAGGACTCGTCGATGCACAGGGTGAAGGTCTTGCCATCCTCACTGGCGGCAAAGACGAAGGGGTAGCGGCGCACGAAGGCCGGGACATAGGCGCCATCCCAGGCACCGCCCGCCTTGACGAACAGGTTGCGCCCGGCATCCACACCCAGGATCACCACCGGCATGACCGCCTCGCCCTCACCGGCGAACACCACCGCGTATTCGGCCGCCGCCCGGGCGATCTCGACCGCCGTCAGCGGCACCGAGTGCGCCTTGCGGGCGAATCCGAAGTCGCCCCCGGCCTTCACCGACAGCCCCAGGTGGCGCTGACTGGATACCGGCACGGCGGTATCATAGAAGAGGAGTTGCGTGGCCATAGGATGGTCGTTCGCTGGTTGCTGACAATGACGAGAGGATTGACTCAGGCCCAGACCAGGACCTCGCCCTGACCGCCGTAGCCCAGGTCGCCGAGCCAGCGGTGGACGCGGGTGCCGCGGGCCTGGAGTTGGCCGAAGGGGCCGCCCAGCCCGGCGAGATCGCGGGTCAGGAGGGCGAGAAAGCCCGGTTCTTGAGTCCCGTTGGGGTTGAAGGTCGGGGGCAGGCGCGGTTGCGAGGTCAGCAGCAGGGTGCCGCGGCGCATGGCGAACCCCAGATTGGCCCCGGTGCGGCCCAGGACGACGATGGTGCCGGCGACCAGACGGGAGCCGCAGTAGTCCCCGGCGTCGCCGCCGATCAGGATCAGGCCGCGCCGTTGGTGGTCGCCGATCCGGTCCCCGGCGTTGCCCCGGACCTGGATACGACCGCCGCGCATCCCACGCCGCTCGCCCGGGATGGCGGCACCCAGGAAGTCGCCGGCATTGCCGCCGATCTCGATGCCCCCGCCGGTCATGCCGCTGCCGGCGAAGGGGCCGGTGTCGCCGCTGACGCTGATGGTGCCGCCGCGCTGCTGCCGGCCCAGGTAGGCCCCGGCGCGGCCCTCGACGCGGATGGCGCCGCGGCTCATACCGGTACCGATACCGTCCAGGCGGTCACTGTCGCAGCGGATCAGGATGTCATCGGTGTCCCCGGCCGTCACGGTGAAGAGGTCGCCCAGCGTGGCCTCCTCATTGCCGACCCACAGCGGCAGGCGCCGGATCGCATCCGCCGACCGACCCGCGAGCCGGTCCGGGGTCAGGGCCGACAGGTCGATACGGGGCATCGGCGGCGCGGTCAATTCCAGGGTCAGTGAGGTCATGCTTGGTCAGCCAGTATCTCGCGCAAATGGAAATGATACTGCCCGAGCTTGCCGCCATAGTTGCCGGCGGAGATACGCAGCACACCGGAGGCAGCACCCAGGGCACAGATGGATTCGATGCCGACCCGGGTCGCCTCCCGCACGTCGGCCTCGGTCAGGCCGTTGATGACGATCTCCAGCACCGCGCCGACGTCCTCCGAGAGACTGGAGTGCACCAAGCCGCGCAACGTCGGGCAATAGGCATCGTTGGTGGAGGCCATCAGTGCCTTGTATTTGGAGCCGACCTTGGAGCCGGAGCGGGCGATCCCACCCGGGAAGGGCAGCAGCACGCGCGGCAGGCGCCGGATCGCCAGGACCGCCTGCTCGCAGGCCGCGAGGGCCTGCGGCAAGCCGCGGGCCAGGACCAGAAAGTTGCCGCCGCCGACCGCGCTGGTGCGGGCCGTGACCTCCTCGCACAGGAATTCACCGTCCATCACCGGGACCCGCCAATAGCGCCGGCCGCCGATACGCTTGGCGATCTGAAAGCCATCGCCGAAATAGCGCAGGTTCTTGCCCAGGGGGACCGGCTTCTCGCCCTCCATGCCGGAGAAACAGGCGGTGCTGGGGCAGGTCAGGACGCACTGACCGACCCGGCGCTCCACCTGCTTCTCCAATTCCTTGCCGGACACGGCGAACAGCAGGACACTGACCCCTGGTCGACCGTCCGGGGTCGCTTCCGGGGCCAGCGCAGACTCGATCCCCGCCTCCGCCCCGCAGCCGATGACCGAGGTGGCGAAGCCGGTCATGGTCTCCCCGGCGATCCGCGCCCAGCGGGGGTTGATGGCGGTGACGATGAGGCGCGCGGCCGTCATGCCGAAGGCCTCGGCGAAGGTGTCATCGATGGCGATGCCGTTTCTGATCATCCTGGCTCCGGCGGAAGTACGTTAGTACGGGAGTACGTTAGTACGTGAGTACGTGAGTACGGCCAGAGGGAGTTCGCACGGCCCGCCGCGCTCCAACGTACTTCCGTACTAACGTACTCACGTACTTCTCCTATTACAGGGATGGATGGTGACCGGGCTGCCGATGCCCGCCGCCATCTCGGTGTCGGTGATCGCGAAATTGGCCAGCCGGATGCTGTGGTAACGGTCGAACCAGCGGCCGATACGGCCCTCAATGGCGGGGTCGAACTCGGGCCTGACCACCTGGGTGCGGCCCCGCACCACGCGGGTGACGGCGCCCTCCTCCACCACCAGCTCGCCGCCCTTGAAGACCAGCATGGGACGGGCAAAGGTCTGTTCGGGGTCCGCCAGGTCGTGGTAGACCGTGATGTCGGCGCGCGCACCGGGAGCCAGGTGGCCGCGGTCGGCAAGGCCCAGGATGCGGGCCGGGGCGGCGCGGGTCATGATGGCTATCTCATTGCGACTGTACTCCCGGGTGAGTGAGCCCAGGTTGGACAGGGCGGCGGCCTCGGGGTTGATCTGGGCCAGGCAGTCATTGCGGAAGCCCCGGTCCATCAGCAGCCGGATCAGCCGCGGGTAGCTGGTGAAGGGGGCGCCGTTGGGGTGGTCGGTGGTCAGGAAGACCCGCCAGGGATCGTCTACCATCAGGAACAGTTCCAGCCCGATGGCCCATTGCAGCGCGTTGACGAAATTCTGGTCGCGATAGCGGAACGGCACCACCCCGCAGCCCGCGTCGCACTCGATGTCCATGCAGGTCCACTTGCGCGGGTGTGCGTGCTGGTGGTTGGCATACTGACGCATGGTGTCGCCGGACACGGTCACGGTCTGGCCGAACATCACCTGACCCACGTCGATCGTGACGTTCGGCCGGCGGTTGACCGCCTCGGCAATCACCGCCGCGGCGGATGAAAAGCGTCGGTCACCCTCGGCCCCATAGCTGTGGAACTGGATATGGGTGAGATGGATCGGCAGTCCCTCGGCGGCGTCGATGGTGGCGAGCGTGGAGACCTGGTTACCCGGGATACCCAGATTGCTCGCATGCACATGCAGCGGGTGCGGGACGCCCAGCTCCGCCACCGCGCGGCTCAGGGTCCGCAGGATGTCGCGGGGGGTGAGCGGGTAATGGGGATGGCGCTCATCGACATCCAGCTTGCGGGCATTGAACTTGAAGGCGTTGATCCCGCCTGGGTTGACGACCTTGATGCCGATACACTGGGTGGCCTTCAGGGTCCAGGCCACATAGTCATTGATGACCTCCTGGCCCACCCCCTCGCTCATGAGCTGGAGCAGCAGGTCGTCATTGCCGAGCATGGCATAGCCGCCGGTGTCGAGCATCGGGGTGTCCGCCATTTCCATGTGGGCCTGGCGGGCATTCATCGGCAGCACGGCCGGTTCAAAGGCGGTCGTATAGCCCATCTCCGCGTAGCGATAGCCGGCGGCGAAGGTCGAGGGCACCACCTGCCCGCCCCCGGTGCGCGTCAATGCGGTGCGGGCACGGCAATGGGCCCGTTGATCCTCCGGCAGCATGGTGCGGGCGATGTTGACCTTGCCCCCGCCGATATGGGTGTGCAGGTCGATGGCGCCAGCCATCACCAACTTGCCGCGCAGGTCATAGGTGTGGTCCGGGTCCTCCCCGGGTGCGGGCGCGACGAGCTGTCCGTCACGGATGAAGAGGTCGCGGACCTCGCCGTCGATCCCCTGGGCGGGATCATAGATCAGGCCGCCGGCGAGCCGGGTCAGCATCTGCCCCCTCCTGCACAGACCATCGCGGCTGCAATGTCCAAGAAAGAGGAGTCGTCCGCCAATGAACGCAAATGAACGCAAATCGGCGAGGCCCGGTCCGCGCAGCGGACCCTACGGGCACGACGCCGCGTAGGGTCCGCTGTGCGGACCAGCACCCCCGACACGAGCGCCGTGGCCGGAGTAATGATCAAGGCCGCCGGAAAACGAATTATCTTCATTTGCGTTTATTTGCGTTCATTTACGGACAAATACCTTTTCACTCGGCCGTGGCGCCAAGCCGCTCGCTCAGCTTCCCGATCACCCCCGCCACCGACGCCAACCCCAGGTCGCGCACCTGCCCGAGCGGCAGCGGGCAGACGGCATCGGTGCGGTACCAGTGCCCGGGGTGGTCGATCCCCGGCAGGCCCACCGGGATGAAGACCTCCGGTACCCGCCCACAGGCGAGCCCCGGGTAACCCAAGACAATGGTCGGACACTTGGCAGCGGGCGTTGCGGCCGGGTTGGCGGCCGGCAGCGCCTGGACCCACAGCAGCAGGTCGGACTGCCCCTGCGCCAGCAGGTCCTGATGGCGGTAGAGCAGTGGCTCGTAGCAGGAGCGGCCCTGTTGGCGCCCGCTGCGCAGCGGATAGCCGGTCTGCCAGGTGCAGACCTGGTTGGCCGTCAGGTCCCCGAGGGTCCCGGCCAGGGGCAGCGCGGCGGCCCGCGTCGTGCGGTTGAGGTCGCGGACCAGTTCCACGAAGGCCTGGACCGTCAACTCCGCGTGGGGGAAGGCGAGTTCGCCCGCGGCCCAGGTCACCACCGCGTAGCGGGCGCCGCACAGCCAGCCCGCTAACTGCTTTAGTTGCGCGCCCGCCACCCCGGGGATGGCATCGGCCCGCACCGGCCGACCGGCGATCAGGCCGCGCAGCAGGGCGCCGACCCCGGCCAGGTCCGCCAACGCCACCGGGATCAGGGTCGGGTTGGCGGCGGCGAACTCGGCCGGGAGCGGACCGGGTTCCGCGGGGCCGAGCAGGACCAGACGGCGCTCTCCGGGCGGCGAGAAGAGGGCCTCGGGGGGCAGCAACACCCGCTCGCACAGCCGCGGGAAGCGGTGCGGGACCTCGCGGCCCAGGATCAGGATCAGGTCCGCACGGTTGCGCACCTCGGTCAGGGTCGCGGTCATCCAACCGCCGTCCTGGAGGACCAGCAGATTGCGGAACAGGGCGTCGGCGCCGACATGGTCGAGCAGGGCCCCGCAGCGATCGGCCAACTCCAGCACGGCGCGCATCCCGTTGACATCGGTCACCAGGCCGCCGAACAGCGGCGCCCGGGCCGCCGCGAGCAGCCCGGCGGCGTGGGCCAGGGCTGCCTCGAGGCTGACCGGCTGGCCCTTGATCAGTGCGGTACCAGGGCCCGCGGCCATGGCGCCGGCGAATGCGCCGCGGGCGGTCTGACAGCCATTCACCAGGACCAGGCCGGCATCCGCCGGGCCTGGGGCGACGCTCAGGTCATCGCACGCGAGGCCGCAGAAGGGGCAGGTCAGGTTGCCTGGTGTCTGGGCGGGGTCACTTGTCCACATCGTGGTGCAGTCGCTCCGGGGTGTCCGCGGGTCTTGGGCCGGCACGCGGCCTTTCAGGGTAAGCCGCGACTGGGCTGGGCACCGGGTCGCGAGCGATCAATGCCGGTCAAGCAAGAGCCGTTCCCACCGCCGAGGCGCCCGGCGCAATGCGCGATAGAACTGTTTTGCCTCAGGTCATCGCCGCCCTGGCGAGGCTCGGCAGCGACGGCGGGCGCGCCGGTCAGTGCCCTGTGTCAGGGCTGAGACAGACTGCCCGCGCGTTGCGACGGCGGCGAGCGGATGGGCGTGCTGGCGTGGGCTTGGCGCGGGAGGACTTCGCGGGCCGCGTGCACATCCGCAACGGAGCCTGCCTGTCTGGTGAGGAGTGTGGCGACAGAGGACGTCGATCGTGCCCTGGTGACGCTCGTCCCCCACACGACGGCGCTGCGGGGAACGCGGTTTGAGGTTACCGTCTCGGTCCGTTATCTGAAGGCAGGGGGCTTCGATGCGCAGCGGATGACAGCAAGGCTCGGTGCGCGCGCCTAACGCGACCTACGCGCTACACTTCCGAAAATCCTGTTAATCCTGCGAAATCCTGTTAATCCTGTCAATTTATCGCCAGCCGACACCATTGTCGATGCCTGGTTTGTGACCTGTGACTGGTCGATCTGAGGCAAACCCTCGCTAAGGCAACACCGCCGGATCTGCCAACAGCTTGGGATCATCCTCCAACCCATAGCGCCCCAGCTTGACATAGAGACTCTGGCGGCTGAGTCCCAACAACTCCGCCGCCGCGGTGCGGTTGCCGGCGGTCAGATCCAGCGCGGCCTCGATGTAGCGCTGTTCGACGACCGCGACCGTGTCATCCACCAGCTTGCGCAGGGTCGTCTTGCCGATCTGTTTGGTCAGGGACTCCATCACCCCGTCCATGCCCCGACCCTGGTCGGCGGCCGACAGGCGGCGGCTCACGTCGCGGATGAAGACACCGATGGTCCCGCCCTGTTTGCCGCCGCGGCCGGCGGCCGAGATCTCGGCCTGGACCTCGGTGCCGAGGTCGCCGTGCAGGACCGTGGAGAAGAGCTTGACCGCCCCCAGCCGCATCACGTTGGCCAGCAGTACCGTGAGGTCGGCCCCCGGCCGGCCGAGCCAGCGCCCGAGGGGCTCGCCCAACACCGCGGCCTCGGAACCCATCTGGACCAGTTCCAGAAAGGCACGGTTGGCGCGCAGGATCGTACCCTCGTGGCTGATGACCACGAAGCCGTCCGGCCCGCCCTCGATCAGGTCTTCGAACCGCACCGGGTCGGCCGGGTCCGGCGGGGCCTGGTCCAGCACCGCCGGCACCAGTTGGACCAGGAGGACCTCCTCCTGGGCGCAACTGACCAGGGAGGCCCGCACCAGCCAGGGGGTCTGGGTCCGCCCGAGGCGCAACAGGACCCCGGGGGCCTTGCCGCGCTCACGGATGCGCTGGATCATCCCATCGAAGACCTCGCGCTCGTCGACCCGCAGGGCCTCCGGAAAGCGCAGGTCGGCGGCGCCCTTGGTCGGGGTCGCCCCGATCCCGAGGGCCGCCGCCGCCGCGGGGTTCAGATCGACGATGCGCAGGGTGGCGGCACGCAACAGCAGGACCGCATCCCGGGAGGAGTTGAACAGGAGGCGGTAGCGGGTCTCGACCTCGCGCAGCTTCCAATAGTCCCGCTCCATCGCCTGCTGCGCCTCGACCAGCCGCGACTGGAGTTCGGCCACCGCCCGCAGATTCTTGCCGACGGCCAGGAGCCCGGTGTGCCCGCCGAGCAGGACGGTCGTGTACTCGACCGGGATCTGGAGGCCGCTGGGGAAGCGCTGTGTCACATTGCGGAAGGCGCAGACGCCGGTCTCACGGGCGTACTCCATCATGCGCCGCAGGCCCTCGCTGTCGGACTCGCTCACCGTGTCCGTCCAGGGGTTGCCGATCCAGTCAGCCACGCCCTCGTCGGCGAACAGGTTGGACAGTGTCGCATCGCGGATGATGCCCTGGGTGTCGAGCACCAGCATCACATCGGGCAGGGCCACAGGTTCCGTGCGCATTGTCGTCGTATTTAACTCATTTGTCGGCCGCTGTCAGGTCTTTTCGTTGTCGTTGTCGTTGTCGTTGTCGTAATCGAGGTTATCGAAGCGCCCCGCGTTCTTTCGCACCCCAAAGTGCATCGCTTCTCCGATTACGAAAACGACAACGACAACGATTGTGCTTAACTTGTTCTTAACTCGCTACTGATCCTGTCCCGATAGTCTCAGCCGACGCGAACGCTACTTCTTCATTTGGCCGAGACCAGCCCCAGGAGATGCCCCATGTCCTTGAAGAAGACGCGGATATGGGCCGCCGGCCGCGACTTGACCAGGCGCTTGTTCATGTAGGCCTCCCAGGTGAGCTGCTGCACGTCCGGGTCCGCGCACATCTTCACGAAGCGCTCGCGCCGCTTGTCGCTGGAGTACCAGAAGCGCTGCATGATCCCCAGGACCCAGAAGACGCGCCCGTGGGCCTTCATGAACCCCTTGCGGGCCGACTTGAGGCTGCGGACATCGCCGGTGGCGCAGAAGGCCTTCGCCGCCTCGGCGGCGAAGCGCCCGCCCGCCAGCGCGTAATAGATACCCTCACCGGAGGCCGGGGCGACAACCCCGGCGGCATCCCCCGCCAGCACCACGTTGCGCCCGTCGTCCCAGCGGCCCAGGGGGCGCAGCGGGATGGGGGCGCCCTCGCGGCGCAGCGTTTCTGCGTCCGCGAGCCCCGCGGCCTGGCGCAGTTCGCGCGTCGCCTCGCGCAGTGAAAAGCCGCTCTGCGCCGTGCCCACGCCGACACTGGTGGTGTCCCCGTGCGGGAAGACCCAGCCATAGAAGTCCGGCGAGATCTTGCCCTGGTAGTAGACATCGCAGCGGTTGGCCTGGAAGCCGTTCTCGCCGTCCTTGGGGGAGCGCACGATCTCGTGATAGGCACTGACACAGGGCATCTTGTCCGCCCCGGGGACGCACTGGCGCGCCACCCGGGAGCGGGCACCGTCGGCCCCGATCACGCAGCGGGCGCGCACCTCGTGGATCTCGGCCTTGCCGCCGTCCACCTCGACCGCGTAGCGCACGGTGACATCGCCGTCGGCGGTGCGGACCAGTTCGGTAAAGGTGCCGGTGCGACGCACCGCGCCGTGCTCGGCCGCCCGCGCCCGCAGCCACTCGTCGAAGACATCGCGCTTGACCATGCCGACGAAGCCGTTCTCGATCGGCATATCCACCTGGCGCTCGGAGGGCGCGATCATCCGGGCGGAGTTGATATGGGCGCACAGCAGGTGCGCCGGCAGGTCGAACTCGCGCATGGCCTGGGGCGGAATGGCCCCGCCGCAGGGCTTGATGCGCCCGGCCCGGTCGAGCAGCAGCACCGAGCGGCCGGCGCGGGCCAGGTCGGTCGCGGCCGTCGCACCGGCGGGGCCGCCGCCCACCACCACCACCTCGAAGCGCTCAGTGTCGATCATCACCCGCCTCCATCCTGAAATCGCTTAAGGCGATTTCAGGATATAGTAAGAATAAACAGCCGGCAGGATGCTGCCGATAGTGAAAAGGCATCAGCAGTCGGCCGCGGCGGACTGCTCGGTCAGGACTGGCGTCGCGGTCGCGGGGGCTGCGTCCGGGCGGACGACTTGCTTGGCCAGGGCGGCGGCGACCAGGAACAGGACGGCCTCGGCGCCGAAGACGGCGGCGTAGGCCGGGGCGGGCGAGTCCATGAGTTGACGCGTGAGGTCGATGGCGGCGGTACCCAGGAAGCCGCCCACGGCATAGGCGACGGCCTGCGCGGCGCCCCAAAGACCCATCCGTACCCCCTCGCGATCCTCCCTGCCCTCCCCCACCAGGCCCATCATGGAGCCGATGGCGGCCACTGCAAAGAGTCCGTTCGCGGCCCCCAGCAGAAAGACCGCCTGACGCAGCGGGAACCCGGCCCCGACCAGACCGCCGGCGGCGAGGTTGCCCAGGGCCAGGGCCGAGGCGATACAGCCGATGAAGGTCCAGGTCTGCATCGAACACAGGCGCCGCCCCCAGGCGGTACTGCCCAGGACGGCCAGTAACAGCATCCCGACGAGGACCCCGCCGTGCTGCACCGACGCGAGCCCGGTCGAGGCCCCCGGGGTCATCCCGAAGACGGTCCCGGCATAGGGTTCCAGGATCAGGTCCTGGGCACTGTAGGCGAGCATGGAGACGAAGATGAAGATGGTGAAGCGCCGCGCCCGGGGCTCGGACCAGACCTGCGCCATGGCCGTGCGGAAGGGCGTTGGGCGCGTCCCTGACGTCGCGGGGGCCGCGGTGCGCCCCTCGATCCCGAGGGTCGCGAGCAGGGTGACGACGAAGGCGACGGCGGAGACGACCGCGCTCACCAGCAGTAACCGCGCCGGTGAGAAAGGATCAAGAAAGTGCCCGGCGAGGCCCGCGGTGACCACGAAGCCGACAATCATCATCAGCCACACCGCGGTCGCGGCGCCCGCCCGGCGGCGCTCATCGACCCGCTTGGCCAGCAGCACCAGGAGCGAGGTCCCGCAGGCGCCGACGCCGCCCCCGACCATCATGAAGGCCAGGACCGCGAGCACCATACCCGCCGTCCGCTCGGTGAACATCAGCACCGTGGCCAGGGCCGCCAGCACGCCGCCGGCGGCCAGGACCGCCATGCCGCCGATGATCCAGGGGGTGCGGCGACCGCCCAGGTCCGACCCGTAGCCCAGGCGCGGACGCAGCACCTGCACCGCGTAGTGCAGCGCCACCAGGGCGCCGGGGAGCATGGCCGGGAGCGCCAGTTCGACCACCATGACCCGGTTCAGCGTCGAGGTGGTGAGGACCACGATGGCCCCCAGGGCGGCCTGGACCAGCCCGAGCCGGAAGATCCCGAGCCAGCCGAAGGGCGCGCCGTCCGGCCTGCTCACGGGGCGAGACTCCGCACCGCGAAGGCGCTGATCATCATCCCGGTCACATAGACGCTGACGCCGATCGCGCTGAGCCACAGGGCGCGCCCGACCGGGTCGCCGAGGAAGCGTACCATCATCCCGACCTGGATCAGCAGCACGACCGCGACCGCGGCGGCGTTGAGCGGTCGGTCCCAGGCGAACAGCAGCAGCACCACGACGACCTGCGGCAGGGCCATGAAAAGGCAGGCGGCCCAGGCCGCGCCCTTGACGCCCAGTTGGACCGGCAGGGAGCGCACGCCCATGCGGGTATCGCCCTCGATCGCCTTGAAATCGTTCAGGGTCAGGATCCCGTGGGCGCCCAGACCATAGAGTCCGGCCAGGGCCAGGACGCGCCAGTTGGGCAGGGCGCCGGACAGCATTACGGCCGCCCCGGTAATCCAGGCCAGACTCTCGTAAGACATGCCGACCGCCAGGTTTCCCCACCAGCCGTTGGCCTTGAGGCGCGCCGGCGGGGCACTGTAGGCCCAGGCCAGCACCAACCCGAGGGCCGCCGACCAGAAGACCCAGGTGCCGAGCGTCGCGGCCAGGAGCGCCGACAGGATGGTCCAGATGATGGCGATATAAAGCCCCCAGCGCCCCGGGATCCGCCCGGAGGGGATGGGGCGATGGGGCTCGTTGATCTCATCCACATGGCGGTCGAACCAATCGTTCACCGCCTGGCTGGTCGCACACACCATGGGACCGGCGAGGATGACCCCGAGCACGAAATACTGCCAGCGCTCGGCGATCGGTATCCCGGAGGACACCACACCGCAGGCAAAGGCCCACATGGGGGGAAACCAGGTGATCGGCTTCAGGAGTTCGAGCACCGCCGCGGGGGACGGACGGCCGGCGGCGGCCGGGGGGGGCGCGGGAGCATTCATGGGCGTAAGTTATAACTGACAGCACCTATTGTCAACTACGCTTGACACTTGCGGCGCTTGACATGTTCGTCACTCTGCCGTACATAATGAGGTAGAAAAATTTAAGGAGATCCATCATGCCGGTTACATCCAACCGCACCGCGCGCCTCGAGGCGCGCATTGCGCCCGAGGCGCTGGTGCTGGTCAAACGTGCCGCCGAGATCCAGGGGCGCAGCGTCAGCGATTTTGTCGTTGCTGCCGCGCAGGAGGCCGCGCACCGCGCCATCGAGGAGACCAGCATCATCCGGCTTTCCGCCGAGGATCAACGGCGCTTCGTCGAGGCGCTGCTCGATCCCCCGGCCCCGACGCCCGCGCTGCGCCGCGCCCAAGAGGCCCACGCCCGACTGTTCGGTTCCGAGTGACGGCCCCGTTTCGACTTCAGGCGCTGGCGCCCCACCATGACCGAAAGGGCTTTGCCTGTGGCGTCGAGGCGTTGGATCGATACTTCGCCGAGCGCGTCACCCAGGATATGCGCCGCCGCCTGACGGCCGGCTATGTCGCCGTCGAGGCAACAACTTTACGGGTGGTCGGGTACTACACGCTGGCCGCCGCCGGCATCCCTTTGGGCGACCTGCCGGAGTCGCTGGTCAAACGTCTGCCGCGGTATCCGTCGATCCCCGTCGCGCGGCTGGGTCGCCTGGCCGTCGCTCAGGACGATCAAGGCCGGGGTCTCGGCAGCGCCATGCTCTGGGACGCGCTTACGCGCGCCGCGCGTTCCGAGGTGGCGGTCTTTGCCCTGGTGGTTGATGCCAAGAATGAGCAGGCCGAGGCATTTTATCGTCACCAGGGTTTTGCACCTTTTGGGCTGGTCCCACGGCAACTCTTCCTGCCCCTGAAAGAAGCGCAGAAATGATGCCACCCGCGCCGAACCGACAGCACCCCGTCTTGCCAAAACTTGCCATCGTCGCTACGCTGACGGCATGAGTACCATGAACATCTCCCTGCCCGACACGCTCAAGTCCTATGTGGACGAGCAGGTGGCCGGCCGCCGCTTCGGCAGTAGCAGCGAGTACGTGCGCGACCTGATCCGGCGCGACCAGGATCGGCAACGGCTGCGCGGCTTGCTGCTCATCGGCGCCGACTCCGCCCCGGCGGCGCCGGCCGACCGGGCCTATTTCAAAGCCCTGCGCACGCGTGCCGGCCAGGGTTCTGCGCAGTGACCGGCAAGCCCGTCATCCCGCGCGAACGGGCCATGCGGGATGTTGAGGCAATCATCGACGACTATCTGGCGGCGGACGCCGCGCCCGCCGCGCTGGGCTTCATTGACGCCTTGGAGCGGGCCTACGCCCACATCGGCGCCCACCCGGCTACCGGGTCGGCGCGCTACGCCTTTGAGTTGGACCTGCCGGGCTTGCGTTCCTGGCCCTTGGCGCGTTACCCCCACCTCGTTTTCTACTGCGAGCGCGACGACCACATCGATGTCTGGCGCGTGCTCCATGGCAAGCGCGATATCGCCAGGTGGATGCGGGAACCGGCGGACCGCGACGACACCTGACCCCGCGACTTCACAAGAAGAGGAACTTCCTTGTCTGCCATCGACGATCTGATTGCCCAGGTCCAGGAACCCAGGCTGCGCGAGCAGTTGCGGCGCGAGTGGGCGCAGGCGCAGAAGACCAGGAAGTTCGGCCTGGTGTTCGACCGCCACTTGCCGGAGTTGGTCCCCATCCCGCAGGCCCGGCCGCGGCGCGGCGACCTGGTGGCACGCACGGGCGGCACGCTGACCGACCTCTGGCGAGTGCGTCGAGTGAGCGAGGGGATGGCCCACTGCGTCCGGCCCGAGGGCGCTCCCGGTGCCGGCGACCCCTGGGACTGGCCGGTCGACGAGTTGACTGTGGTACGTCAGTTCGGCGAGCCGATCTTCCCCGCCCTGGTGCCGATGGATCAGGTCCAGAACGGCCCGGCGGGAGCCCCCTGGCACTGCCTGATCGAGGCAGACAACTTCCACGCACTGCAACTGCTGACCTATCTCTACGCCGGCAAGGTGGACTGCATCTATATCGACCCGCCTTACAATACCGGCGCTCGGGACTGGAAGTACAACAACGACTACGTGGATGGCAACGACGCCTGGCGGCACTCGAAATGGCTGTCGTTCATGGAAAAGCGGTTGAAACTCGCGAAGCGGCTGCTTAATCCCAACAATTCCGTGCTCATTGTCACAATTGACGAGAAGGAATACTTGCGCCTCGGACTGCTGTTAGAGCAAATTTTTCCCGGCTGCAATGTGCAAATGACCAGCATCGTGATTAATCCGAAAGGTACTGCGCGATATAACGAATTTTCACGCGTAGAAGAGTACGCTTTCTTCGTATTCATTGGAGATATTCGGCTGCAATCTTTTGGCAGCGACATGCTAACCGAGCGAGACTACTCATCTGAGACACATGTGCGATGGCGGGGTCTTGCGCGAACCGGGCGCAAAGGACTTAGGTCGAACAACCCAGGATCTTGGTATCCGATTTTCTTAAACAAGTCCGATTTCAGCCTTCACTCTATTGGCGAATCTATAGGAGTAGATGAGGGCGAGGCCAGTGTCCCCATACCGGAGGGAACGATCGCTGTTTGGCCCCCTATAAAGGATGGTCGCCAATATAGCTGGTCGGCTGTCCCCGAAACACTCCGCTCGATCCGCGAAAAAGGAGGGTTCAAGACTGGACGCATTGATCACCAGAAGCGCTCGTACCCCTTCTATTACTTATCTGCGGGTTCTTTTGAAAAGATCAAAAGGGGGGAAATCGTTGTAACCGGCCGCGGACAGTCAAACGAGTTGATTGTTCAGTATGCTCTGGGATTGAAGTCTACAGCACCTCGAAGCGTCTGGAACAAAACGGCTTATGATGCGGGTAGTCACGGCACAGGTATTTTGCAACAAATCATTCCCGGTGGGGAATTCCCATTCCCGAAGAGCATCTATGCAGTGCGCGACGCCATTCGATTCTTCGTTGCGGGCAAGAGTGATGCCTTGGTAGTGGATTTCTTTGCTGGTAGTGGCACCACACTAAACGCTGTGAACCTCCTTAACGCCATCGATGGCAGCAAGCGACGCTGTATCCTCGTTACAAATAACGAAGTAGCGGGAAGCGAAGCGGACGCCCTTCAATCACGGGGTTTGCGGCCCGGCGACGATCAATGGGAGGATCGTGGAATCTGTCGCTCGGTGACCTGGCCGCGCTCGAAGTTCACGATTCTGGGTCGCCGCGACGACGGCACCCGGTTGCCGGGCGACTACCTGACCGGCAAGACGGTCGAGCGCGAGCGTCCGCGGCGCGTGACCCAGATCGGATTCGTCGCGGCGGGAGCCTTCGATACCCCCGCCAAGAAGAAGCAACTCGCGGCCCTGATCGACGGCCTGCCGCAAAGCCTGGTCACGGACCCCTGCCCCTTCATCTGCTCCGAGGACCACAAGGCCAGCGTGCTGTTCGACGAGGCGGCGGCGGAAGACTGGGTCGCGGCCCTGGACGGACAGGACCACATCACGGATCTCTACATCGTCACCGCCAACAAGGCCCGGTTCGAGGCGTTGAAGGGCGAGGTTCAGGGGTTGCTGGGGCCGATCCTGGTCGCGGAGGAGGAGAAGCGCCCGCTGGCCGATGGCTTCGCGGCGAATCTGGCCTATTTCAAATTGGAGTTCCTGGACCAGGATCGTGTGGCCTTGAAGCGGGCCTTCCGTGAGATCCTGCCGTTGCTCTGGCTCAAGGCTGGGGCTATCGGACCCCGGCCGGCGTTTGCTCGCGGTGAGTCGGAGCCGGTCTTCTTCGCCCCGCCGGGAAATCCATTCGCCGTGCTGTTGGACGAGGCTGGGCTCAAGGCCCTGCTCGGCGCACTGTCCGGCCGATCCGGACTGCGCTGCGTCTTCATCGTGACCGACTCGGCGGACGCCTTCAAGGACCTGTCGGCCGAGGCGATGGAGGTGCTGGGTCAGGGCAGCCCAGGATTGGAGATGGTTCAACTCTACCGGGATTATCTGGACAACTTCCTGATCAATACGGACCGGCTGAGCGCGGATGGACGATCCGCCGTGAACCAGGAGGGCACGCGATGAAGTACGAGTTGTTCGACTTCCAGGAGACGGCGCTGGGGTTGTTGCGCGATAAGGTGCTGCTGGCGCGTGAACATGCGTCCAGCCAGAACCCGCAGGCGATCTCGTTCTCGGCCCCCACGGGTAGCGGCAAGACCGTCATTATGGCGGCCCTGTTCGAGAACATCCTGTTCGGTGATGCCGCGGGTCTCCCGGCCCAGCCGGATGCGACCATCCTCTGGGTTTCTGACATGCCGGAGTTGAACGAGCAGACTCGGCGTCGGATCAATCAGGTGTCGAACCGGATCGGCGAGCAGCGTCTCGTCACCATCGATGCCGGTTTCGACCGCGAGCAATTGGAACCCGGCGTCATCCACTTCATCAACGTACAGAAACTTGGGACAGACAAGCGCCTCACGCGCGGAGGGACTGATGGGCGGCAATATTCGATATGGACGACCTTCTCGAATACTGCACGGGCGATCCCGGATCGCTTCTATGTGGTGATCGACGAGGCCCACCGGGGTATGGCTGGGGGCAAGCAGGCCAAAGAAGCCCGCACCTTAATCCAGCGCTTCCTGTTGGGGCATATCGAGACCGGCCTAATTCGGATGCCGTTGGTCATCGGAGTTTCGGCGACGCCGAAGCGGTTCACGGATCTCTTGGAGGGCGGCGACCACACCCAGCATCCGGTGCGTGTGCCGGTCGCCGAGGTGCGTGCCTCCGGCCTGCTGAAGGACCGCATCCCGATCCATCATCCCAAGGAGGCGGGGCACTCCGAGATGGCCCTGTTGGCGGAGGCGGCGGCGGCCTGGGTGCGGATGAGCCAGGCCTGGGACGCCTATTGCAAGGCCGAGCAGGAGCAGCGGGTCTGGCCGATCCTGGTGGTGCAGGTGGAGAACGGCACCGAGCGGCAGCCGTCGCGGACCGATCTCGGCGTGGCGCTCAACGTCATCGAAAAGGCCATCGGCAGGCCGCTGCTGGAGGGCGAGGCGGTCCATGCGCTGCACGATTGCGGGGACATGGACCTGGGAGGACGGCGGGTGCGCCGGGTTGATGCCTCGCGGATCGACGAAGACAAGGGCATCGGCGTGGTCTTCTTCAAGACCAGCCTCTCCACCGGGTGGGACTGCCCGCGGGCCGAGGTGATGATGTCCTTCCGCCGGGCGGAGGACCACACCTACATTGCCCAGTTGCTCGGGCGCATGGTGCGCACGCCGCTCGCGCGGCGGATCGAGCGGGACGCAGCCCTGAACGATGTGCATCTGTTCCTGCCTTACTTCGACGATGCCGCGGTCAAGGCGGTGGTGGAGGATTTGAAGGACGTCGAGCACGCGCCCCCGGCGGTGGTCGGCTCCAGCCGCGAACTGGTGACACTCAGCCGGCGCACGGACGCGGCCGATATCTTCGCGGCCATGGCCGGGCTTGTGACCTATCGGGTCAACGCGGCCCGCGCCCAGGGCCACCTTCGCCGCTTCGTCGGGCTCGCGCGGCGGCTGAACCTGGACGACATCGAGCCGGCGGCCTGGGGAGCGGCCAAGGAGCAGGTGGTCGCCTGGCTCGGGACCGAGCTGGACGGGCTCAAGGCGACGGGGACCTTCGCCAAGTCGGCGGCGGCCATCAT
This sequence comes from uncultured Thiodictyon sp., assembly GCF_903828115.1. GTDB lineage: Bacteria > Pseudomonadota > Gammaproteobacteria > Chromatiales > Chromatiaceae > Thiodictyon. The sequence goes on along the minus strand of NZ_CAIKKU010000632.1, from coordinate 21,215 downwards.
GCGGGTCGGGATGAAGACCACGACCCTCGACACCGGTAGCGAGCTGGTTACGCCGGTGCGCGAGTACGAGATCGATGCGTCCGAAGCGGACATTGAGCGCCAGTTTTCCGAGGCCGGGCAGCGCCTGGGCAACGGGCTGCACCAGACCTGGTGGGATACCCACGCCGACCGCGAGGCCCTGGACGTGAAGGTCGAGGTCATCCTGCTGGCCCGCAGTCATGCCGTCATGGCCGGGTTGGAGGCCAAGGGCGAGACCGCCTTCGATGCCCTGTATGACCGTCACAAACACGCCATCGGCAAGCTCAAGGAGAAGGATCGCGTCCGTTACGAACGCCTGCGGCTCGCCACTGCGAAGCCGGTGGAGATGCAATGGCGGTTGCCGGAGCGGATCGAGTTCCGCCGCACCGAGGGTGCGCCCGACTATGAGCGCCATCTGTATCTGGAGGACGACGGCCGCTTCCGGGCGGATCTCGAGACCTGGGAGCGCGAGTTGATTGCGGAGGAGGTGGGCAACCCGGAGGTTGTCGGCTGGTTCCGCAACCAGGACCGCAAGCCCTGGTCGCTGGAGATCCCCTATCTGACCGGCGGGGCCGAGCGGCCGATGTTCCCGGACCTGGTGGTGGTGCGCCAGGGTGAGGCCGCCGGCTCAGCGGTTGGCGGCTACCGGTTCGATATCCTGGAGCCCCACGATCCGAGCCTGGCGGACAACTTCGAGAAGGCCGTCGGCCTCGCGCGCTTCGCCGAACGCCACGGGCATCTATTCCACCGCATCCAACTCATCCGCAAGCAGCCATCGAAGGCCGGTGGGGAGTGTTATGTCCGCCTGGAGCTCAATAGCGAGGCGGTGCGCAAGCAGGTGTTGTTGGTGACAGCAAATCCGCAGTTGGATGCACTGTTCGCGTAGCATAGGCTTTAGGTCGGATTAACTGCATGGCTTGGCGGTCGAGAGTAAGCGCGGGTGAGGGAGGATTCTCCAAGATCGATTGCATCCAAGGCCGCCCTCACCCACCCGAACCCCACCCGCTCCTGTTCCAACCGCAAGCCGCGGCGGATGCGGTTGTCCCGCAGATCATTGAACAAGGCCGTCTCCGCATCGGTGAGTCGCGGCAGGTCGTGCCTGACCTGGTCGCCCTCCTCCCCCCACAGGGCCTCGTGGGCCATCAGGGTTGGGCGATCCATCAGGAAGGATTCCACTTGAGCAAAGCGGCTGCGCAACTGATCGAGGATGGCGAAGCCGTGGGTATCGATGTCGCCCCAATAGTGGATGGCACAGCGGGCGAGCCAGTCGGCCCCGGCGAGCGCCTCCCAGCCATAGCCGGCGCCGAAGATGACGAGTGAGTCCGCGGCGGGCGGGAAGGCCAGAAAGTTGGTCTCGTTCTCAGTGATGAACAGGCGCCGCACCGGCACCTCCAACCGTGCGAAGCTCTCGGCATCGAGCGTCACATCCGGCAGGGTCGGACCCGGCAGCAGGGCGAGCCCTGCATCGAGCACGCGAAAGCGGATACGGGCCGGCTTGTCGAGAAAGCCATAGCGAGCGGCGAACTGGCCGATGCCGGTTCGCTCGGCCGCGATGGCCGCGGGCGGCAATACCAGGTCGAGCAACTCGGTGAGGACCCCGCGGTGTGCCTCGATGAACTTGCTGTGGACCCCCGCGATGTCCACCTGCCGCAGGTAGATGCCGGGCCGCCGATGCTCGGCCAGCCAGTCCACCACGGCGAGCAGGTGCCGCCACTGCCCGGCCAACTCGATGGCCTGCAGGGGCCGCTTGCCAACCCAGTCGAGCAGGCGCGGCTGCCGGGCGCGCGTGAGCGCCAGCAACTCGGCGAAACGATCGGCCTCGCTGCGTCTGCCGATCAGGGCCAGGGCGGCGTCGAGTGTTTCGACCCAGATGGACTGGGGCAGGCGCTGGGACCCCAGGACCCGATGATTGACCTCGCGCCACTCGATTCGGCACTGGGGGACGGCGATCAACTCGGCAATCCAGACGCGCACGGACTCGAAGCGTTCGGCCAGCTCGGTCGAGCCGGGGACCTTCAGGGTCAGCCGCAGCGGGAACCGCGGCTCGCCGGTGATGAGCGGACGCAGCAGTTCACCGCGCTCCCAGAGGCGGCGCAGTTGCGCCTTCAGGTCGGCGGGGGTCGTCCAGCTCATACCGCGAGTTCGGCCTTGCGCGCCCGGTACTCCGCAATCGACAGGTTGCGCAGCTTGGAGGCCCGGCCGCCCTCGTTGTGGACGAAGCCCACGCTGGCGACATAGGGCTCGATGATGTGGATCTTCTGCAGCGGGGTGACGATCAGCAGTTGCAGGTTGAGTTGTTGAAAGAGCTTGAGCCCATACTGGGTCGATTCGTCCGAACCCCGGCCGAAGGCCTCGTCGATGACCACGAAACGGAACGAGCGCGAACGCACCGCCCCCCATTCCAGCCCGAATTGATAGGCCAGGCTCGCCGCCAGGATGGTATAGGCGAGCTTTTCCTTCTGGCCGCCGGACTTGCCGCCGGAGTCCGAATAGTGCTCATGCTCGGTCCCGTCCTCGCGCCAACGCTCGCTGGCGGCGAACAGGAACCAGTTGCGCACATCGGTTACCTTGGCGGTCCAGCGCCGGTCCTGTTCCGAGGTGCCCTCGCGTCCGCGGAAGCGGTCGATGATGGCCTTGACCTGCAGGAACTTGGCTTCCGAATACTGCGCGTCCTCGGAGCCGGTCAGTGCCCCTTCGGTGCAGGCGCGCAGGTCGCCCTGAAAGTCCCGGATCTCGGTATCGGGGCTGATCTGGGATTCCAGCACGATATAGCGCCCCGGATTGTAATCGATCTGGGTGAGCGACTCATTGATACGGGCCAGGCGTTCGCGGATGGTCTCGCGCTCGCGCGCGAGCTGCGCATTGAAGTTGGCGATCTCGTTGATCGTATTGACGTTCAGGAGCTCCTTGAAGCGTTCCTCGAAACGCGGCAGATCGTCCCGGCCCAACTGATCCAGGAGCTTGCGATACTCGAATGCGGCCTCCAGACTGGCATCGAACTCGGCGGTCTCGAGCCGGTAGGCGTCCTTGAAGGCCGACATTGCCTTGATGATTCGCTCGGCCAACCGGGAGAGCGCTCGGGCCTCGGTGTCCATGCGCTGCTGCAGGCCGTCACGCAGGTCACGCTCACGGTTGTCGCACGACTCAATGGCAAGCTGGTGCTCGCCCAACACCTGCGCACGCAGTCCCGTCAGCCGCAGACGCAGCGCCTCGTCAATCCCGACGGCCAATGCGGCGGTCTGTAAACGCAGCGCCGCGGCGGTCTCTTGGCGGGTTTCCACACTGCCCAGTTCCTTGTCCAGTGCCGACAAGCCCGCCTCGCTCGCACTCAAGGCCGTCTGGGCCGCGGCAAGCTGGGACGCGAGTTCGCGCAGGAGGTCGCTGGCAGCCTCCAGACGCGCCCGCTCGTCTTGCAGGCGCGCGATGGTCGTCGCGCAGGTCGGCCAGTCGAGATCACGAAAGGTGTCGAATTCATGCAGGGCTGCCAGGGTCTCGAGTAGCCGACGCAACTGTGACTGTTCGGCCTGCGCCTTGGCAATGGAGGCCCCGATCCCGCCGAGCCGTGTCTCGAGCCCCTGCTGCTGCACCTGAAGTGCCGCGATCTTGGCCGCGTTGCTCCAGCCCAGCACATAGCGGCCCCGGTCATCGAGCCGGTGACGATCGTCCTTCTCGTGACGCTCCCCCGGCGTCTTGACCTGACCGCTGCGGGTCAGGGCGCGGGTTTCGCGGCGAAACTGTTCCGGGGTGGCGCAACAGGCATAGTCGAAGCGCCGCGCGAGCTCAGGCTCCAGCCAGTCATAGAAGGCCGAATCCGAGCGAATGGCGAGTTGACGGACCAATGAATCGCGGTGCAATGGCTGGGCGTCGGCGGTTCTGCCGGGACGCACCCGAAAATACACCAGGCGCCCGGCCAGATGGGTGCGATCCACCCAGTCGGCGACCTGCGGATACTGCGCATCCGGCACCAGGAGCGACAGGGCGAAGTTGTGCAGAACCCGTTCGATCGCGCCTTCCCAGTCGCGCGCCTCCTCGCGCACCTGGAGCAGTTCACCGGCAAAGGGCATGGCCTCGGCGTCGAGCCCCAGTGCAGTGCAGATGGCCGAGCGCATCGCCACCTGCGAGGACGGGATATTGCTTTGCCGGGCCTTGAGGCTGGCGATCTCATCAATGAGCGTCTGGTGCTCGCGGCGGCCCTCGCGCAGCGACACGCCCCATTCGGTGAGTTGATTCTGCACGTCGCTTTCCTGCCGGCTGAGATCCTCGCGCCGTTGCGCCAATCGATGCCGCTGGGTCGCGAAAGTGGCCTCCTCGACGGTCGGTGACTCACCGATGGCCGCGAGCAGTTCGGCATGGCGCTGGGCACGTTGTCGGCGGCGGTCACGCTCGCGTTCCTGATCCCGGCACTGGATGGCCAACTGCTCCAGGCGGTCGCCGCCGTTGTCCGCGACCGCACCTTTGAGCCGATCCAGTTCGGCGCGCTCCTGATCGCGTTGCTCGGCGCGCCGCGTCTTCTGCGCCGTGAGGCGCGCCTGATCCTCGGTCAGCAGTTGCAGCCGCCGGTCCAACAGCTCGAGTTTCAATTCCGCGAAATAGGGTCGCAGGGCCTCGCGGCAGGCGCGCAGGTCCTCGAGTTCGGCCGCCTGTACGCGGTGGCGGTCACAATCGGCGACCAGCGGGTTGAGCAGTTCCACCTGATGCTTGGCCTTGAGCACGGCCTCGTGCGCCCGGTTGAGGTCGTCGAAGTGGGTGATCAGGGCCGCGATGCGGGGGCCTACGTCGAAGGGCTCCAGCATGTGACTGCGCACGAAGTCGGTGAGGTTGCCGACCGACTTCATCGAGACGGTCTGGAGAAAGAGGTCCAGGGCCTGTTCGTTGTCGATGCCGAAGCGGCGCCTGAACCAGGCACCGTACGCGGGAAAACTGTCCTCGATCTCGGCGCCCAGGCGGCGCAGCTTCTTACGCAATTGGGCGATGTCGGTCCCGAACCGCGTAAAATCCGCGGCAATCGACAGGTCGCGCTCCGCACCGACGAAGAAGCGCGCCGGCTGACCCTGCGCCTCCTTCATCCAGAACACCTGGGCCAGCGTCACCGTCTGGTCATAGCCCGCGTTGTGGAAGACACCCAGAATGACCGAATAGCTGTTGTGATCGCGCAGCGCCACCGGCTTGGCTGTTCCGGTCACCTCGTTGCGTTCCGACTTGTAGTGCCCAAGCACATAGGAGCGCAGCGTTCGCTCCTTGCTGTCCGCCCCAGCGGCCTTGTTGAAGGCGATACGTTGCACCGGCACCAGCAGGGTGGTGATGGCGTCCACCAGGGTCGACTTACCGGAGCCGATATCACCGGTCAGCAGGCAGTTCTTGCCGTCGAGGTGCAGGGTCCACAGGCGTTCATCGAAGGTGCCCCAGTTGAAGACCTCGAGCCGCTGAAGGCGAAAGCCCGCCAGGGTATCGTCAGCGACGAAATCCAGATCCAGGGTCAAGGGCTCATTCATCATCAGTCGCGTCCGCCGCCCCCGCGAGCTGGGCCTGATAGTCGGCCAGCCGCGCGTCGAAGTCCGCCAGCCATTGGGCATCGACAAAGGCCTTGAGGATGCGCCGCACCTCGAAGCCGGACGGGCTGCCGGCCGCCTTCAGGCGGCGCACGAATCCCAGTTCGATGACCTTGTTCAGGTGCGTATCGATCTGGTCGATGAGCCTGGCCTCGTTGCTGCTGTCGGGCAGGAACACCCGCACCAGTTCGACGATGTCCTCGCGCGTCAGCACCAGCCTGGTATCGCCCCCACCGGCATCGGACTCGGCCAGCTTCTTGCGCAGCAGGGCCAGCAACAGACTGACGGGGAATGACAGGGGCCGCCGCGCGACCAGGCGGGGCAGTTTCACCGGGGCCTCGTCCTCGGCCGTCTCGGGGCGGCTCTTCAGGAAGGCATAGCCCTCGGCCTCGTCGAGCACCAGGTCGAGGCCCAGGATCGCAACATAATCGCGCACCCGGGCCTGCAGGTTGAGCAGGCCGCCCCACAGGCGCTCGTCACCCTCGCGATAGATCACCCCCTTGAGCAGGGTGATCGCGAGCGCCGACAGGTCCACGCCGGTACCGACCGGGGTTGGTTCTTCCATCGCCTCACCTCACAAAGATGACGCGCGGCAGCCGGGCGCGCCTTTCAATCGGTTCGCCGCCGCTCGTCACGGCCTGCCAGACGATCAGTTCCTGGGTGTCCTCATCGACCGCGATCTTGAATGACTCGCTGCCCAACTGCAGATAGGCCACCAGTTCCGCCAGGCCCTGCTGCAAGGGCTGGGTCTGCGTCAGTTCGCGTAGCGTGACTTGCGCCCGATCCTGCAAGGCGTGGCGGATATGGCGGGCAAGCCGGGCGCGGTCGACCACGATTTGATCGTAAAGCCCGGCCGCATCGCAATCGGAATCGCCCGCCTCCGGGACGATATCCGCGATCAGCGGCCGCCGGGCCGGCGTGAACAGGGGCCGCTCCAGGGGCAATTCGACCGTGGCGGCAGATTCCGCGATACTCACCAGCTCGCCTGGGGGCGGGGTGTCGCGCAACGCCAGGGCCTTGGCCTCGATACCGTGCAGGATATCCATGATGCGACGGTTTTCAAGCCATGCCTGGTCGTCCAAAAAGCGCCGTAGTTGCTGCGAGAGCTGCGCCACGGTGCGTTGGGTATGCTCGCCGGCCTCCAGCCAGTCGTAGTGGACCCGCCTGGTGCGCGGGTCCGGCTTCAATTGGGCCACCGGCGGCAGGTCCAGGACCCGCGCCAGCAGTTCGGTCAATTCCTCCTGCCGGCTGCTGGACATCAGAAAGTCCCAGAAGGCGCGGAAGCTGCGCCCCTGGTCGGAGTCGGCGATCGCATCGCGCTCACCCATGATCTCCTCCAGCAGCGCCCCCTTGGCACCCTCCCAGAGCGCAATACGCTCACGCACCCGCCGATCCAGCAGGCGGAAGTTGTATTCCACCTCACGAAAGTCACTCAGCAGGTCGCGGGCCAGTTGGGTGAACTGCTGGAAGCGATCCTTGACCGCGGTGTCGTCCAACAGCGGCAGATCGCCCGCCGCGACCCGGGCGATCTCGGCGTCGAGCGCGTCGCGTCGCTGATGCAGGTCGGCGATGCGCTTGGCCGGGTCCGACTCGCTCCCCTCGGACATCTGCTTGAGTAAGGCAAACAGCGTCAACAGGCGCGACTCGGTACCGACGAAGGCGCGTTCGGTCAGGGTGGCAAGCCAGGCGATGGCCTTCTCGGTCGCCGGTGTCAGGTCGAATTGCGGCTCGTCCGAGCCCTGGGCGTAGAACTTGCGCAGCCAGCCCTTGTCGGGACTGGCCCAGTCATTCAGGTAGCTGAGCGCGGACTTCGGGAAGGCGTCCGCGCCCAGGCGCACGCGCAGTTCGTACAACGCGTCCTCGAGCGCCTCGGCCAGATCGGCCGCCGCCATTACCCGCACGTTCGGCGCGATGAACACACGCGCCAGAAAGCTCGCCACCAGCGGGGCATGGTCAGAGCGCAACAGCCGCCAGCCGGGGTGGTGGGTGCGCAGGGTGTCGAGGGTGTCGAAGTCCATGGATGTCTCAAGTGCGTTGCCGACCCCATCATACTGGACCGCAACCTCTTAGTAACGAGTCAAGAAAAAGTTGAACATGGCCGCAATCGTTGTCGTTGTCGGTTTCGTTTTCGAAATCCGACAAGCGAGGCCATCTGGCGTGCGAGAGAAACAGGGGCGCTACGACAACCACGAATACGACCACAACAACGACAACCCGCTCCCGCGTCGCGTTCAGTGGACCTCACCATTGCCAAGCAGCGCCTTGGCCGAACCCGACAGGCGGTTGCCCTTGAGCACGGCGCCGGTCACGGCCTCGTTGACAACCAGAAACGAATGGTAGTCCCCATCGACCCGAAAGCGGTTGTTCTCGACCAGGATCTCGGGCGTCGGATGCTTCACGCCCTCCTTGCCGATGACGATCGCGCCGGTGTGGTTCTCGCTCTTCGGACCCTTCTCAATGGTACAACCGCGCACCACCACCGCCCCGCCGTTGGGCGCCTCGATCTGGTAGCTCGAGGTACCATCGGGCCCGTCCTGAAGGTCGCTGTCGATCACCTCTGTACGCATTGCGCGCGACTTGATATGGTGCCCTTCGCGCGTTTGGAAGAACCTGGAGCGCTCGACGCGCACCAAGTCGATAGGGCCGGCATAGATCCCGTGCCCGCACGGCGAGCAGATGCCGTTGAGTACGAATTCGCTGTCGCGCACCAGCAGCCAGCCGTGCACATCCGTATTGACCAGGATCCCGTTCTCATTGTCGATGAAGCGCACCCCCTCGACGGTGAGATTGTCGGCCTGCATACGGATACCAGCCCCATTCCTGCTCGGCACGCGCGCGCCGGTCAGGGTCAGGTTGCGTATCGTGATGCCGGTGCCATCCGTGAGGAACAGCCCTTTGCCGCCGCAGGACTGGTCGGCGATCACCGTGTCCTGCGCCCGCCCCGTCCCCGTGATGACCAGGTTATTCGCCTTCCACACCGCGCAGTCGACATACCGGCCCGGCGCGATCCGGATCAGGTCGCCGTCCTGCGCCTGCGCGGCCGCGGCGGAGGGCAGTTGGAATGGCTTGTCAGGCCCCACCTCCAGCGTCCGGGCCGCGACGGGCCCGGCACCGCCAAGACACAGCAGCAGCGCGGCGCGGCCGAGATGCGCTCGCAACACACGCCCGAGAGTGGGATTATTCATGATGGATCCTTAAGCGATAAAGTGTAGACAGCGGGCGGTTGGAACCTCGCTCGGGGAATCGGCTTCCCCCATCCTGCTCGCGCTGGATCAGTAGCGCGGCCGGGTCGAACCGGTAGAGCAGGCGTTGCGCGACTGCAGAGGCTCCGGGTCCTCGCGTTCGGGCTCGGCCTCCGGTAGCATGTTGGATCATTGCGAGCCTTGGTCAGGTTATCACAACAGGGCGAGATAGGCCGACTTCGCAGGCACCCTGGACACCCCCGAGCCCCCGCGGGTCAACCTCGGGGGGTTGCACCCGAGGTTCCAAGGGCGAGGGCCTGACGACGGGTGCTGACCCCGAGCGTCCGGACAGGTGTTGGGTTCCAACTGCACGAGCGGCGAGACCACGCAGAGGCCAAGCGCGACGATCCGACGGGCAACGCCGTCGAGCGCTCGGCACGGACCGGGGGGCGGCGGACAAGCCGATCAGTGCCATGGCCATAGCCATCCAGCCGGGCGCAGCCAGCGACGATCTCGACGACGCCGAAGTGTGCTACGCTCCCGCGTTCGGCAGCGCCAAGGACCCGGTCAACTATGCCGGGATGGTCGCCGCGGAGATCCTGCCCGGCGACCTGCCGATCAGTCGGTGGGATGGCGGCCGGGAATGGGGTTTTTGCTCGATTGCATCGCTGGCCAGCTCTACCGGGACCTCGAGGACCCCAAGGACCGGTATGAAACCCGGTCCCGACCTACACACGTTCGAGTTGGAGATACACTGATGGCGGAGCCGCTACACCCGGCCGCAACGCACCACTTGCCCGCCTTCGTCACGGCGCCGGGGGAGACCGACGTACTGTTCGTGGTGATGGCCATTTTCGTGCTGCTCGCCGTGATCGGCATCGGGATCTTTTACTTCAAGCTCCATGCGCTTCCGGAGCAGATGGCGCATCGCGGGCAGAAGGTGCAGATGGAGATCGTCGCGGTGCTGGCGCTGCTGGCGCTCTTCACCCACAACCACGCCTTCTGGATCGCCGGGCTGTTGCTCGCCCTCCTGCCCATGCCGGACTTCATGACCCCGCTGGTATCGATCGCCCGTTCGCTCGACCGGATGGCCGGCGGCGCCGAGCCCCCGGCGCCGGCTCCGGTTAAGGCCGCGGTCCCGGAGGCGCCGCCACCGGGCACGGCCCCGCCTACCGAGCCGCGGGAGGTTTAAGCCATGGTCGAGCTATTCCTCTGTTCGATGCTAACCATCCTGCCGGACTTCCTCTATCGCCGCTTCGTACAGGGCAAGCGGCTGGGGCACGAGATCAATCTGTTCACCGTCTGGTTCGAGCTGCGCTGGGGGATCACCCTCTGCCTGCTGCTGACACTCAGCCTGATCACCACCATCTTCTACTTTCATCCCGCGACCAAGTCCGCCAACTCGATGTTTCGCACCGTGACCATCATGCCGGAGAAGGTCGGCCGGGTGGCCGAGACCTTCGTCGAACTCAACGAACGGGTGAAGGCCGGGCAACCCTTGTTCCGGCTGGACAGCACCGAGCAGGAGGCGGCGGCGGCCACGGCCCAACGCAAGATCGCTGAGGTCGAGGCCGCCATGGTCGGGGCCAAGTCCCAGTTGGCGGAGGCGGATGCGCGGGTCGTCCAGGCGCGCGCCGCGCTCAAGCAGGCCGTCGACGAACTCGCGGCCCGGGAGCAAGTGCAGCGCCGCAGCCCCGGATCGGTTGCGGTGCGCGATATCGAGCGGATGCGCGTGCAGGTCGACACCCAGGAGGGTGCCGTCGAGGCCGCGGTGGCGGCCCGCACCGGCACCCTGTCGGAGCTTGAGGACAAGCTCCCGGCGGAGAAGGCGAGCGCCGAGGCGGCGCTCCGCGAGGCCCAGGTGGACCTCAAGAAGACCCTGGTCGTGGCCGGGACCGACGGCATCTTGCAACAGTTCGCGCTGCGGCCGGGCGACGTGGTCAACCCGATGGTCAAACCGGCCGGCATCCTGGTGCCGGAGCGCCGCGCCACCGGCCTGGTGGCCGGGTTCGGGCAGATCGAGGCGCAGGTGATGAAGGTGGGCATGATCGGCGAGGTCACCTGCATCGCCATGCCCTGGCGGATCGTCCCGGTGGTCGTGACCGAGGTCCAGAATGTCATCGCCTCCGGCCAAGTGCGCCAGACCGACCAACTGCTCGATGTCCAGCAGATGGCCGTCCCCGGCACCATTACGGTCATCATGGAGCCGCTCTACCCGGGTCAGCTCGACGCCCTGCCGCAGGGCGGCAGTTGTATCGCCAACGCCTATACCAGCAATTACGAGGCGCTGCAGTCCAACGATATCGGCGCGCTGCACCGCTTCGGGCTGCACGCCATCGATACGGTCGGCCTCGTGCACGCGATGATCCTGCGCATCCAGGCCCTGCTGCTGCCGATGCAGGTGCTGGTCTTCGGCGGGCATTGACGATGGCACGACGCGCGCCGGCCCTGCGGTCGGCGCGCGTCGTGCATACTCCGATTCAACCGTTGCCCGCGGCGCCGGGCCAGCGTCACGCTCCTGTGGAATCCATACGATGTTGTTGAGACCCGCCGAGGTCGCCGCCGGACTGCTGGCCGCCCTACTGATCGGCGGCTGCGCCACCAGCGCGCGCCAACTGATGCCGACCCCGACCCTGTACCAACTGCCAGGCGGCCAGCCGGTCTTCGATCTACCCAAGGAGGCGCGCCGCAGCCCGGACCTGGATCTCCTCTACATCACCGACCGGGCACCGCCGACGGCCGCGGAACTGGCAGCGCAGGACACGGACCAGGGCCCGTTGACCTACGGCCAAGACCGCGCCCGGCGCATCGCCTTCGGCTCCGCCCAGGTCCGCGTGGTGCCGGGGCTGGACTGGGAGACCATGACGCAGCAAAGCCAACTGGCCAAGCGTACGCGCCAGGTCGATCTGGAACTGGGTCAGGTGCGGGAGCTGGGGGCCTTCCCCATTGAGCCCTATCGTTTGCACCGGGCAGAGAACGGGAAGCTGCTGCGGGATCGTGCCGAGCTGGCGAGCCACTACGAGGCCAAGGGTAGGCTCCAGGGTGAGGTCCAGCGCCGGCTCGCCGCCGCACCCAAGAAGGAAGTCCTGCTCTACGTGCACGGCTTCAACGAGACCTTCGCCACCGCGGCCTATACCGCCGCAGAGCTCTGCCACTTCCTCGGCCGGGAGCAGGTATGCGCCTTCTTCACCTGGCCGGCCTCCGCCAGCGGCAACTTCTTGACCTCCTACACCAGCACCACCGAGTCCGCTGACTTCGCGGTGGAGCATCTCAAGAAGAGCCTGCGCATGCTCGCGACGACCCCCGGGGTGGAGAGGGTGCAGATCCTGGCCCACAGCCGCGGCACCGCGCTGACCCTCAAGGCGGTGCGCGAGCTGGGGCTCGAGGCGATCGCCGCCGGCAAGGAGCCGGTCGATCTGTACAAGATCGACAACCTGGTGCTGCTCTCCCCGGACATCGATCTGGACATCGCCGCCCAGCAGCTTACCGGTTTTCTCTCCGATCCCGACCTGGTCACGGTGTGGCCCGAGGGCAAGCTGCCGCGTGTCCTGAAGGGCCGGCTGACCATCTACACGGCGCCCGACGACCGGGCGCTGCGGGTCTCGCAGATCCTGTTCCGCAGCCGCAACCGGGTGGGCCAGATGCGGCCCGAGGACATCCCCGAGAAGGGTCAGCGCTACATGGAGGCATTGGGACGCATGGACATGATCTCTTACCTGGGCAAGCGCACCGATTTCTTCGGGCACTCGTATTTCACCAGTAATCCGCAGGTCAGCTCGGACCTGATTCAGCTTGTGCGTTACCGCAAGAAGCTGGGCGAGCCCGGGCGGCAGCTCGTCAAGACCGGGCCTATCACCTGGACGTTCCCATCCGTATCGGAGTCTTTAGACAGATGAAAATCCATTCTCTTGTCGCACTGTTGCTCGTGCTCGCACCCCCGCTCGCGAGCGCCGAGCTCTTCGACAGCCTGAAAGAAGGCACGGCGAAGGCCGCGAAAGCGGTCGGCGATACGGCCAAGGGTGCGGTGGATACCGCCGGGGCGGCGGCGGGCAAGGCCGCTGGCGCAGTCAAGGGCACGGTGGATTCGACCAAGAAGAGTCTGAGCGACGAGGCCACGCCCGCGGCGACCCGGGCCAAACTTGATACGATGGCCAAGACCACGCTGCGGCGGCTGTTTGCTCAGGAGCCGGGCAGTCGCGCCTTGTTCAAGCGGAGCGCCGGCTATGCGGTTTTCGACAAACGGGAGGCGAGCTTCTACGTCGTCGCGGGCTACGGGCGCGGAGTCGCGGTCGACGCCAAGTCCGGCTCGCGTGTTTACATGAAGATGGCGACCACCGGCGCGGGCTTGAGCGTTGGACTCGGCGGCTTCGCCTCCCAGCTCGTGATCCTGTTCGAGGACCGCGCCAGCTTCGATTCATTCGTTGCCAAGGGCCTGGACGCATCGGCCGCGGTGGGCGCCATGGCGGGCGATGAAAAGAAGCAGGTCGGGCTGCGCTTCACCGACGGCAAGGCGGTGTTCGTGTTGACCGGCAAGGGATGGAAGGTCGCAGCCAAGCTGACCGGTTCCCGCTACTGGCCGGACGAAACGCTCAACGGGCGCTGAACGGTCGAGCGCGATGGTCTTCGCCCTCGTATCGCGGCTGCTCGCGGCTCCGATCTCTGTGCCCACCAACGGCAGGGGCGGGGCGAGAACTCGGTTGACCAAACAGTGAGGAGTGCATACGGTGGGAGCTAACGCTTCACAGGGCGGCCTGCCCGTCCTCGACTGGATCCGCGGTTACCGCGGTGAGTGGCTGCGCCCTGATCTCGTCGCCGGTTTGACCACCGCGGCGGTGGTCGTCCCCAAGGCCATGGCCTATGCCACGGTCGCCGGGCTGCCGGTCGAGGTGGGTCTCTACACCGCCTTCATCCCCATGGTGATCTACGCGATCCTGGGGACCTCGCGGCCATTGAGCGTCAGCACCACCACCACGCTGGCGATCCTGACCGGGACCCAACTCGCGTTGGTGGTGCCGGGCGGGGATGCGGCGGGGCTGCTGACTGCCTCCGCGACCCTTGCCCTCCTGGTCGGGGTCATGCTGATCCTGGCCGCGATCCTGCGCCTGGGGGTCGTTGCCAGCTTCATCTCCGAGCCGGTGCTGACCGGCTTCAAGGCGGGGGTGGGGCTCATCATCGTGCTGGATCAGGTGCCGAAGCTACTCGGCATCCATTTCGACAAGGGCTCGTTCCTGCAAAACCTGCTCGCGCTCGTTCACCATCTGCCTGAGACCTCGCTGGCGACGCTTGCGGTCGGCGCCGCGATGCTGATCCTCCTGGTGGGGATCGAGCGGTTCGCCCCGCGCGCCCCGGCACCGCTGGTCGCCGTCGCACTCGGTATTGCCGCCTCGGGCCTGCTGTCGCTGCAGAGTCTTGGCGTAGAGACGGTGGGCCACATCCCCCAAGGGCTGCCGCCCTTCACCGCGCCGAGCCTGGGGCTGGTCGAGCAGCTCTGGCCCGGCGCACTCGGCATCGCCCTGATGAGCTTCACCGAGTCCATCGCCGCGGCGCGGGCCTTCGCGGGGCGCGGCGAGCCGCGCCCCGCGCCGAACCGGGAGTTGCTGGCCACGGGCCTCGGCAATGTCGTCGGCGGTTTCTTCAGCTGCATGCCCGCGGGCGGCGGCACCTCGCAGACGGCGGTGAATCGGCGCGCCGGGGCCCGCACCCAGATCGCGGGGTTGACGACGGCCGCGGTCGCCGTGGCGACCCTGGTCCTGCTCGCACCGCTGATGGGGCTGATGCCGCAGGCGACCCTGGCGGCCGTGGTGATCGTGTACTCGATCGGCCTGATCCAGCCGACGGAGTTCCGTGACATCCTGCGGATCAGGCGCATGGAGTTCCTCTGGGCGCTGACGGCCGGTGCCGGGGTGGTGCTGCTCGGGACGCTCAAGGGGATCGCGGTGGCGATCATCGTCTCATTGGTCGCCCTAGCCTATCAGGCCGCCCACCCCCGCCTCTACGTCCTCGGTCGCAAGCCCGGCACCGACGTGTTTCGCCCAAGGTCTGATGACCATCCAGAGGATGAGAGCGTCCCCGGGCTGCTGCTCGTGCGCCCTGAGGGACAGATCTTCTTCGCCAACGCCCAGCGCATCGGCGAGCAGCTGTGGGCACTCATTGATGCCACCGCGCCACGGGTCGTGGCGCTCGACTTCAGCGCGGTGCCCGACATCGAATACTCGGCGCTCAAAATGCTGATCGAGGGCGAGGAGCTGCTGCGCAGCCGCGGCGGCCTGCTCTGGCTGGTGGCGCTCAATCCGCAGGCGCTCGGTATGGTTCAGCGCTCGCCGCTCGGCGCGACGCTGGGTCGCGAGCGGATGCTGTTCAATCTGCCGACGGCCGTGGAGCGTTACCGCTCGCAGGCGGGCGCGTCGGACCAACCCCAGGAGATGAATCCGTGAAGTCCAAGCCACCCAAGACACCGACCAAAAAGGCACCGGTGGAGATCGAGAAGGCGCAGCCCGACGGAACGCAGACCCCAGAGAAGCTGAAACCGAAACAGTACGATGCCGCGCTGGCGGGGCTGCATGCCGAGTTGGTGAAGCTCCAGCAGTGGGTCGTTCACCGGGGCCTCAAGGTCTGCATCGTCTTTGAAGGGCGCGACGGGGCGGGCAAGGGCGGCACTATCAAGGCGATCACCGAGCGCGTGAGCCCGCGGGTCTTTCGGGTCGTTGCGCTCCCCGCGCCGACGGACCGCGAGAAGAGCCAGATGTATGTGCAGCGCTACATGGCGCACTTCCCGGCCGCCGGCGAGGTCGTGATCTTCGATCGCAGTTGGTACAACCGGGCCGGCGTGGAGCGGGTCATGGGTTTCTGCACCGATGACCAGGCGGAGCGATTCCTGACCCTGGTCCCGGCGGTCGAGCAGGCGATGGTGGATTCCGGGATCATCCTGCTCAAATACTGGCTGGAGGTCACCCCCGAGGAGCAGACACGCCGACTTTCCGCGCGGATCGAGGACGGGCGCAAGGTTTGGAAGCTCACGCCGATGGATCTCAAGTCCTACAGCCGCTGGTATGACTACTCCCGGGCGCGCGACGCGATGTTTGCGGCCACCGATACCGCGTTTGCACCCTGGTATGTGGCCAGGTCGGACGACAAGAAGCGTGCACGGCTTAATATCATCACCCATCTGCTCGACCAGATCCCTTATGAGGAGTTGCCGCGGGACCGGGTGGAGTTGCCGCAGCGCCAGAAGCCCCACGACTATCGGGAACCTGATTATCCCTTCAAGTTCATCGCGGAAACCTATTGATTCGACATTCCCTGAGTGACCACCGGCGCGGTACCGAGCGCCGGCGCTTCCGGTATGATAATCGCCGGCGCATGAGCGAACTCAACGAGCCCCTAACTTGAGCATACCTTCATGAGACTGAAAATACCGAACGGGCGCATGGCGATCACCACACTGATCGGGCTGCTCGCCCTGCTATGCGTCCAGGGTTGCACCACCTTGACCCGCCAACCGGCCGTTCCGCCAGGGTTGCAGGCTCAGGCACAGATCCCGGGAATGGCGAATATCCGGTACCGCATCGGCAACCCACAGGATCAGGTGGCGATGGCCCGCGAAGCGGCGGAGTCCGTCACCCGCGAGCAAGCCTACCTGGCCAGCCAGGGTCACCGTGGCCCGCTGCCGCCGGCCGTCTTCCTCGCGATCTCCGGCGGCGGTGACGACGGCGCCTTCGGTGCCGGGCTGCTCAATGGCTGGACCCTCGCCGGCAACCGGCCCGCGTTCAAGCTGGTCACCGGCATCAGCACCGGGGCACTGACCGCACCCTTCGCCTTTGCGGGGCCGACCTACGACGCCACGCTGAAGCAGGTTTATACGACGATTTCCGCCAAGGACATCGCCCAACCGCGCAACCTCATCGTGGCGCTGACCGGCGACGCCATGGCCGACAATGCCCCCCTGTGGAAGCTGATCGCCCGGCATGTCGATCGGGCGTTCCTGGATGTCATCGCCGCCGAATATGCCAAGGGGCGCCTGCTCCTGGTCGGGACCACGGATCTCGATGCGCGCCGCGGGGTCATCTGGAACCTGAGTAAGCTGGCGGTGAGCCGCGATCCCAAGGCGCTGGAACTGTTTCGCACCCTGATGGTGGCCTCCGCCGCCATCCCCGGCGCCTTTCCCCCGACCATGATCGATGTCGAGGTCGACGGCCGCCGCTATCAGGAGATGCATGTGGACGGCGGTGCCACGGCACAGGTGTTCGTCTACCCCGCCTCGCTCGATATCAGGGCGGGGGCGCGCAAACTTGGCATCCAGCAGCGCGCGCGGCGGGCCTATATCATCCGCAACAGTCGGCTGGACCCGGAATGGGCGCAGGTGGATCGCAGCACCATGACCATCGCCGGACGGGCGATCTCCTCGCTGATCCAGACCCAGGGGATCGGCGATCTCTTTCGCATTTATCTCACCACCCAACGCGATGGTGTCGACTTCAACCTGGCCTACATCCCGGACAGTTTTACGGCGCAGCGCAAGGAGGATTTCGATACCCAGTATATGCGCAAGCTCTTTGCCCTGGGCTACGAGATGGCGGCCAAGGGTTACCCCTGGCAGAAGACACCGCCGGGCTTTGCTCTCAAGAGCAACACGGCGCAACGCTGAGATGATGCAAGTCCAGTAGATACGGCTGCGATCGAAACTGATGTGGTGACCGCGATCCCGGGTACGCGGTCGTTGTCGTTGTCGTTGTCGTAATCGTGGTCGGATTATTCGATTACGACAACGATTACGATTCCTATTACGATTACGACACCTACAACGACAACGTACCATCTGCTCCTGCTCAGATGTACTTGACATCCAGCATCTCCAACTCCCGCTTGCCCCCGGGGGCATCGACCACGCCGACGTCGCCCTCGCTCTTGCCGATCAGGGCGCGGGCGATGGGGGAACTGATAGAGATCATGCCCTGCTTGAGATCCGCCTCGTCGTCGCCGACGATCTGGAAGCTGCGCTCCTCGTCCTTTTCGACCTCCAGGACCAGGACGGTGGCGCCGAAGACGACGCGCCCGGTGGCCGGGAGCTTGGTGACGTCGATGATCTGGGCATTGGAGAGCTTGCCGTCCAGGTCCTTGATGCGGCCCTCGATGAAACTCTGCTGTTCGCGGGCGGCGTGGTATTCGGCGTTCTCCTTGAGGTCGCCGTGGGCGCGCGCCTCGGCGATCGCCTCGATGACCCGCGGGCGCTCGATGCGCTTGAGGCGCTCCAGTTCCTCACGCAGTTTCTCGGCGCCGCGGGCGGTGAGAGGTACCTTGCTCATTCGTGGAGTCCTCAGTGAAGGTCCTGGAGCCGATTGACACTCAGGATGTCGAGTTGCTTCAACGCCAGGCAGGTGGCCTCGGCCCCGGCGATGGTGGTGGTGTAACTGACCTTGTGCTGGAGTGCGGCGCGGCGGATGGCGGAGGAGTCGGCAATCGCCTGGGCGCCCTCGGTGGTATTGACGATGAAGCTCACCTCGCGGTTCTTGATCATGTCGACCACATGGGGCCGACCCTCCATGACCTTGTTGACGATCACGCAGGGCAGCCCGGCCTCGTGCACCGAGATGGCCGTGCCGCGGGTGGCGTAGAGGCTGAAGCCCAGGGCCAGCAGGTCGCGGGCGACCCGGATCAGGCGCGGCCGGTCCGCGGTGCGCACGCTGAGCATCGCCTTGCCCTTGACCGGCAACAGGGTGCCGGCCCCCTCCTGGGCCTTGGCATAGGCCTCGCCGAAGGACTCGCCGACCCCCATTACCTCGCCGGTGGACTTCATCTCCGGCCCCAGCACCGTATCCACCCCGGGGAACTTGATGAAGGGGAAGACGGCCTCCTTGACGAAGTAGTGTTTGGGCCGGACTTCCCGCGTGCATCCTTGTGCCGCCAATGAGGTGCCGACCATACAGCGGGCCGCGACCTTGGCCAGGGCCAACCCGATGGCCTTGGAGACGAAGGGCACGGTGCGCGAGGCGCGCGGGTTGACCTCCAGGATATAGATATCGTCACCCTTGATGGCGAATTGGGCGTTCATCAGCCCCACCACGTTGAGCCCGTGGGCCATCTGGGCCATCTGCACGCGCATCCGGTCCTGGGTGGATTGCGACAGGGTGTAGGGCGGCAGCGAGCAGGCCGAGTCACCCGAATGCACCCCGGCCTGCTCGATATGCTCCATGATGCCGCCGATCAGCACGTCCTTGCCGTCGCAGATGGCATCGACATCGACCTCGATGGCGTCTTCCAGGAAGCGGTCCAGGAGCACCGGTGACTCATTGGAGACGCGCACCGCGTACTTCATATAACGGGCCAACTCGATCTCATCGAAGACGATTTCCATCGCCCGCCCGCCCAGGACATAGGACGGGCGCACCACCAGCGGATAGCCGATGGCGGCGGCCTTGGCCACCGCCTCCGCCTCGCTGCGGGCGGTGGCGTTGGGCGGCTGCATCAGCCCCAGTTGGTGGATCAACTGCTGGAAGCGCTCGCGGTCCTCGGCCCGATCGATGGCGTCCGGGGTGGTACCGATGATGGGCACCCCGTTGGCCTCCAGGGCCCGGGCGAGCTTGAGCGGGGTCTGACCGCCGTACTGGACGATGACACCGAGCGGCTTCTCCTTGTCCACGATCTCCAGTACGTCCTCCAGGGTCAGGGGCTCGAAATAGAGCCGGTCGGAGGTATCATAATCGGTCGAGACGGTCTCCGGGTTGCAGTTGACCATGATGGTCTCATAGCCGTCCTCGCGCAGTGCCAGGGCGGCGTGGACGCAGCAATAGTCGAACTCGATCCCCTGACCGATGCGATTCGGACCGCCGCCCAGCACCATGATTTTCTGCCGGTCGGTGGGCTGCGCCTCGCACTCCTCCTCATAGGTGGAGTAGAGGTAGGCGGTGCTGGAGGCGAACTCGGCGGCGCAGGTGTCGACTCGCTTATAGACGGGGCGCACCCCGAGTGAATGGCGCAGTTCCCGGATCTCCTGCTCGGTGGCGGCGGTCAGGCGCGCCAGGCGGCGATCGGAGAAGCCCTGGCGCTTCAGTGCATAGAGTCGCTGCGCGTCCAGTGCCGCCACACCGGCCTGGCGGACCTGAGCCTCGGTCTCGACCAGGTCATGAATCTGGGCCAGGAACCAGGGGTCGATCTGACACAGTGAATAGATCTCCCGGCAGTCCATCCCGGCGCGGAAGGCGTCCGCCAGATAGAAGATGCGCTCGGACCCGGCCTGGCGCAACTCGTGCTTGATCGTATTGCGGGCCTCCGGGTGCTTGAGGTCGACGACCTCGTCGAGCCCATAGCGGTCCGTCTCCAGCCCGCGCAGGGCCTTTTGCAGCGATTCCTGGAAGGTGCGCCCGATGGCCATCACCTCCCCTACCGATTTCATCTGGGTGGTAAGCCGCGGATTGGCCTGGGGGAACTTCTCAAAGGCGAAGCGCGGGATCTTGGTGACCACATAGTCGATCGACGGCTCGAACGAGGCCGGCGTCGCCCCACCGGTGATGTCATTGCGCAGTTCATCGAGCGTATAGCCCACCGCGAGTTTGGCCGCGACCTTGGCAATGGGAAACCCCGTCGCCTTGGAGGCCAGGGCCGAGGAGCGCGAGACGCGCGGATTCATCTCGATGATGATCATGCGCCCGTCGTCGGGATTGATGGCGAACTGGACGTTGGAGCCGCCCGTATCCACCCCGATCTCACGCAGCACCTTGAGCGAGGCGTCGCGCATGATCTGGTATTCCTTGTCGGTCAGGGTCTGGGCCGGGGCGACCGTGATGGAGTCCCCGGTATGCACCCCCATCGGGTCGAAGTTCTCGATGGAGCAGATGATGATGCAATTGTCGGTGTGGTCGCGGACCACCTCCATCTCGTATTCCTTCCAACCCAGGGCCGACTCCTCGATCAACAGCTCGTGGGTCGGCGACAGGTCCAGTCCGCGGCGGCAGATCTCCTCGAACTCCTCCTCATTGTAGGCGATCCCGCCGCCGCTCCCGCCCATGGTGAAGGAGGGCCGGATGATGGACGGGTAGCCGATGGAGGCCTGGACCTGGATCGCCTCCTCCAGGCTGTGGGCGATGGCCGAGCGGGGCATGTCGAGCCCGATCTTGCGCATCGCCTTGCGAAACAGGTCGCGGTCCTCGGCCTTGTCGATGGCCTCGCGCGAGGCGCCGATCAGTTCCACCCCGAAGCGCTCCAGCACGCCCCGGCGCACCAGGTCGAGCGCGCAGTTGAGCGCCGTCTGCCCGCCCATGGTGGGCAGCAGCGCGTCGGGGCGCTCTTTCTCGATGATGGCGGCCACCGCGCGCCAGGTGACCGGCTCGATATAGGTGGCGTCGGCCATCTCCGGGTCGGTCATGATGGTGGCCGGATTGCTGTTCACCAGGATGACCCGAAAGCCCTCCTCGCGCAGCGCCTTGCAGGCCTGGGCGCCGGAGTAATCGAACTCGCAGGCCTGGCCGATGAC
>NZ_CAIKKU010000631.1 GCF_903828115.1 uncultured Thiodictyon sp. | reverse complement strand
TGTAGGAGCGGCCCCCAGGCCGCGACGGGTTGCCGCAAGGGTGCCGTGGCCGGAGTTCTGATCAAGGCCGCCATGCGCCTCATAGCACCAACCGAAACCCTGGCCGCGGCGATCAACCGGGACCTCTCAAGGTGCGCACGGCGCACCCTACGCCAATGGTCCGAGCGATTGCGTCAGCTTGAGAAAAATCCGACAGACGCCCGGGTGCCTGAGCGTCTTTCCAGGCACAAACAAGGCTGCGATAGTCACCCCCAGGGCGCGCCGTCCCGCTCCGGTACCCGGTGCCGGGACGCCGCCCCCGCTCAGGGAAGCCATAGAACCCGGTGCCCGCCATCAGGGCCCTCGAGGTCAGTCATGGACGCGGTTGCTGGCCGCACGGAACCCGCAGACGACGCATCCCGCGTGGTCTTGCCATCGACCCAAGACGGGGCGCCGATGCGCCCGACGAGGAGCTGACGACATGAAAATTCCTGCCTCCGGCGACCGGCCCGACCGGCGCCATCGGCCGCGGCCCGCGCCGCGCCTGCAACCATCCGTTACGCAAACCCAGTCGACCAACCGGCGACCCGTGCGTCTCAAACTGCCCCAGGCCGCCGTCGGCACCGCCCTGCTGGCCCTGGCCTGGTGCCTACCCTCGAGCGCCCTTGCGGCGGTTGAGCGGGTCAAGTTCCAGTCCGGGGACCAGTACCTGATCCTGGAGTTTCTGCGCGATGACCTGGTCCACTTCGAGGTCTCGGCCAAGGGACCGGGACCCGCTACCGCGACGGCGCTCGCGACCGCACCCCAGGTCGCCAAGACCAATTATCCGGGTCCCGCGAGCTTCACCAAGTCGGGACCGGGGGGCACCACCCTGAACACGGCCGAGATGAAGGTGGTCGTGGACCCGACCAGCCTCTGTCTGGCCGTGACCGACAAGGTCCGGGGCCTGGCCCT
This sequence comes from uncultured Thiodictyon sp., assembly GCF_903828115.1. Classification (GTDB taxonomy): domain Bacteria; phylum Pseudomonadota; class Gammaproteobacteria; order Chromatiales; family Chromatiaceae; genus Thiodictyon. Next base: position 7,821 of record NZ_CAIKKU010000631.1, on the reverse strand, counting down.
GACCACCCTGTGCCCGCTCAATCTCGCCCAGGACTGGAAGGGCCTGACGCTGGCCCCCGGCAGTATGCAGGATGCCTACGGCCTGGGTGAGCAGTTGATCACCCCCGGCAATCCGGACGGTAATTGGACCACGGCCAATCATCAGGTCCGCCAGCCGGGGGACAACTACGGCAACCAGATGATCGGCTTCAACGGCGGCGCGGCCGGCAACGCCCAGTTCCCGATCCTCTATGCCCTGGGGGCCGGGAGCGCGAACTATGCGCTGTTCCTGGACCAGGTCTACAAACAGCGCTGGGACTTCTCCGGGAACCCCTGGCAGGTCGAGACCTGGGGCGACCAGATCCGGGGCTATCTCATGACCGGTGCGGACCTGCCCAATCTGCGCCAGGACTATATGGAACTGACCGGCCGCCCGCCGGTGCCGCCGAAGAAGATGTTCGGTTTATGGGTCTCGGAATACGGCTACGACAACTGGCAGGAGATCGACGATAAGCTCGCGGCCCTGCGCGCCGACGGCTTTCCGGTGGACGGCTTCGTGCTGGACCTTCAGTGGTTCGGCGGGGTCCCGGCCATCGGCACCAAGCCCAGCCGCATGGGGAGCCTGACCTGGGACCTGGCCAAGTTCCCGGAGCCCGCGAAGAAGCTCGCCGACTATGCGGACAAGGGCATCGGCATCATGACGATCGAGGAGTCCTATATCGACAAGAGCCTGCCCGAGCACACGGAGTTGACCGCGCGTGAGTTCCTGGTCAAGCAGTGCAAGAACGGCGTGGGCGGGGCCTGCGAGAGCGCAACAATGTGGTCCGCCGGCCCTTCATGATGGCCCGCTCCGGGGCCTCCGGTATCCAGCGCTTCGGCACCAGCATGTGGTCCGCCGACATCGGCTCGAATCTGGAGAACCTCGCCGCCCACATGAACGCCCAACTGCACATGTCGCTCTCGAGGCTCGACTATTTCGGCTCGGACATCGGCGGCTTTCACCGCGGCGCACTCAACGGTGAGGACCTGAGCATGGTCTATACCCAATGGTTCGCCGACGGTCTGTTGACCGACATCCCGGCCCGGCCCCATGCCAACAACAGCAGTTGCCCCTATGGCCAGGGCCAGCCGTCCGGTAACTGCCATGAGACGGCGCCCGACCGGGTCGGGGACCGGGCGAGCAACCTCGCGAACCTGCGCCAGCGCTATGCCATGAGCCCCTACCTGTATTCGCTGGCGCACCGCGCCTACCTGGCCGGCGAGCCGGTGGTCCCGCCGCTCGTCTACTACTACCAGACGGACCCGAACGTGCGGCGGCTGGGCAGCGAGAAGCTGCTCGGGCGCGACCTGCTGGTCGCGCTGGTGGCCGACCGCAATGGGCCCCAGACCCGTGATGTCTATCTGCCGGCGGGGGACTGGGTCGACTACCGGACCAACGAGTGGCTCCACAGTACGGGCGAGACCTTCGCCGGCCGCCCGCTGATGCACAACGGGGTCTTCAGCCTGCCTGTCTTCGCCCGCGCCGGAGCCCTGATCCCCAAGATGTATGTGGACAAGAAGACCATGAACATCTTTGGCAAACGCAGTGACGGCTCCACCCGGGACGAGCTGATCCTGCGCGCCTATGCGGCGCCCCTGCCGAGCGGCTTCACCCTCTACGAGGACGACGGGCAGACCCAGGCCTATCTCGGCGGGGCGGTGCGCACGACCAGGCTGTCGCAGCAGCTCGCCGCCGACGGCAGCAGCGCCGCGGTGACCATCGCCGCCGCCGAGGGCAACTACCAGGGCGCCCCGGCGGCGCGCGGCGCGGTCGTGGAACTGGTGACCCACGGGCAGCAGGCCACCGGTGTCAGCCTCAACGGCAGCCCGCTGCCGGCCCTGGCCACACCCGCCGCGCTGGACACGGCCGCGAGCGGTTGGGTCAATGCCGGCGGCAACCTGATCCTCGCCAAGTCCGAGTCCGGCCCGGTCACGGCGGCCAGGACCTTCGTCTTCGCCCTCAAGCCAGCGCCGGAGGAGGTCACGGCCGCCTTCCAGTGCCGCAACGGCACCACCGTCTGGCGCCAGTCGGTCTATGTCGCGGGCGCCGGCGACCGGCTCGGCAACTGGGACCCGAGCAAGGCGGTCAAGCTCAGTCCCACGACCTACCCACGCTGGACCGGCACCCTCGACAACCTGCCCGCGCGCAAACAGCTCGCCTGGAAGTGCCTGAAGCGCCCGGAGGGTGCGGCCCAGCCGGTCGTCTGGCAGGCGGGGAACAATAACGTCCTGGTGACCCCCGCCGGCGGCGCGGTCACGACCTCGGGGAACTTCCAGCCGTAGCAGTGCGGCCTTCGCCGCCCGTGAACTGGAGTACAGGGTGTGCGCCCTGCACTCCAGGCGACGGGCCAGCCGCCATTTCCCGCCCCGGCACTGGACATCCGCTCCGGGCGGTGGCAGCCTTACCGTGAGAGCATCTTAGGGTGGACAGGCGTAGCGCAGTCCACCGAACCCTCTTCCGCGTCGTTGTCGTGGTCGTAATCGGAGAATCGCGGCAACTTGGCGTGCGAGGGAATCCGGGGCGATACGATAATCTCGATTACGACAACGACAACGACCGCGACGCCGAAGGCATTCCCTAATTGACTTGTTCAGGTTATAAACCTTATAAAAAAAGTTTTTCAAGCTAGTGGCAGACCCGTCCTCCCTTTGCGTCTTTGCGTCTTTGCGTGAGATTCTTCGTGATCGCAAAGCGATGGCAATCCGCACGGCCCTCATCTGCGCCCTCCTGCTCGCGGCCGGCGCCGCCCGCCCGGCCGCGCTGGATCTCGGCTCCACCGGGGACCATGTGCGCGTGATCCTGGATACCTCCAAGTCCATGTGCGGCGCCGCCTGCGGCTGGCAGGACCCGCCGAACGATCCAGGCCGACTGGCGGTCCTGTCGACGCTGCTGCTGCACGATCTGCTCAAACCCGATCCCAACAAGGCGGAGAATCCGGACAGCTTCGCGGTGATCCCGTTCGACCACGCGAAATGGACCGCCGAACTGCCGCCGCCCGCCACGGTGACGCCCCGGCGGGCCAAGGGGATGGCCGCGCGGGCGCAGTTCATCACCGCCTTGAGCCCGGCGCAACTGCCCCTGGATGTCATGAATACCTACTATTCACCGGGCATCATCCAGGCCCTGGCGGACCTGCCCCCCTTGTCGGGCACCGACAGTGCGGCGATGACCAGGACCATCGTCCTCATTACGGACGGGCTCTCGGTCAATCCGCAGGCCGACCAGGCCTATATCGAGACGCAACTGCTGCCCGCGCTCGCGGCCAGGCAGACGCGCCTCTATGCGATCCTGTTCGGTCCGGATGCGACCAGCCGCGGCGAGGCCTTCTTCGCCGGCATCAAGGCGGCCGACGCGGCCAATGTGCGCGCCGGCATCTATGCGCAGCACGTCTTTCCCGACTTTTTCATCGTGCGCACCGGCGAGGAACTGCCCGCCACCATGATCCGGCTGTTCTCGCAGGGCTTCGGGTATCTGCACCTGCCCGCTGACCGCAAGGACCGGGTCGGTACCGGCGCGGTCGGGCTCGATCTGCATCGGGGCGTGGGCCCGACGGAGGCGGCGATCGTGGCCCTGCGGCTGGACCCGGGGCGGCGCTCCACCCCCCCGGCGCCCAAGCTGACGCTGTCCCCGCCCGCCGGCGGCAGTGTCAATCTCCAGCACCTGCTGGAGGGACGCGAGCCGGGCGGGAGCTATTCGCTGCGCTGGGAACTCAAGCCCTCGCCCGGCGACTATTCATTGCGGATCGACCAGGGGAGCGACGAGTCGGTCTTCGTCCTGCGCCCGACCAACCTCACGGTCGCCCTGCGTGAGCATCAGGAGCCGCCCGGCGGGGGTGCGCGGCAGGACGCGGTGCCGTCCTGTTTCGCCCCGGGATCACTGGTAACCATGGCGGATCGGCCCTGCCGGCTCGATTTTCTCGTGGCCTCGGCCGCCGGCACCGCCGGCATACCGCCCAAGTTGGCACTGCGCTATTGGATCAAACAGCCGCGGCCGGGCGCCGCCGGCTATTGGAACATCAATGACGCCGACGGGGCCGGTATTGCCGATACGCACAATTGGGAGGACCTGGCCGCGGGCGGGCGCCGCTATTATTCGCAAACGCAGTTCACCAAGAATCAGTTGCCTAATGGTGCGGATACCCCCTATCAGGCGCATGTGACGGTGAGGGTCGATCTGGAGAACCGGACCGTCGCGGTGCGCGGCGCCGACGATCCATTCGTGGCCCTGGTCTATCCACGGCTCGGCCTGTCGCCGCAGCCGCCGGCCGTCAAGATCATGAATCCCACCAGCGGGGCACTGGGGCGCCGGCAGGATGCCTGCACCGCCTTCACCCTGACCGAGGACTTCGGGACCCGGCTGGAGAGTGCGCAGGGGAGCCAGGGCGGCGCGGGCGTCAATGTCAGGGCCTTCCTGATCGCCGATCGCCAGGCGCTCGTCGGACCTTTGCGCGACGCCCGCTTCAGCCTCGACGGCGAGAGCATCGGTTTCCAGTCGGACCCATCGCAGCCGGGCTCTGCGCCGGGGCCGGAGTGGTCCAAGGGCAAGCAGCGGCGCCTTGACGAGTTGGTGCAGCGCGACGGGGCCGGCGGTCGGCATGAACTCTGCGTGACCCTGGGGCCCTATGCGGATGGGGACCCGCTCGCACCGCCGGCCCTGCGGGTGAAGTTCATCCTCGATCACCCGCCCTATGACCACTTCGACGTGGTCAAGTCCCTCCAGGCGGAGGTGCTGGTGGCCCGCGCCCCGGGCCTGCGCTGGTGGTCACTACTGCCCCTGGCCCTGTTGCTGCTGGGGCTGCCCCTGGCGCTGCTGCTGCTGCGCGCCCGCGCCGCCTTGCCGCGCGACCTGGGCTATGGCGTGGCGGGCAGCGCCCAGCCGCATCGCTTCACCGCCCGGGCCCTGCCGCCCGCCTCACCCCTGCGGCGGCTCTTCTCGCGCCGGGCGGAGCGCCAGGTGGTCGACAATCAGGGCGGCCTGCTGGGCTGGGTCCGGCCGCAAGGGGAGACCCTCTATGCCCTGCGGCTGGCGCGCGGTGTGAGGCTGTGCGACCGTGACGGGAGCGAGATCGAGCCCACCGCCGTCGGCGTGTTGCTGCTCGAGGTCCACAAACCCTATCGACTGAGCAGCGGCGAGGACCACCTATGGTTGCGGATGCAATTCCTATGAACCTCAACCCGATCGTAGGGTCCGCTGCGCGGACCACCGCCCGCGCGCCCGACGTAGGGTCCGCTACGCGGACCGCCGCCCGCGCATTCGTCAAATTGCTCGCACCCCTGGCCCAGGCCTTTCATCCCCTGCCGCCGACGCTGCTCTACCTGGCGATCCTGGTGTCGCTCCCCATTCAAGCCGCACCCGAGCCCCAGTCCGCCCCCCCGGCGCGCCCTCCGCGCCACGTCGCGGTAGTCCTGGACACCTCCACCTCAATGCGGGCCGCCGAGAACGACCAGCCGCGCCTCGCCATCCAGGCCATCAAGATCCTGGCCGACCTGCTCGGCCCTGCGGACGACCTGACGCTGGCCTGGATGCCGGACAGTCCGGAGTGCCTCCTGCAGCCAGACCCCGGGCGGCGCCTGGACCGCGACGCGGGGGATCTCGCCGGCTTCAAACAGGCGGTGGATCAGCGGGCGCTCTATGGCGCACCGACCAACTTCATCGTGCCCCTCTTGACCGTCAAGGAGGCGCTGGACGGCGCCACGGGGAAGGAGCGGCTGCTGATCGTCATCTCCGATGCCGGCCGCGACCTGTGCCGGGGGGACAGCAACCGGGTCCTGGGCGAGCTGCGCGCCGCCGGGGTCCATACCGCGATCGTCGGCCTGGGCAATCGGGGGCGGCCGGTCCACAGCGAATACGACATCCGCACCGCGGCGCAGAACCCCACCGAGCTGCTGTCCGCCATCGGCGAGATCTACCAGCGCTTCCTGGGCGCCAAGGCCCCGGATTCGGGCCAACTGTCACCGGCATCCACCCTGATCGAGACCAGGCTCGCCCCCTTCGTGGACGAGGCCTTCCTGCTGGTCGCGGCGCAGGGTCCGGTGGGCGGCATCGCGCCCGCCGCGGGCAATCCGGCCGCGGAGGCGCTCGAGCCCGACTACCGCGCCGGTGAGACCCGCGGTATCGACGACCTGACCCGGGGCTATCGCATCCTGCGCCTGCGCCGGCCGGCGGCCGGCACCTGGCGCTTCGAGGTTACCGGCCTGACGGGGGAGGCCGGCTGGTACCTGATCCAGGACTTCTCGATCAGTCTGCGGATCGTCACGCCCGACACGGCGGCGCAGGGGGAGGACACCCTGGTGACGGCGCAGTTGGTCGACGACCGGACCGGGCAACGCGTCGAGCGGCCCGGGGAGATCCCGGGGCTCGCGGTGACGGCCCTGGTGGATGGTAAAGAGATCGCCTTTCGCGATGACGGCCAGGAGGGCGACCAGAGTGCCGACGACGGGCTCCTGACCGCCCGGGTGCGCTTCATGGGGGTGGGACCCGTGAGCTTCCCGGTGCGGCTGGCGAGCCGCTATCTCCAGGACGAGCAGCGGCAACAGATCCAGGTCGCACCGGCCGCCTGGGCGCTCGAGGTACAGACCCCGACCCAAGCCTTCATCGGCGATACCATCGCGGTCGCCGTCCGGCTCAAGGCCTTGGGCGCGCGCCATGCGCTGCGCACGCCGGAGCGGGTGAGTGCAAAACTCCCCGACGGCCGCACCCTGGCGCTGCGCGACGACGGCCGCGAGGGCGATCGAACGGCCGGGGACGGCGTCTATGCCCGTGACTGGACGCCGGGGCAGGTCGGGGTCCTGATGATCGAGTACCGGGCCGAGGGGGAGGCTGACTCCGCCACCACCCAAGGGCCGGTAGACGTCAAGGGCACCATCGCCTTCGGACCGCCCGGGGTGCTGGACTATGGGCGACTCACCGGCCGCTCCCAGGGCGAGGCGCCGCTCGATCTGGGTTTCATCCAGGCCAGGGGCCGCTTCGATCTGAAGCTCACGAGCGACTTCGCACAGTCCGGCGCCGTACTGGAAATCAACCTGGGTGAAGGCTTCAAGCAACTGGGTGGGCGGGCGCTGGTCCTGGGCTTCGACGGCAGCGGGCAGCAGCGCTATCCGGTGCGCCTGCGGGTCGCTACCTGTCCGGCGGCCTGCCGCCCGGACCAGGCCGGGTCCCTGGTAGTAGAAACGCTGGACGGCCGCGGCCAGACGCTGCGGGCCGCGGTCCCGATCCGGGTGGAGATTGTCCCGGACCACTGGCTGCGCTGCTGGTGGCCGGTCATCGCCGCCATCCTGCTGGCACTGCTGGGCGCCTTCATCCTCTACGGCATCCTGCGACCGGCCCGCTTCCCGCGCCCCCTGGCCGTGATCCTCTCCCCGGAGGCCGACCTGGACGAGGGCTATCCATTCAACATCCGCTCCCAAAAGGGCGCGCGCAGCGGCTTCTACCGCGACGCCCGCATCCATATCACCAGCGACTTCCAGTTGCGCCGCGCCGCCGGCGGCGCCCTGGCCCGGCTGCGCGCCGACCGGCTCGGGGTCTTCATCCAGGCCCTGCCGGGCAATGCCGTACTCTATCTGGATGCCGACAATCAATGGGAGCCGCTGAGCACCGAGCAGGAGACCCGGGTCCGCTTCTCGACCCTCTACAAGAACGCCGCCGGGACCCTGTTCTTCGAGTTTCGGAATCTCTGAGTCGTTCCTGGAGTCCAAGACTTCAGCCGTGGCGCAGGTCGCACAGGGCTAACGGTCATGGAGTGACCGTCAGTCACCCGGACGTCGTTGTCGTTGTCGTAATCGTGGTCGGATTATTCGATTACG
>NZ_CAIKKU010000630.1 GCF_903828115.1 uncultured Thiodictyon sp. | reverse complement strand
GCGCGTCCGGTCTTGGCACTGGACGCGCAGCGCCCGCACTTGCCCCCACGCAGGAGCGTGGGAGCCAGAAAGCCTGGGAGCCGGAAGGGCGATGGGTTTCGCTGTGCTCTACCCATCCTGCGGGAGTCTCTGCGCGTGGGAACGCGCGGCGCTGGGGTGCTGGTTGGGTTGGTCGGGGCGGGCCCGCAGTAAAATTGTATCATCAACTGTCTTGCCAAGCACCTTCCGCCCGGCTGAGATGGGGGCTATATCCAATCTGGGATGGTTGAATGTCCTATCCTTTTTTTCCTTGGCCGGTCCGGGCGACGCGTCTGCGACCACCGCCGGGCGGGCTAGAAATCTGCGCGCCGCTCGACCGTCCTGCCCGCCTCGACGACGACCCCCGGGAAGTCGATGACCGGATCGCCGGGGTCGTCCAGATTACGGATGCGAAGGTCATAGGTGCCGGGCGGGAGCCCGATGCGTTCGCCCGCATCTGCGATCGAGTCGGCGCCGATGCGCTGCGCCTCGGCACCCGCGGCACCGGGGATTGAGATCTCGAACCGGGCCTTGACCGGCAGTCCGCCCTTGCGGGCGATGACCCTGAGGGTGCCGCCCGCAAATTCGCCGGTCTGCTGCACGCTCTTTCCGGCCTCGATCGGGATGTCCGTGAATCGGCGCACCGGCTGGCCGAGGTCCTCCTGGTTCTGGATCACCAGGTCGTAGGTCCCGGGCAGGAGCTCGATGGTCGCGCCCTCGATCCCGATCGGACCGCTGGCCACCGGTTCGTCCGTCCCAGCGGTCGTCTCACCGGCCCGCAAGACCTGGTACCAGGCATTGAAGGGCCGGCGGTTGCGCAGGGCCTTGACCATGAGGTCACCGCCGGAGAAGTCGGCAACCTGCTCGATGGTCTCGCCGGCCGCGACCCGCAGTCCCGTGAAGGTCAGGGCCGGGGTCGCGGTATCCTCCCGTTCCCTGACCACCAGGTCATAGGTCCCGGGCACGAGCCTGATGACCTCGCCCTGATCGGCGATCGGATGCGACGCCAGTGGCGGCTGCCCCGGGCCGCGCGGGGTCTCCCCCGCATAGAGGTCGTACCAGGCCCCGAGCGGTTGGCCATCGCGCAGCGCCTTGACGGTGAGCCGGCCGACGGCCTCGGCGGCGGGCGCGACGGCCTTCCTGATGGCGCCCGCAAGGTCCGCGGCGTTCTTGGCGGGGAAGTAGGCCCCGCCGCCGGCCGCCGCGATGCATTCGAGCCGGGTGCGCTCCTTCGCCGCGACACCGAAACCGACGACCTGCATCGTGAACCGGATGCCCGAGGCCTTCAGTTCCTTGACCAGGGCACAGGGGTCGCCGCCGCAGCGCTCTGCACTGTCGCTCACCAGGACGATCGTGGTTTCACCGGCGCGCTCGCGCAGCCCCTCGGCGGCCGCCCGCACGGCCCCCGCAAGCGGCGCCTTGCCCCTTGGGGTTAGGTTCGAGAGCTTTTCAGTCAACGCTTTGCGGTCGAGCGGACCCAGGGGTACCAGTTGCTCCAAGTCGCGGCAATCGTCTTTTTTCCGGTGCCCATACGCCAGCAGTCCGACCTCGATCCCGGCCGGGAGGTCTGCGATGAGGTCGCTGAGCACCGTCCTGGCGATCTCCATCCGGGGCTTGCCCTGGGCCTTCGTGGCCATGCTCGCGGAGGCGTCGAGGATGAAGACCAGGCGGCCTGCATCGCCGGCCGCAGCCCAGGACGGACGGGGCATCAGGACCGGGGCCAGTAGCGACAGGGCGAGGGCGAGGGCGAGGGCGATGCCGATGACGGCGGCGAGTGCAGGCCGCCGCCGGATCGAGGGACGCAAGGACATGAATCGGGTCTCCACGGCTGGGGGATCGGCTATTGTATCCGGCCCCAGCGCGCCCCGGGTGTGCGAACCAAGCATCCTTTGAACGCCATGCACCGGTGGCGGTCTCCGAACGGCAGGGTGGCGGGGCGCCAGGGTCGGCGCCGGCCAGGGATGGCGGCGCGGTGTTCGGTCCGCGCAGCGGACCCGACGGGCACGGAGCCAGCCCGTAGGGTCCGCCGTGCGGACCAAAGGTCGCCCACCCGCACCAGGATTTGTCGATCCCTGTCGACCGGCGCTCCCCGGATGGCCGTCTTGGTGCTATGGTTAGTGCGCCACCCCCAGGTGCCCGGGCGCGGGCCTTAAGTCCCGCCCGGGCGTTGCACCAACGCGATTGGAGTGCCCCATGTTGCTCACCGCCTTCCTGTCCGGCCTTGCCCTCTATTCGATCTATCGGGTCGTGATCCGCGCCTTCTACACCGTCAAGCCCAATGAACGGGCGGTGCTGACCTCCTTCGGGCGCGCCCAGCGCTTCGGCGACCAGCGGGTGGAGGACCCGCGCATGACCGAGGAGGAGCGGGCGCGCTACCGCTTCCCGCGGCTGCAGGTCATCGGCCCCGGCGGACCCTACTTCAAGTGGCCCTGGCAGGAGGTCCACAAGGTCGATGTGGCCACCCAGGCGCTCGACCTGACCTGGGACCCGACCAAGCGCCAGGACACGATCGAGGCCGTGACGAAGGACAACCTGACCACCGGGGTCAACGGCCAGGTCCGCTTTCGGGTGGCGGAGGACAACCTCTACCCCTTCGTCTTCGGGGTCGCGGACCCGCTCCAGCACGTCATGGGCTATTTCATCTCGGTGCTGCGCGAGCGCATCGCCAACTTTTCGGACCCCAAGGGCCAGGGGCTGCTCTCGCTGGCCCCGGCCGACGCCCAGACGGCGCCCGCGCCGGCCTCCGAGGCCTTGGGCGACGGCGCCGGACCGGACCTCTCGGAGGGGGTCTCCATCAATGACCTGCGCAAGAACCTGCCGCTGTTGAACGCCTTCATGGAGCAGCAGTGCCTGACCACCGGCAGCCGCTACGGGATCGAGTTGGAGGCGGCCCTGATCACCCAGATCGACCCGCCGCTGGAGGTGGACCGGGCCCTGTCCGCCATCAACAGCACCCGCAACCAGGTCGCCGCGGACATCAGCACGGCGCGCGCCGATGCCGAACAGCAGATCACCATGAGTAAGCGGGCGGTCGACATCGCCACCAATACCGCGCAGGCGGAGGTGGCGCCGCTCAAGGAACTGGCGCAGACGCTGGTCGGCATCAAGGGGGAGGGGGGCAGCGCGGCGCTCGCCGCCTATGTGCGCAACATGCGCATCCCGCTGCTCAAGCGCGCCCGGCGCATCGTGCAGACCACCGGCAACCTGACGCCCAACCGGACCTGAAGGAGACCCGCCATGCCCATCGACGAAACCATCGCCCCCGTCATCGCCCTCATCATGGGCCTGATCTTCATCCCGCTGGTGCTCGCGGCGACCAGCCGGCTCGGGCTCTACACCATCGTCAAGGAGCGCGAGGCCCAGGTCTACACCCTGTTCGGGCGGGTGCTCGGCGTCCTGGACGAGGCCGGGCTGCGCTTTCCGCTCCTGCACTTCGGGTTTCCGGCGCTCTTGACGCCCTTCTTCGGCAAGCGCTATCTGGTGGACACGGCGCTGCGCCAATACTACCTGCGCGACCAGATGGTCAACTCGGAGGAGGGCACGCCCATGGGAGTGGGCATCTGGTACGAGATGCGCGTGAGTAACCCCGAGGCCTTTCTGTTTCGCAACGCCAACCCGGACGGCTCGCTCCAGGCCAATGTCGCCAGTTCCACCATCTCGACGCTCAGCAACCTGGAGATGGACAAGATGCTGGAGGACCGCCACCAGTTGAGCCGCGAGGTGCGGGCCACCGTCTCGCCCCTGTCGGAGAAGTGGGGCTATCAGCTTGGGTCGGTCTACATCCGCAAGGTCGCCTTCACGGACCGGCAGATGGTGGACAACATCACCGAGAAGGTCGTCAAGCGTCTGGTCCAGGTCACCAGCGCGATGAAGCAGGACGGCGAGAACCGCGTCGGCCTGATCCGCAGCCAGACCGCCTTCAAGGTCTCGCAGAAGATGGCCGAGGCGGCCGCCGCCCGCCCCGCGGTGGTGGGCGAGGCCCTCAACGCGATTGCCCGGCAGGACCCGGAGGTCCTGAACGCGGTGCTCGACATCCTGGAGAACGAGCAACTGATCGCCTCCGGGGCGGAGGTGGACGTGCTGCCGCGCGATTGCCCGGTGCTGCTGCAGCTCGGCGGCGGCCAGGGAGCGACGGCGCCGGCCCACCCCGCGGCGGCCGCCCTGAAGGCGGCGGCCGACCTGTCGCGGCTCGGACCCTACGGCGGCTGAGCGCGGTGCCGGTGCGACCCTTGCCGCTCGCGGCGCGGGTCCGCAAGGACCGCTCGCCGATTCACGGCAACGGCTGTTTCGCCCGGGTCCCCTTCGCGACCGGGGAGCGTATCGGCACCTTCGAGGGGCCCGCGGTCACGGCCGACGGGCCCCATGTCCTGTGGGTCTATGATGCCGCGGGCGGGGTGCTCTGCGCGCGCCGCGGGGACAATCTGCTGCGCTGGCTCAACCATAGCGCGGACCCCAATGCCGAATTCGACGGCTTCGACCTCTACGCCCGCCGCCCGATCGCGGTCGGGGAGGAACTCAGCATCGACTACGGCGGGGCCGCCTGACACTGCCAACCCGCACGACCGCGCGGGGTGCGATCGATACTGATGTGGCCGAGCAGGCTTCAGCGAGCAGGAAAGTCGCTCAGCCGGGCGCGGTCCGGCCCCGCGCCGCCCTGCGGCCCCGCATCCCGAGGCCCACCAGGCCAGGCACGAGCAGGGTCAGGGTCGTCGGCAGCGGGACCTCGTATTGCAACCGATCGAGACTGTAGTCCCCAGTATCCACGCTCGACACCCTGATAGAACTGATCCCGCGAGTCGCGAGGCTGTAGGACAAGGTCTGAAAACCGGGAAACGCAATCTCCGTGGTGTCGATGGTCGCCAACAGGCCGCCGGGCCCGAAGACCTCCATATAGGCACTGTCACCCGAACTGGCCTCGTCGTTATTGACGACATCGATGGATACGAAGGCGACGAGTTCGGTAAATACGGCCTGGAACACGTGGAGATCGTCCCAGTAGGGCTCAACCTCGAAGCCGACATCGAAGCCGAACACCTTGGTCCCAGTCGAGGCATAGTCGGCGTCCTCGTAGTCGAAGGCGTACACCGCGCGCCCCGATTCCAATTGCAGGGTCACACCCGGGTCCGCCGTGCTGATATCCTGTCCATGCGCGAAATTGTCAGGCTCGACGGTCATCATGCCGCCAAAGGCGTCGGTCCCGACCATCGCTGCCAACGCCAACGCCAGCGCCAATACCGGTCTGTTCATGGCTACCACACCTTAACTGTCATCGCTATGCCCGAGTCACCCTTCGGCCCCCTCCAAGTGTGAGGAGGAGTAAAGGGTTACCTGCCAACCGGGCTCCCCGCGGGGCGGACCGGCATCACCCGGTACCATCCGCCCCCCTGGTTGCACCCGGCACTCACCACCGCTTGGTCACGGTTTGATCACCCGCACCCGCATGACCGGTTCCGCGTCGCTGATATCCCTGATCGTGACACCGCTCGACAATCCCTTCTCCTGGGTCTGAGCATTCCAGCGGCGACTGTTGCTCGGGGTGCTGGTGGCGTTCAGAAAGACGATGACCCTAGACCCCTTGGAACCTTTATGGTAGGCATCACTGCCCAGCGCCCAGCCGGTGTCCTTCGAGATGCAGGCCCGGCCGCCCGTCTCCAGGTGGACCCGCGGATGGCGGCCCGCGGCCCTGGAATTGCATTTGTTTTCGGCGCAATCGATGCTGTCGTCGATATGATAGACGAGGACGCCACCGGCGAAATCAGCGCCCAGCGGCCACTGTAGCCCCCGGTCGAAGCCGGAGTTCTGCCGGTTCTCGATCAGGAAATATTCGGTTTCAGTATCCTTCACCACGACCTTGTAGACCGTGTTGTCGGCCGTCGCGTCCCGATCACCCCCGGCCCTCAACTCGGCCCGCTCGCGCGCTACCATCGGATTGACCCAGCCGAGCATCAGTTTGGACCAGGCATCCAATGACACCGGGGTCGTCCCGGGGTACTCTTCGGGCGTCACCCGGTAACCATCGGACCCCGAGGCCATCAGACTCCAGGCCCCGATACCGCGATTGGGAGAGTCATCCGGACAGGTGGTGGACGCATTGACTTCATAGAGATCGGGCAGGGCGAACACCGAATGCCCCAACTCGTGGAGCGGGGTCCCGATCGGGAGCTGGTAGGGCGTGGTTTTCTCCTGACCTTGCTCGCCGAACATTCCATAACCGGAGGTGACCTGCATGGGCCCCAGTCCGGGCCTTGTCGCCCCGACACCGAGTAGCTTGCCGCCCAACCGCAACTCACCCTCAGCCACGGTATCACCCGCATGGGCAAAGATCGACGGCGTCGCCGTCGTCGCGGGTGCCGAGGCCTCAAAGCCGGCAACGACTACCAACACCGCCAGTTCGTCGGCGGTCACCGAACCGTCATTGTCGTAGTCGTACTGCGCCCAGTTGATATAGGGAGTGGCCGCCATCATCGCCGCCCTGGCCACCAGACGGTTATATTTGCTCAGACTGTCGTCGCCGTGCGTATTGGGATGACTGCCGGTCTGGTCGGACATCGTATGATCGATCTCCAACTGACGCAGCCTGCTACTGATGTTGACCCAGCCGATGACGCCGTTGTCGGCCGCGGGCCCGATACGGGTGTCCGGGTCCGGCAGCAGCGAATCGTCCTCGGGTGCCGCTTGGAACGCGATCCGTCCGAACGACATCTTGGAGTAATAGTCGGCGATCCGCTCGATATAGCCTGAGGCCCAGGCCGTCTGTGCGGTGGCCCCCTTCCGATCGTTGAACTCGGCGAGAATCAACAGCAGCTTGCGGGTGGCGACGGCATCGGCTGCAACCGGGAGCGCGCCGGGCACCGCGGCGGCGGCGGCGACCAGGCTGCGGGCTGGCGAGACCGGTCGCGTGGTTGTCGCATGCAGGTGCGGCAGGATTCCGGACGGCGGGGGCTCGGTCGCATCGACGCCGCTCAGCACCGGCCGCTCGACCGGGAACGGCTCGGCACCGCGGCCGTCCGCAACGAGCGACCGCTCAAAGCCGGTGACGTACTGCCAGACGCCCTGCGCATCCCGGGCGATGGTGTAACCGGCCTCGGTCTCGACCCAGTTGTTCCATCGCTTGCGCACCCCCGCTGCCCCGCGCATGGCAAGGCGCCGGGGGGCGGACGCCCCCGGCGTGCGGCCAAGTCGGCCGTGATCGTAATCGCAATCCTAATCCTAATCCTGATCGCGATCGTGATCGTGATCATGCAATTGCACCGCGCCGGGCCGCCGGCAGAGGCGCAGCGTTGTGTGATCGCGGAACGCGACGGCCGCATGGTCGCGTTGGTGGAGGTCGACCCGGATCGCCCAGCGCGTCGGCGAGGGATAACGGTTGCTCGTCGCGGCGGCGGCCAAGAGCGGCGCTCCCGACGCTCCGCGGCACTGCTTGGAACATCGGTTCTGATCGCACCCGCCGTGCGCCCCGATTTGACGGACAAGGGCCCTGCGGCTACTATCTCGCATCTCGACGGGCGCGTAGCTCACCGGTAGAGCATCCCCTTCACACGGGGAGGGTAGGAGGTTCGATCCCTCCCGCGCCCACCAAAAAAACGTAGTAATGAGAGCCGCTTACGAGCGGCTTCTTTTTGTGTTCACGGCGGGCGTGAAACTGGCCTTGACCGCGGCGCCTGCCGGGGCCAGTCTCCCGGGCAGCGATCCGGAGCACCGTTCTCTTAGACCTATCCAAACCTACGCAAAGGAGTCCGGTGTGCCGGAGAACCAGGCGGAGGCGATTGCCGAGGCCTTCCGGGCGGCCCAGGTCGAGGCCGACCCGGTCACCAGGACCGACCTCGCCGCCCACGACACCGACCTGCGGCACGCCTTGCAGGAGACCGAACAGCGCCTCAAGGCGCAGATCGACCTGCTGCGCAGCGACCTGACGGGCAAGTTCACCCTGCTGCAATGGATGCTCGGGCTGTTGCTGGCAGGGGTCGCCTCGATCGTCATCAGGTCGTTCTTTTAGCTGTTTTTCTAGCTCTCAGAGTAACTTGACCAAGGCCGCGATCAGGGCCGCCGGCGCGATCAGCAGCACCGCCACCCACTTGATGGTGAAGGAACCGAGGTGTTCAATGTTGGAGCACAATCAATCTGTCATCCTGCAGAAACTCACCGACGGCGGCGATACCACCGTCAGTGAGACGGCCACCTGGCCAGCCGCCCTGCGCGAGGCACTGCGGATCCTCGTGTGGAACCTGTATGTGGTGATGC
The DNA here is from genome assembly GCF_903828115.1 of uncultured Thiodictyon sp. Lineage (GTDB taxonomy): Bacteria > Pseudomonadota > Gammaproteobacteria > Chromatiales > Chromatiaceae > Thiodictyon. The sequence goes on along the minus strand of NZ_CAIKKU010000630.1, from coordinate 17,282 downwards.
GTGACGAGCGTTACGAGATCACGCCCGAGGGCATTTTCGAGTTGCGCAGACTCAAGCGCCTTCGGTAGGCCAGGCGCCCTTGCGGCAACCCGTCGCGGCCTGGGGGCCGCTCCTACGCCGGTTTGCTCGATGACGCGCAGGCGCAGGTCGCTGCGGTCCAGGCGCTCACCGTGTTGGTCCAGTTTGGCGCGGATCGCGCGCGGGTGTTCGTCAGATTTTTCCGGCCCTCATCATCCCAATTGACCCGGTACCGGTTGCCGCCGGTTCTGCTATCTTTGCCCTACCGTGGCGCTCAACAACAAGGTGCCCCAGGCAGGAGCTGCCTCCATCCCCATCCTTGAACCGAGAAAGAGCAGTTCTCACACAGAGACACAAAGATCACAAAGATTTTCAACGCGATATGTAGGTCGAGAACGTCACCCGGGCGGTGATCGGCCCAACGCCTTCAATGATTTGTTTTTCTTTGTGTTCTTTGTGTCTTTGTGTGAGCAATTCCCGGATTTGGGTTGAACCCGCCCGCAGAAGGCGCGGACCCGAAACCAGCGCCTCGCAGCCCCGCCAGGCTGGAGAGCGCGGACGCACCCCAGAGCACGGCGGTCCCTTGACCGTCGACGGTGCCCGGCCCTCTGATCCCGGAGGTCAGGCCGGGCGGCAGTCCTAATCGTGATCACGGGGAGGCTCGCGTGAACGTCGCGCCCTTAGCACTGGTATCTTTCGACGCCGCGGATCACCATGCGGCGCTCGGTTCAGTCCTGACCGGGCTCGGCTATACGCCGCGGGTCCTGTCGTCCGCCCAGATCTGCACCGGCGTCATGGACGGCTGGCCGCGGGCGGTGGTCTTTCTGTTGGGCGGGCCGCGGAGCCGGCGCGAGCAGGTACTCAGCGCGCTCGATTGCGCGCGGGCGCTGCCCAGTCTGGCCCTGGTGGTCGGCGGGGATTCGGGGTGGGATCGGGACCTGCTGGCCCAGTGCGGGGACTGTGCCCAGTGGCCCTGCGGTCCCGCGGAGTTGGGTTTCCGGCTCGGCCGACTCTGTGCCCCGGCGGCGCCCGCCCCGCCGCTGGCGAGCGATCCGGAGCTGGCACGCACCCTGGAGGAACTCAATCTGGTCGGTCGCGCCCCCGCCTTCCTCGCGGCGATGGCCGACCTGCGCCGACTGGTGCGTTGCGACGCCCCGGTGCTGATCATGGGCGAGACCGGGACCGGGAAGGAGTTGGCGGCACGCGCCGTTCACTACCTGGGCGCCCGTTCCGCCGGTCCCTTCGTCCCGGTCAACTGCGGTGCACTGCCCGATCACCTGGTGGAGAACGAGCTGTTCGGCCACGAGCGGGGCGCCTATACGGACGCCAAGTCCAGTGCGCTCGGGGCGATCGGTGAGGCCGCCGGCGGTACCCTGTTTCTGGACGAGGTGGAGGCGCTCTCGCCCAAGGCCCAGTCGGCGCTGCTGCGCTTCCTCCAGGATCGGGAATACCGTCCGCTCGGGGCCCGCCAGGCGCGGCGCGCCGATACCCGGGTGGTCGCTGCCAGCAATGCGGACCTGCGGGCCCTGGGCGAGCGGCGCGAGTTCCGGTCCGATCTGTATTTTCGCCTGGATATCCTGCGGGTCACACTCCCCCCGCTGCGCACCCGCGGGGCAGACATCGAAGTCCTCGCCGCGCACTTCGCGGACCTCTACGCGCGCCAATACGGGCTGCCCCGCCGATCCCTGGAGCCGCGCTGCCTGCCGCTGCTGCGCGACTATCCGTGGCCCGGAAACGTCCGGGAGTTGGAGAACCTGGTCCATCGCGAGGTCTTGCTGGCGGACGGCCCCCGGCTGTTCCTGCGGCCTGGCGCGGGGGCCGACGCGGCGCCGGCCGAGCCCGATTCCGGGAACTTTGCCGACGCCAAGGCGCGTGCCATCGCGTCCTTCGAGCGCGCCTACCTGACGCGGTTGATGCAGGAGTCCAAGGGCAACGTCTCCCAGGCGGCGCGGCTGGCGGACAAGGAGCGTCGGGCCCTGGGCAAGCTGCTGAAGAAGTATGCTATTACACCGCCGCGAACGGACTGATCAGGCGCGCACTAGCTGGTTGTCTGCGCGCAGATACTGGTAGAGGGTGGCCCAACTGATACTGAACCTGCTTTTTCATGGCGAACGCCGCTGAAGCCGCAAGTGCCGCCAGAAGCCCGATCGCGATAGTCAGTTTATTTTTCATTCTGGGTCAGCATCGGGTGGGCACGCGCGGATGGGTTGGCGGATAATCCGAGACCTCGACAGCCTCGGACCACCAACGACATGCCCAAGCCCAAGTACCCCCACGCCCGCCTGTCCCCGGCCAAGGACGAGATCCTCGCCATCGCCATCATGCGCGAGTCCGTGGTGACGCACGACATCCGGCCCCTGCTGGATAAGCTCCTGCCGCTCGCCGCCACCCGCGAGGCGGCCATCGCCTGGGAGGGCAAAGTGATCTTCTTCTTCGACGGCTGGGACCAGGACCCGCGCGAGACCGCCGAGATCCCCGAGATCCGCGCCTACTTCCTGGACGTGACGGCCGAGTTCCCCTACTGGTTTCACTTCGTGGAGAAGGTCGGAGACACCTTCTGGCATGTGCTGCGGCTGCTGTGCCGCGGCCACCGCGAGGCGGTCCAGGGCGGGATGATCGGCTGGCGGTTCGAGGACCCGGCCGAGATCGTTCGTCAGGTTGAACTCCTGTCGCGACACATGAACCAGATGTACGACCGACTCCAGCTACCCCTGACGATGCATCAGCGCGTCTCGCAGGAGGTCGCGCAGTTGATCGAGTGCTCGTTCGAGTGAGAAGCCCAGGCGTTCAGGCCGCGCTCGACCTGCTGGGGGCCGTCGGCCGCGGGCTCCGTCCCAGAAAACTAAGGTATTTTGTTCTTGTCTTTCTGCCCTTGGCCCTGGTCATTGGTCTGGGCGCCTGGTATCTCCGACAAACGGACGATGACCTGGCCATGGTTCGTCTCCAAGCGGCGCAGGAGTTGGCCGTAGGGCTGGGCGTCAACGCGCTGACCCGCCACCTGGATACGGTCAATCGCGACCTGCGCTATGTTGCGAGCGAGGAGTCCCTGCGCGTACTACTCAACGAAGGCAGCCCAATCGCTCTGGGCCACCTGACCCTAGACTTCATTGCCTTCTCGGACGCCGCCCGATTTTATGACCAGATCCGGTGGATCGATGAAACGGGTCTGGAGCGGGTGCGCGTCGATCGCGTCGCCGGAAAGGCCGTCGTAATCCCCGCGGAGCGCCTGCAAAACAAGGGTACACGCTATTTTTTCACCGATACCATGGCGCTGAATCCCGGCCAGGTGTTCGTGTCGCCCCTCGACCTCAACATCGAGGGCGATGCCATCGAGAGGCCCTACAAACCCATGCTCAGGCTCGCCACCCCAGTGGTCGACGCGGCGGGCAAGCGGCGCGGCATCGTGATCCTCAACTACCTGGGGCGCACCATGCTCGATGAATTCGCCAGCGCCGTAGGCCGCCTGAGCGATGACATCCAACTGTTGAATGGCGACGGCTACTGGCTCATGAGCCGCGACCCGGCCGATGAATGGGGCTTCATGTTCAAACAACCGCTGACCCTGGGGAACCGCTACCCGGAGGTCTGGGCGCAGTTGCGCACGGCCGACCAGGGCCAACTACACACCAGCTCCGGCCTGTGGACCTGGCGGACCCTCTACCCCCTGAAATCCGGTGAAGTCTCCAGCACCGGGGCGGCGGAGGCGGCTGGCCCCAGCCAGGGACGGATGCATCAAGACAACTATCTGTGGAAGGCTGTCTCGCGGGTACACCCACGGCAATTGACCGCCCACGGTGCAGAGACCGCCACCCGCTACGGCATCATTGCCGCCATCCTGATCGGCATCATGGCGGTGGTCAGTTGGCTACTCGCCACATCCCTCGCCGAACGGGCCAAGGCCCGCGAGCTGCTGGAGCGATTCGCGAACACCGACGGCCTTACCGGACTGGGCAATCACCGCTTCTTTATGGATCAACTGAAGCAGCAGTGGTACCTCTTTCAGCGTCATACCGAACTGCCGGTGGGTATCCTGATGATAGACCTCGATCACTTCAAGGGCATCAACGACGGCCATGGCCACGCCGTTGGTGACATGGTCCTGCAGCATGTCAGCCGCATCCTGTGCGCGTCTCTGCGCCAGATCGATACCGCCGGACGCATTGGCGGGGAGGAATTCTGCGTCCTGCTGCGTGGCAGCGACCTGGACGGCGTCCGCGTCTTTGCTGAACGGTTCCGCCGCCAACTAGAGACCGAGCCCGTGATCGTGGGGTACTTGCAGATTACCGTCACGGCCAGTTGCGGCGGTTCGACCTTTCTGAGCACCGACACCATCCCCGCCGCGGCGATGCAGCGGGCGGATGCCGCGCTGTACCGCGCCAAGGCCGCCGGCCGCAACCGTGTGGAGCTTGCCGAGGTCTCAGTCTGACGGGCCGTCACTGCGCCTCGAACCACGAAACACAACCGGACCCTACCGGCAGTGCGCCCTGACGCTGAAGATTCGCTTCTACGGGGTTCCAGGGCAAATCCACGTTTATCAGGGTCCCGAGGGTCTGGAGATTCAGCCCCTCGCAGGCCGCGTCGGTGGCCAACAGCAGGCGCACGGTACGGTCCTTCACGGCCGCCTTGATCTCCTCGCGCTCCACGGATGCGAAGGCCTGGCCGCGGAACAGGCCGCTCTTGCCGGCGCCGGCGTAGACCGCCACGGGCTCCCCTGGCAACAGGCCGGCGAGTTGCCTGGCCATCGCAAGCGCGGTGTCGTAATACTGGCTGAAGACGATACAGCCATGCGCAAGCCAGGTCTTTCCTTCCGTGCGTTGATTGGTCAGGAAGTGCAAGACCGCATTCAGCTTGGGATCGCGGGCCTCGGGGCGCGACAGCTCGCGCACGATGGTCAGCAAGTGGTCCGCCTCCTCGGCGGTCAAGGCGCTCAATGGCTCCTCCAGCAGGGCCGCGTCCTCCTCATCCTCCAACAACTCCCGCCGCAACAGCCGTTCAGCCGTCGCCCGCCCCGAGGCAAAGCTGGAACAGATGCGTTGCAGGATCAGGGTCCGCAGCAAACCGTCAGAGGCTTGAAAGATCAGCCCGGTGGAGACGATGGCAATGCGGAACGGACAACGGGCAATGTCCTCCGCACCGCGGGTCTTGATGACATGCCCCTTGGGGTCGATCCAGACCTTCTTGGTCGAGGACCAGACCGCGCTCGGGATGCCGAGCCGATCGGCAAGCTCCACCTGCCATTGCAGGGTCAGGGTCGAGGGGCACAGGATCAGTACCGGCCCGTCGTCCAGCAGGGTCGCCACCATGGCGCACGCTGCCAGCGACAGGGTCTTGCCGACCCCGACCTCGTCGGCCAGCAGCAACCGGACCTTGCCGTAGGTCTCGCGGTGCGTAAGAAACAGGGTGACGAAGGAGCGCTGCCAGGGTTGGAGTTGCTCACCATGGCGGTAGATCGGACTCTCGGCCAAAGCGGCGGCCGGCAGGTCCTGCGGTGTCGTGTCCTCGAAACGGACCTCGACACGCTTGGCGACCCGCTCGATTTCCTCAACGATAGCATTGGGTAGCGGATAGGCATCGGCCCACAGGGCATCGAACTCCTCTTCCACCCAGGCGACGCCCTCCGCGGACCTGTCCTCCCACAGGATCTCGTAGTTGCCGGCGAAGGCACGTTTGGTCTCGTTGATGGACCCCAGAAAGCAGGTCTTGGAGCCGTCCGTCGCCTCGATGACCCCGGCCTTGCCGTGCAGAAAGACCCGCTCCTTGGGCACCACCCGGATCTCGACCCGCCCGCTGGTCAGCAGGTCATGCAGGTAGCGGTAGCGATCCGCGTGCAGCAGCGCCTCCACTTCAGGTGTCGCCCGGTTCCAGCGCTCCTTGAGCGCCGTCTCGCGCACATGCCGGGAGACCGCTACATCCGCGGCATCGAGTTCGCTGTTGCAGACGATCTGGACCTTGGCGATTCCCGCGATCTCTTCTCCGACCAGCTCGAAGATGGAACTGCGGAAATAGCCGGCGATGCGCTTGTAGGACTTGGCGTGCCGCAGCCGGTCGCGCAAAAAGGCGTGATCCAGCCGCTCGCGGCGGGAGGAGAAGCGTTGAATGCTCATAGTTCACGCCCGATCTGTCGGCTGGCCGGAGCGCAGCGAACCCCGGTATTCAACGCTTGAGTTGCGCGGAAACGATGGGTTTCGCTGCGCTCTACCCATCCTACGGGAATACCCGCACAGTTTTAGAGTATGGGGACCAGGACAGCCCGTTCAGACATCGCTACTGTCGCCGGGAAAAAATTCCGCGGACAGCGACTGCTCAAGGGTGTAGGGGCACTGGCTCGGAAAGGTCCGCCGATCGATCCCGGTCTCATCCTCGGCCTTGAGTTTCGCTTTTTCATAAGCCGTCTGGATTCTTCCCGCCACCAGCGGCTGCAAGCTGGGGCTGTCTTCGAGCAGATCAGCGATGTCCATGCGCTGCGTCAATACGGTCATGCTTCGATACTCCTGTTTCTTGAATTATTTTCACGCAAAGACGCAAAGACGCAAAGAAGAGAAATTGTTCGCAGAAAATTCTCCGCAATTCCTCGATTTCTTGGCGTCTTTGCGCCTTTGCGTGAAATAGTCGTTCGCTCGCTCAACCGATCCGCTGGTTCAGCACCAGTTCCCGCAGCACCCGAGCCGCGCTCGCCTCGTCCGGGCGCAGGGTCTTGAGCTGCTCGGCGAGGTATCCGGCCAACTCGCCGGCCAGGTCGCGCCGGGTGGCGTCGCCGTACCAGTCGGGGATGTTCAGGGTCAGGTGACGCATGACCTCATCGCTGTCGAGATTCCGCGCCAACTCCATGATGGCGTAGAGGATCGCCCGCAGTGCCGATTGGTGCAACTCGGAGCCTTCCCCCATCTCCGCCCGGCCGAGTTCGACGGCACCCTTGAGCCGCGCCTCGTTGGCCTTGCGGCTGGCCATCAGGGCATGGAAGTCGCGCACCTTGAATGCCTTGGCGAAGTTCTGATAGTTGTCCAGGGCATGGGCGCCGCGGGCCTCCAGGTCCAGCATCTTGAGATAGAAGCGCTCGGCGCCGGTCAGGCGTCCCCAGGTGGCGCGCGGGATGCCCTTGGGGACCAGGCACTGGTTCGCGGTATCCACGGCGAAGGCGATCAGGCCATCCACGAAGGTGATCTCGCCTTTGACCCGGGGACGAATCGCCTCTGCGGCCATGTCCTTGCCGTCGATGACGGCATAACGGGTCAGGACCCGCAGGGCCGCGGCATAGCCCGCCATCTGGATGTCCGCGTCCTCAAAGACGTTCTCGTCCCGATACAGACCCTTGGCCTGTTGATTGAGACCGGTAAGTGCCTCGACCTGGGCCTCCACCTCGTCCTTAAGCTCCCAGGCCAGGTCAGCGCGCGTGGTCTTGTGCTGGCCCGCTCGCTTGCGCAGTACCAGGAGCACTGTGCCCTTGACGTGACTGCCCTCGCGCAGGGCGCTGTCGGTCTCGGTCGCGACATACCAGGCGGCGGTCACGCACAAGCCGGAGGCCCAGACGACGTTGGCCATGTCGGCCCAGATGGTTCCGGATTGGTGGGTGAACATGACCACCTGAATGCCGTTCTCCGGCATGCAGTCGGCCATGCGTTTGTAGGCCGAGACCATCTGCCGACGGAATGACTCGCCCTCCCCTTGAATGGCCATCGAGCGGCGGCTGTCCCAGGTCCATTCAGCGAACTCAGGCGGCGGGTTCTTTCGTAGCCAGGCGATGAAGAAGTCGAGGATTTCCTCGTACTTTACCGCATCCCCATAAGGGGGGTCGGTAATGCAAATATCGCTTTCAGTATTGATCTGATTCGCTGCGATGGATTTAACCGAAAATCGGATACTGTCGAGCGTCGGGAATAGCTTATATTTTTGACCAAGAAAGCTGGCTGCGTACCGCGACGCGCGGCAACCATAGTTGAATAAAGCATTGATCGCCTGATTATCGAATGCGCCGACGGTCAATCCGCCGCCGCCTCCTCCTGGATGCCAACGACTCAAGCGGCAGTTATTATTTAAGAGTTGGGTCAGCCCGAAAGCTAATCCCGTCTTGCTATTCTTTGCAGCCAAACCATTTACGAGTAGTTGACGGGGATTAAAGACGTTCTGCCAGTGAGTCCACCCACGCGCCTTGATCAGATCGAGCCCCTGAAAACGTGGCGCACCTCCCACCTCGATTCGCATATCGGGTATCCAGCCTTTCGCCTGCCAATTGGCGATACGCTTAGTAACATAGGACGTAACGCTAGCTTCCCGTTCAAGGTCTTCGGGAGTCACACTGCGAAACTGGTAGTCGAAGCCCTTGCGTGTCTCTTTCGCCCGCATCCATTCAATGCAATAGAGGCGTTCCCGGAGCAGGTCATCGGGGCGAGGGATGAAATCCTGACCCTCCCATGGCCGCAGCCGGTTGCCGATGGAGCCGTCCGGCTTGGAATAGTCGCCGCGGAGGGTCGAAATCTTGGTCTTGTAGGTCACGCCTGCGACCTGATGGATCAGATAGGCTTCGTCGTACTTGCTGTCCCGGCCGACGGTGCCGGACTCGGCGGTCTTGAGCGCGCGATCGGTCACGCCGCAGCGGATCTCGATGTTGTAGCGCTTGTTGAACGCGTAAACATCACAACCGAGCCGCGCCGCCTCGAATGGGATCTGGCCTGAGCCGCAGAAGGTGTCCGCAACCCGCGGGCGATGACCGAAGCGCAGGATGCCGAGTTGCTCGACCAGTTCGGGGAAGGAGCCGGCATGGGTTCCGAGGTGGGCGTTGACCGCACCCCAGATATGCTCGTGGACGGTCTCCATGACCTCCTCGGGCCGCCGCGCCTGATCGACCCGTTCTCGATAGGTCAAATCGGGCAGCATCTGGACTTCCAACCGGCGGCGCTCCATCTCGGTCAGATCCGCGCGCCAGGCGACCTTGACACCCTTATAGGCAGGGTCCGACCAATCCACCGGTGCCGAGTTCGGGAGGGCTCCCGGCGGATCGACCGTGAAAAAGGCGTCGATCCAGTCGATGGACAACTCGGCGAGGACCTCCTTCGGCTTGGGGCGACGCTTCCAACGGACGACGAATGACTCGTCGTCCATAGCCATCAGCTTCTCGAAAATCTCCAGGTCTCGGGCCGGGTCCTCGGTGGCCGGGAGCAGGCAGCCCAGGATGCACGCCTTGTTCAGGATCAGGGGTTTGCGACCCTTCCAGTAACTCCCGAGCGCGGTCAGTGTCTTGCCATGAACCGCCATCTGCTCCTTGTACGCCTCGGCGGAGAGCTTCTGCACCGGCAAGAGGCGTTCGATCAGTGCGGGGGCATCCTTCAGGGCGAAGGGGACGATCTCCGGGGTGTCTCCAGTCACGATTGCTCCCAGTCCTCAATCCGCAGGTTGGGAACCCGACTTAGCTCGTTCGTGTTGTGGGTAACTAGAATCAGGTCTCTGGAACGTGCAATCGCCGCGATCTGCATGTCCCGCTCGCCGATCAGTTGACCGAGCGGCTGAAGGTGACTGCGAATCCGCGCGTAGTGCTCGGCTGCTTTTTGATCGAATGGAAATTGAGGCAGCGCCAGGAATCGGATTATGCGCGCATGCTCCTTTTCATATCCGCGTGCGGAGAGGTGCGCACCGACCAACAGCTCGGCCCAGACGACCGAGCAGATTGACAGAGCGTCCAAGCCCACCTGTTGAATCCTCGCAGTGATCGATTGCCGACGTCCGCGGACGATTTCGATACAGGTGTTGGTATCGAGCAAAACGCGCACCATCACGGGATCTCGACCGGTTTTGGCGGAAGATCAGGCAAGCGATCCGGAAAGTCCGGGGAACAGGCCCAAATTTCGTGTAGCCATTCGGCGGTAGCCACGTCCGGTGCGGCCGCCGACGACGGGGACAGCGGCAGTACAATGACCTCCACCTCGGTGCCTTCAGGGAAATCGGACGGAAGTTCGATATGTAGCTGTTTACCCTGGACCGGGCAGATAATGCGGTGTGCTTGTACCAACGGTAGAAACCTCATTTTTCTTGACGGCGGTTACCGCCATGGTGCCGAGCGGCAATTGTGCAGCAGACTGCTGCACAAATCTGCGGTTCTTCCCTTTGCGTCTTCGCGCCTTTGCGTGAAACCTTTCGGGTCTTCGGCGTCAGCCGGGATCGCGCGGCGCGAACAACGGCAGATCGAACAGGTCCGCCTCGATCGGGCGCAGACGCCGCCGGCCCGTCGCCGGCTTCTCGCCATCCGACAGGGCATGAAAGAGCGCCCGGCGCCAGCCGCGCCCGGTGTCCTCGGGCAGGCCGGCCTCGGCCACGGTCATGGCGAACAGCCACCAACGCTCCTCCGGCCGCAGCGCGGCCCACTTGCTGCCGATCACCGGGAGCTGGTCGCTGGTCGCCGTCTCGGCGGCCCAGGCCAGGACACAGAGCTCACGCCCGAGCAGGCGATCCACCAGATTGCGACCGGTGTGCCAACGCCCGGTCGGTACCTTCGCGACCTTGAGCCGGGCGTTGAACTCACGCCGCGCTGTATCGGCAATCGCGGACCAGACGGACCGCGCCAACAGGGCGCGCTCCTCGGCCCTGGGGGTCCCGCTCTGTTCGCCCCGATAGCCATAGTCCTCGACGATCAGGACCGGCTGGCCGCGACCGGCCGGGATCTCGACGCGAAACAGGTGGGCGCCGAAGTCTGTCGGCGCCCCGAAGTCAACCGTCTCGATAAGAGAATTCTGTTTCACGCAAAGACGCAAAGGCGCAAAGAAGACAAGAAAAGATGATTATTCATAAGGGAGCACAGGGCGTACATTTAACTTTCCGGTAATGCTTTCGTTGGCATGACGGGGCAAACATGCAGTTGCAGTCATGTCGCCAGGACAGCGAACCAAACGCAACAAGCGATGCCCGGATAATGTCCCAGAACCCTAGGATTACCAACACAACGCTTCTTCTCTTGGCGTCTTTGCGCCTTTGCGTGAAACCTTCTTAATCACTCAGGCGAGTCCGTTGACGATGCGCTCGATGCCGTCTTTCATCAACGCGCCGCCGAAATTCAATAACAACCCCAGTTTCATTCCCGACAGTCGGAGATAAGTCAGAAGCTGCTTGCGGTGGACATTCGCCAACTGCTCGATCGACTTGATTTCCACGATCACCTTACCACTGACGACCAAATCCGCGCGAAATCCCTCGTCCAAAAAGATACCGTCGTAACAGATCGCAATCGCTCTTTGACGCTCCACCTGTAAACCTCGCAGCCTAAGCTCATGAGTTAAGACTGCCTCGTACACCGATTCAAATAGGCCAGGCCCGAGCGCGCGATGCACCTTAACTGCCGCATCGACAATGATCGTCGCAATCTCGTTCTCAGTCATTTTATTTCACACAAAGGCGCAGAGACGCAAAGAGGCTAAAGTGGACCCCATGTCCAGGACAGTTTTCCCCTGAATTTAAGCTGCACTGCCGATCTCGATCGCAGCGGTTTGGCGCTGCCCCAGGTTGCGGCGGGCTCCCTCTGTCAAGAGCGTGGATACTGGGAACAGACCACGGTTTCTGCTCTACTGAAGTTTCCTACTTTTCGGATACTGGGGACACGGATACTGGGGACAGACCACGGTTTCTGCTCCAGCAAGCCGTGAGCAACTGCTCTTCCAACAAGTTGAAAGAGCTTTCTCTAAGGTCTACAGTTACTACATGAACGACTGGTCCTCTTGTCCTGCCGTCGAGCGCGACCCTGAAAAAGTCAGCGGAGCATGGGTCTTCCGAGGCACCCGTGTCCCGGTTTCGGCCCTGTTTGAAAACCTCGAAGATGGTGCGCAACTATCTGATTTCGTTAACTGGTTTCCAGGCGTTACACTTCAACAGGCGCGCGCCGTGTTGGAGCACGCGGCACAACAGATCAAAATCTCCGATATCAGCAGAATCTTGTCGGCAGAACTATTGCTATCGTTGTCCTGAGCACGACGAGTTGGCCACGAATTAGAACTTTCGCGCACCATATTGCCAATGTTCTTGCAAGTATCAAGCCGAACAGCTACATTGAAATTCTTGTGCCACGCAACTACTGACTTGCAAATAAGGTGCGAATAAGGGGCCAGTGCGGCTTGGCAAAGTCGCGTAGTCTAGTCCAAGCAACTTCTCAGAGCAAGGAATTGGCTCCCGGTCGCACGATGGGTGGAGGCAGATAGATGAAGGCATGTATCGGGGTGGAGACCTGGACGACCATGCAGGAGCGCGCCCTCGCCATCGCCCGCCGGGTGGATGCCGGCCAAGATGTCCCGAAGTCGGACTATTACCTCAACTTCAGCAGCGCGGAACACCTCGCCAGGGAGTTGACTCCGGCCCGGCTGAAGCTGCTGGACGTGCTCAAGCCACTCGGTCCGCTCAGCATCGAGGGACTCGCCAAGCAGTTGGGGCGTACCCCAGCGCTGGTACAGACGGATACCGCCAAGCTCTTGGACCTGGGGCTGGTGGAGCAGGACACGGCAGGCCGGGTCTTCGTGCCCTGGGAAGCGATCGAGATCCATGCCGGGCTGACCAGGGCCGCGGCGGCATAAGCCGGGCGAATCAGGGGCGAAACAGGTGACAGACCCCGACGTATCCCTATGAATGAGGTTCATCCGCCCGGAGATCGGCTTCCAAAATGCGCAATCTGGTGGATTTCAGTTCCTGGCAGGCGGTGATCACGACCTTGCTCGGGTTGGTCGTCGTGACCGTCCTGATGGTGGGTATCCGCCTGCTGGTGATGGAGACGGTGCAGCAGCGCCGCAATCGCGAGAACCGTCAGATCAACGAACGGCTGCGCACCTTGATCGCCGCCTACAAGACGCTGGGCGGTTCCTTCACCGGCGAACTGGCGGTCGATCCGACGCACCTGCGCGATCTCCTGGCGTTCCCTGGGGGCGCAGACACAGCGGCGGGCGAGGACCTCTCGGTCTCCGTGTCCTTTGATCGTGCGCGCCGCATCCGCGATGCCGTTGAAGGGGCGCTGTCGGACGTGATCCTGCTCGGCACCGAGCAGCAGGTGCTGCTGGCGGCGCGGGCGGCGACTGATCTGGTCGCGGGACGCCCGGTCCACACCGATGAACTGGTGGTCTCGCTGCGTGACTTCATTCGCAAGGTGCTCGACCTGGAGCCCGTGCCAACGCAGTTGGCGATCCCCAAGCAGGGGCCGACTCGCCCCGGCGGCGAAGGCGGCGGCAAGGGCAAGGGGGACACCGGCGGTGGTGACCGGGCCGGCACGAAGCAGGACGGCAAGGGTGCGGGGGCCGGCGGCGGTGGTGCCGCCGGGGGAGGAATGGGCCTGGGGATGGGTGGCGGCCTGGCGCAGGATGCGCCGGGTGATCCAGGGCGCGAGGCCGAGTCGAGTCCCTTGGAACACCGAGATTGAGTGGACCAGCCGTCGGTCGCTCCGCGCCCCGGCGTCTACTCGGCCGGTCGCCTGGTCGGCAGCGAGTTCCGGGGACAGTTTACTGATCTCTCCGCTGGCTGCAGAGACCGAACCGAGTAGGTGTCCAGGGCGCTCAGCCCCGGCCCTCCCAGATGAAGATCCGCTGGACCTTCTCCCAGAATTCCCCCCCCATGATGAACATGCTGACGATGAATATCAGGTCTGCGGTCGCGAGGATCGGGATTCGCCCGCCCTCGGGAAGCAGGCCGGGCAGGTAGCCATAGATATACAGGGGCAGTATGCTGGCGAGCGACAGTGACAGGCCCAGATAATATTGGAACTTGCCGACCCGCGTCTCAATCACCAGCCCCCACAGGGCCTGTTTGACCTTGTAGGTGAAATAGCGCAGCGCGTCCTTGCCCAGGAGTGCCACCGCGACCAGTGTCAGCAGCTCCGGGCCGCCGACCAGCAAGCCGGTCGTGAGCAGGGCGGCCCACTTGGCGGAGACGCCGAGGAAGGGGATGACGATGACGAAGACCGGCAGGATGAAGGCCAGGACGAGGGCGGCCATCCCGGCGTAGGTCCGCGGGCCGCCGGTAAACGCGGGCGCTTGGGGCGCGGCGGCGTCTTGCGCATCAACCATCGGCAGCTCCGACATGGTCTAGGGTCAGGCCGGCGGACTTGCGCCCATCCATCAGTAACCTCAGGCACCAGTTGGACACGGTGCAGATGTTCATGGCGGTGAGGCCGGCGGGCGGCTCGTATTGCGGTGTCAGCTCATTGATATCGAAGCCGATGACCTTGAGTCCCTTGCCCGTCAGGTGCTTGAACAGCTTGTTGGTGAAGTGCATATCCGGCCCCAGAGGCTCAGGCGTGTGTACGGCCGGGGCCTGCGAGGCGTCTAGGAAATCCGGGTCGAAGGTGATGTAGACCAGGTTGTCCCCCACGATCTCCAGCACCCGCTCGGCGGCCCAGGCCGGACCACGCTCGATGATGGCATCACTGTCGAGCTGGTGGAAAATATCGGCCCGGCCCAACTCCACCGTGTCGGTGCGCACGCCCAGCGTGACCGAGCGCTGCCCATCGACCCAACCCTCTTCGGTCAGCTCGTTCACCCAGGTGCCGCCCGTCGGATAGGGCAGAATCTCGGCATAGGCATCGGAGTGGGCATCGAAGTGGATCAGCGACAGTCCCTTGCCGAAGGCCTTGCCATAGGCGCGTACCACTGGCAGGGGGATGCTGTGGTCGCCGCCGCAGGCAAAGATCGAAGTCCCCGCCGCGAGTATCTCGGCCGCGATCTGCTCCGTCTGATCCAGATAGTCCCAGAGGTTGCCGGGGTGGAAGAGCGCATCGCCGTAATCCACCATCTTCAGCTCCCCCGAGAAGATAAATGGCACCTTGGCGACGTGAGACATGGACGCCTCGCGGATGGCGCGAGGCATAAAGCGCTGCCCGGTACGCCACAGGGGCGTGCCGTCCCATGGAATACCCAGGAAGGCCACCTCGACACCGGCCAGGTTTCGGCTGTAGGGCCGACGCCAGGCGGTGGTGATGCCGCCCCAGAGCGGTTGGTGGTCGATGGCGTCCAGTATGGTATTCATCGGCCCCGGATTCCAGCCGGGCCGCGGGTTCTTCGGGTCATACCTGCGGTTGCTCATGATGCCCCTCGCCAATCAAAAAAAGCGAGGACCCTATTCGAGCAGGAAGGTCCTCGGCTAGTGGAGCCAAACACCGTTCAGGCCGATAGATTACCGCCGGAAATCCCGGGAGTCCACCGGCCCAGGCGCCGACTGCCGTCGCCCGCGGTGTCGCCGCGCGCAGGAGCGCGCGGCGACAGTTGGCGATCCCCAAGCAGGGGCCGACGCGCCCCGGCGGCGGAGGCGGCGCAAAGGCAAGGGGGACACCGGCGGTGGTGACCGGGCCGGCACGAAGCAGGACGGCAAGGGTGCGGGGGCCGGGGGCGGTAGCGCCGCCGGGGGAGGAATGGGCCTGGGGCTGGGTGGCGGCCTGGCGCAGGACGCGCAGTGAGCATTCGTTGAGCCTCCATCACTTGGGGTTTCAGGCCCCGGTATTCCGGCTGATGATGTCTTTGGCGGTCATGGTTAGAGCCTGGCACGAAGGGAGCGTAGCGCCGAAAGCCATGCGCGCTTAAGGACCTGCCTGCTCGCCAAACTCCGCCCGGTAGGCCCGCAAGGCCTGACGCAGGGTCGGGAGATACAGGTCACCGAGCAGGTCCTGCGGGAGCCAAGCCGGTCCAGTTTGCGGGTGATCTCCCCGCCGCGCCCGGCGATCACCAGTTTGGCCCCGCGGCGGTGCAGTTCGTCGCGTACCTCCTGGAGGGCCTCGAGTCCAGTCACGTCCAGGCGGGCGATGGGGAGGATGTCGAGGACGAACCAGCGCAGCGCCGGCCCCGCGGTGTCCATGGCCTTGATCGCCTCACGCTGCCCGTGAGTTGGGTACGTCCGCCGGCCGCATCGCTCATGGCGGTGCGCGAATCCGCCCCGCTGACCGCAAAGCCCTGGGAGAGGGCGGAGGCGATATTGGCCGCCCCCAGGGCCGTGAATTCACGGTCCACGTCGATGTCGTAGTGGTTCTTGGCGGCGAAGCTGCGGGCGGTCAGCATGGTGCTGGTGAAGCTCATCAGGGCGATCCCGGCGGCCGCCGCCAGGACCGCGGGGATCAGGTCGAACGGCAGCATGGGGAACCCGAGGGTCGGCAGCCCCGCCGGGACCGTCCCCACCACCGCCATCCCCTGGGCCTCCAAACCGAGCAGGGCGACCGTCAGCGCGGCCGCGACGATGGCGATCAAGACCGTCGGCAGGCGCGGCAACCAGCGTGGGACCAGGACCAGGACCGCCACCGTGACCGCGGCCACGGCCAGGGTCGGCAGGTGCGTCGCCCCGAGCTTGCCGACGAATTCCAGAGCGCGCGGAATGATCCCCGGGGCGGTCAGTTCGAGGCCGAAGAGCTTGCCGATTTGCCCGAGGATGATGTGCAGGGCGATGCCGTTCAGGAAGCCGACCAGGATGGGGCGGGAAAGAAAATCCGCGAGCGCGCCCAGGCGCAGGAAGCTGGCGGCGATGCACAGACACCCCGCGATCAGGGCCAGGGCCATGGAGACCGAGAGATAGAGGGCCGGGTCGCCCCCGGCCAGGGGTGCCGCACTGGCGGCGATCAGGGCGCAGGTGGCGGCGTCCGGCCCTATCACCAACTGGCGCGAGGTGCCGAACAGGGCATAGGCCAGCAGGGGCAACATGCTGGAATAGAGCCCGATCACCGGCTCGAACCCGGCGAGTTGGGCATAGGCCACCCCCACCGGCAGGGCTACCGCCGCCACCGAAAGCCCCGCGATCAGGTCATGGGGCAGGTCCCGCGGCTGGTAGCGCGCCAGCGTCGGGACCCCTGGCGCGAAGCGCCCGATACGATCCAGCAACAATGGCTTGGGCGGGATAGTCATGGGTGGTGCGCGACCCTTATGGTGTCTGCCGTTGGCCGCATTCTTCCCCGAGACGTGAACGACCGCAAGCGGATTCGGCGGACCGGTTGCGCCCCTTCGATGACCTGACCCGATGCTTACATCAAACGGGGGATTGCTTGAGGTCGCCTTGGTAGTATCATTGATTTTTTTAGGTTTCTTTCGGATATTTGACGATAACGTATCAAGGCTTGGACGGTGGTGCCTGTGTTGACCTGTCGCGAGTCGAGGCTTGCGCACCGCTGGGGACTGAGGGTGCGACTAGAACTGATGTGTTAACGCACATGTCGTAGGGTACGCATCGCGTGCCCGCCAAGCTGCCGCGACCGCCGGAGCCGGGTACGCGACGCGTACCCTACAGCTACCGGACGTTCTCACGGACCGGGCGTCGTTGTCGTTGTCGTTGTCGTAATC
>NZ_CAIKKU010000629.1 GCF_903828115.1 uncultured Thiodictyon sp. | reverse complement strand
GGCTACTACTATCGGAGCCAAGACCTTCACGTTCGGCTTGTGCGCGGCGGACAGTGAGTTTGAACCATTTGTGTTTGGCTCTCTGGCTCTCTGGCTCCCGCGCTCCAGCGTCACTGCCATTAAGTTAAGCCGTTCGTGGTGAGCCCTTCGGCTTCGCTCAGGAGAGCCTTGTCTCTGGCTCCCATATATGGTCCGCCCCGCGATGCAAGAGGAAAATCGCTGTTGGGCAGAAAGAGCCGTTGCAGCCATCTATCCGGCATCGTCGTACGGTGTTGCCACCAATCCGCGTGCCCTGATGGAATGCGCGTACCTTCCCGTCCTCATCACGCGCGCCGTCTCAGCATCGGCTGGCTGGTGGGAGCCACAGGTTTTCAGGAAGGTCGGTCTGGCCGTTCTTGCCATCACAGTGAGGTTCACTCTTCGCCACTCGTGGTGGTGATACTCGGTGGTCTTGGCGCCCGTTGGGCGGTGACTCGATCAGGGCGTCGTGTGCGGTGTCGACCGGACTCAACCCTTGGCGAGCGCCCCGAGCGTCGCATCGTAGGGTTTGCCGGTGCGTATCACGGCAAAGGCCATGCGCGCGATCTTGTTCGCCATCGCCACGACGGCGACGTTGGTCGGACGGCGACTCTTGAGCGCGCTGGCCCAACGGCTGGTGGCATCCTCCTTGCGCTCGACCCAGCGCAGGACGGCGCGCGCCCCGTGGATGATCAGTTGGCGCAGGTAGACGTCACCGCGCTTGCTGATCCCGAGCAGGCGCTCGCGCCCGCCGGTGGAATGCTGTCGCGGGACCAGCCCCAGCCAGGCCGCCAGGGCGCGCCCGTTGCGCAACAGGCCGACGTCCTCGCCGATGGCGGCCATCAAGGCGGTGGCGATCAGGGCGCCGATGCCAGGAATCGTCATCAGCCGTTGGGCGGTCTCATCGCTTTGGGCGATGACCTGAATCTGGGTGTCGAAATGCGCCACCTGCTCATCGAGATGGCGCAACTCCTCAAGCAGGCGATTCAACTCGGCGCGAAAGCGCTCGCTCAAGCCGTTCTCGGCCTCTTCGAGGATCTCGGGCAGGCGCCGCATCAGCGCCGCGCGCCCCTGGGGGATCTCGATCCCGTACTCCAGCAGCCGACCGCGCACCTGATTGACCTGCGCGGTGCGCCGCTCGACGCTGAGGCTGCGCATCCGATGAATCGCCTGGATGTCCTGCTGCTCCACCGTCTTGATGGCCACAAAACGCATGTTCGGACGCTGCACCGCCTCGCAGATCGCCTCGGCGTCCACCGCGTCGTTCTGGTTGGACTTCACAAACGGTTTGACGAACTGTGGGGCGATCAGACGCACTTCATGACCGAAATCACGAAACACCCGCGCCCAATGGTGCGCGCTCCCGCACGCCTCCATCGCCACCAGGCACGGTGGGCGATTCGCCATGAACGCGCTCAACTTCCCGCGGCTGACCTTCTTGCTGAGCACCTGGCGCCCCTGCGCATCCACCCCGTACACATGCATGCTGTTCTTGGCCAGATCGATGCCCATCGTGACCACAGGCTCTTTGCGACACTCTGTCATTGGTCTGCTCCGCTACCTCGGTTGACGATGCTTCAAAGTACATCGCTCATTGTGCCCGCTCAGGGCTCGTTGGAGGAGCGGGGCGGACCATCCCATTACGCCCAGCCTTTACTCGGTCACGGGGGTGGTAGCGGGCATTCGCGCGGCGTTGTTCGGACTGCCAGACCATCGTAAGGGCGGTAACAACCAGCGTTCTGTGATCGGTGACGCCGCCCTGAGCGCCTTTTCGGTGTTCTTCATGCAGAGCCCCTCTTTCCTGGATGATCAACGACGCATGCAGAAAGAGCGCGGACGCAACCATGCCCGTTCGCTGTTCGGCGTGCATCCGATTCCGAGTACCCAGCAGATCGGCAACCTGCTCGATCCGATTTCACCCGAACATCTGGATCCGGTGTTCGTCGACATCATCAATGCCTTGCACCAGCACCGTGCGTTGGACACCCATCGCCAGTCCGATGGACGCCTCTTGATTGCTCTCGACGGCACCGAATATCACGGCTCGTGCGCGGTCCACTGTGCACAGTGCTCCACGCGCACGCTCGGCAACGGCCAGACCCAGTTCTATCATGTCGCCGTGACGCCGGTGATCGTCGCCCCCGGACAAGCGGACGTGTTCCCGTTGCCGCCGGCGTTCGTCCGTCCCCAGGACGGGCACGCGAAGCAAGACTGTGAACTCACGGCCGCCACCCGCTGGCTCCAGCAGTGGGGGGCGCGGATCGCGCCCTGGCGCACGACCCTGTTGGGGGATGATCTGTATTGCCATCAGCCGTTTTGCCAGCAGGTGCTCGCGCAGGGTTGCGCGTTTCTGTTCGTCTGCCTGCCACCGTCCCATCCACTCCTCGACGAATGGGTGGCGGACTTCGAGCGCCGCGGTGAGGTGTCCACCTTGGTGAAGACCCGCTGGACGGGCACGCAGCGCCTGACCGATACCTATCGGTGGCTCAATGACTTGCCGCTGCGCGACGGGAAAGACGCCTTGCTGGTCGGCTGGTGCGAACTCACCACCACCGATGCCGAGGGCCAGGTGCTCGACCGCAACGCCTGGGCCAGTTCCAAGCCCGTCAGCGCCGACAACGTCATCGCCCTGGTCGTCGTCGGGCGCAGTCGCTGGAAAATCGAGAACGAAAACAACAATACGCTCAAGACTAAGGGGTACCATTTCGAACACAATTATGGTCATGGTCAGCAGCATCTGGCCGCCCTGTTAGCGAGCCTGATCCGGTTGGCGTTCCTCGTTCTTACCGTGCTTGACCGACTCCATCCTGGTTACCAGGCGGTGCGCCGTCAACTGCCGTCGCGTCGCACGTTCTTCGAGCATCTGCATGCACTGACCCAGTATCTGCCCTTCGATTCCTGGG
>NZ_CAIKKU010000628.1 GCF_903828115.1 uncultured Thiodictyon sp. | reverse complement strand
GTGGGAGTCGGCGCGGCGGCGTCGATCAAGATTCCGGCCGCTTGGGCTCGCCGGGTGCGTAGTCAGGCCATCTTGGCCTGACACCGTCAGGGCTGGAAGCCCTGACTACGCACGCCGCTGGCCGGGATTATGATCAAGGCCGGCGCGGCTTAACTTAACGGCATTGAGGTCGAACCCCCGCGGGGCTCGGCCGCAAGGCTATGGGGATGCGTCCTGCTACCCCTGCACCAACAGATTACGCAGTTCGATGATCGCCGCATTGGCACGGGAGATGTAGGACGCCATCACCAGTGAGTGGTTGGCGATGGGCCCGAACCCGGTGCCGTTGAGGATCGCCGGGCTCCAGATGGGCTTCTGGGTGTTTTCCAACTCGCGGATGATCTGCTTGAGCGACACCAGCGCGTTCTTGTCCTGGAGCACCGGGGCGAAGTCCATCTCCATCGCCTTCAGGCTCTGGAGCAGGGCCCAGGTGTAGCCGCGGGCCTCGAAGAAATAGTCGTCGATCTTGAGCCAGGGGGTCTTGGTCCGCGTCTGCTGCGGGACCGGCGTCGACTGGCGGGCATTGGGGTCACCCGCCAGCGCGGTATCGAGCTGGGCCTGACCGACGGCATAGGACAGCCGCTGCCCCAGGCTGCCGAGGCGCTTGCTGACCACCTGCAGGTAGTCGGTCAGATTGTCCGCCCGCGCGAAGAACTGGCCGTCATATTGCTGGTTGTCGGAGAGCCGCACCAGATAGCGCTTCAGCGACGCGACGCCGTCGCGGTACTCCGATTCCGACGACGGGAAGATCCAGGATTCAGAGTCGTAGTTGAACTTGGGCTCGGCCACCTGGAGATCGGCATCCTCGACCGATTGGGTCTGGGCGCGGGCAAAGTCGTTGCGCAGCGAGCTGGTGAGGTCGCGCAGTTCGGTCAGGACACCGAATTCCCAGTTGGGGATATTGTCCAGGTAGAGTCCGGGGGGGCTGATGTCGTTGGTCAGATAGCCCCCGGGCTTGTTCAGCAGCACCTCGGTGATGCCGATGGCGGTCGCGGTGGTCACACTGCCGGGTACCAGCTTGGCGGGGTCGTTGCCGACCAGCTTCAGGGCATTTTCCCTGACATCGAACCCGGCGGGCGAGCGGGACCAGTAGACGCCGAGGGCGACGATGACCACCAGATAGGTGACCACAAAGAGCCCCAGGGTCCACCACAGGCCCTTCTCTTTCCAGGTCCGGGGGTTGTAAAACGCCACCACCTTGGTGACGGTCTCAGTCAGGCGGGGGGCTCGGGGAAATCGTTGATCCATTTGGAACTCCTGTGTTTCAGGTCAGGACGGTTGAGGACGGGGACTCGATCGAGGGAGCCGGCGGCACCGGGCTGGGGCCGCGGCCGACGCGATATCCGCAACCGCCCTATGTGATAGCGGTCGCGGCGAGTCTCAAGCGAGGGGGCTTAAGCTGTCGGACTGGCGGCCGCACGCCGGGGTGGACAAGCACAGCGCAGTCCACCAGCGGCGGTGCGCAATTCGGGGGACTTCGCAACCAGGCACCGCAGGGCCGACCGGTCGAAGGCAGGATAGCGGCGGCCCCGCGCGAAACCTGGTGCCAAACTGCCGACCGCCTAACGGCCGGCCGGGGTCGGGGCGGTCGCGGTTGGCTGTTGCTTGGCGGGGCCCTTCAGCAGCGCGTCGAGCCGGTCGATCTCGGCGCCCAGGCCCGCGGGCAGCGCCGACTTGACCAGCCGCAGCTTGTCCATGACAGCCGCCGCGAGGTCCGGTCTGTCCTTGGCGATGAATGACTTGGCCTGGTCGATCCATTCCTGCGCCTTGACGGTGGTGACCTCGGCCAGCCCGGTACCCCGGATCAGGGCCGAGTCGGCAACCGCCCTCACCTTGTCGGACGCGGCCGCGCTCGCCTGCGAGGCCGCACCGGTCACCGACGCGGTGGCCTGCTCGGTGATGGTCCTGGTCGCGTCCTTGCCAAGACCGATGGCACGCTCGATCAGGCCCGGCTGAGCCTGCGGGGCGGTCCCCGCGGTGCCTGCTGGCCCCTTGGGCGGCTCGCCCTGATCGCAGGCGCCGAGCATCAGGGCGGCGGCGCCGACGAGGCCGAACCGAAGCGCCTGGTGCATAAATCTCTGACCGTTCGAATGACGTCGATTGACTTTCATGTGCAGCCCTTGTTGTGGAAGCGGCGCGGATTATAGCCTTCGCACCTGATATCCGGACAGGCTCCTGGTGTAGGGGCGGGTTTGAAACCCGCCCCTACGTCCGGCGATCACGTCCGAGGGCTATATTATCGTGCGAATCAGGGTAATCCAGGGCCGCTGACAGATACCTGTCCGGCCTAGTCAGCGAACAGTCAGGAGCAGCGCCGCGTAGACGGCCAGATCGGCGGGAGAGTAGCAACAGAAGATGACCTCCCGGATCCCCGGATGCCGCGGCAGGGCGGCCCGAACCGTGTCGACGGCGATGCGGGCGGCGGCGGCGATGGGGTAGCCGTAGATGCCGGTGCTGATGCTGGGGAAGGCCAGCGAGCGCACCCCGGCCGCCGCGGCGACCTCGAGCGAGCGGCGGTAGCAGGCGGCGAGCAGGTCCGGTTCGCCCGCGGTGCCGCCCTGCCAGACGGGGCCGACAGTGTGGATGACATAGCGGGCCGGGAGCCGGTAGCCGCCGGTGAGCCGCGCGTCGCCGGTCGCGCAGCCGCCCAGCGTCAGGCACTCGGCCAGCAGTTGGTGCCCGGCGGCGCGGTGGATGGCCCCGTCCACGCCCCCGCCGCCCTGGAGCGACGCATTGGCCGCATTGACGATGGCGTCGATGGCGAGCGTTGTGATGTCGGCCGCGATGGCCTTGAGTGTCGCCGGCATGGTCACTGAACTCCACTGCGCGCAAAGGGACTCCAGACTATACCAGAGGCCCGCCGAAGCACATCACCTGCCCCAGACGGCGCCCCATCGGTTAGCATTGGGGCAGTTCGCGCCGCGGCGGCGCACGGACCCCAGATCAACCCTTGGCCAGGCAGAGCAACCATGAGCGAATCCACCCCAGCAGAGAACCCCGGCCAGACCCAGGCTCAGGGCCAGGACATCAGCACTGAGATTGCGATCATCGGCGGCGGACCCGGCGGCTACACCGCGGCCTTCCGCGCCGCGGACCTCGGCAAGCGCGTGGTCCTGATCGAGCGCTACGGCGCCCTGGGCGGGGTCTGTCTCAACGTCGGCTGCATCCCCTCCAAGGCCCTGCTGCACACCGCCGCCATCATTGAGGAGGCCAAGGCCCTGGGCGTGATGGGCGTGACCTTCGGGCCCCCCACGATCGACCTGGATCAGATGCGCGCCGGCAAGGAGCAGGTGGTCGCCCGGCTCACCGGGGGGCTGGCGGCGCTCGCCAAGCAGCGCAAGGTCCAGATCCTGACCGGCAGCGCACGCTTCGAGGGCCCGCGGCGCCTCAGCGTCGAGACCCGGGAGGGCCGGGTCACGGTCAACTTCAACCAGTGCATCATCGCCTGCGGCTCCAGTCCGGTGCGCATCCCCGGCTTCCCCCACGAGGACCCGCGGGTGATGGACTCCACCGGGGCCCTGGAAATCCGGGACATCCCGGGGCGCCTGCTGATCGTCGGCGGCGGCATCATCGGTCTGGAGATGGCGAGTGTCTACGCGGCGCTCGGCTCGCGCATCGATGTCGTGGAGCTGCAGGACCAGCTGATCCCCGGCTGCGACCTGGATCTCGTGCGGGTGCTTGAGAAGGTCGTCAAGCCGCGCTACGAGCGCATCCTGCTGGAAACCAAGGTCGCGCGCATGGACGCCGCCGCCGCAGGCATCAAGGTCGTGTTCGAGGGCAAGCACCCGGGGGAGGAGACCTACGACCGGGTCCTGGTCGCGGTCGGGCGCCGCCCCAACGGCAAGTCGATCAACGCCGAGGCGGCCGGTGTCACCGTGGACGCCCAGGGCTTCATCCCGGTCGACGGCCATATGCGCACCAATGTGCCCAACATCTACGCCATCGGCGACGTGGTGGGCAACCCCATGCTGGCCCACAAGGCAACCCACGAGGCCAAGGTCGCGGCCGAGGTCATCTGCGGCCTGCCCGCCCTGTTCGACCCGCTCACCATCCCCTCCGTCGCCTACACCGACCCCGAGATCGCCTGGATGGGACTGACCGAAACCGAGGCCAAGAAACAGGGCATCGCCTATGAGAAGGGCGTCTTCCCCTGGGCCGCCAGCGGCCGGGCGCTCGGCATCCACCGCGAGGAAGGGCTGACCAAGCTGCTGTTCGACCCGCAGACCCACCGCATCCTCGGCGCCGGCATCGTCGGCGTAAACGCCGGTGAACTGATCGGCGAGACCGTACTGGCGCTGGAGATGGGCGCCGACATGGAGGACATCGGACTCACCATCCACCCGCACCCGACGCTCAACGAGACCATTGGGCTGGCCGCCGAGATGGCGCATGGGTCCATCACCGACCTGATGCCGCCGAAGAAGCGTTAGCCGGGGCGCCTTACGGCGCCCCGGCTTGGTAAAGTCCAGGCGAGGCGGGGTATTCCACGCGGGACGGGGTATTCACCCCGTCCCTGATTCCTGGCCGATCCCGCGCAGTTCCGCCCGCCGCGGACTTTCGCGCCCGCGCCGGCTGGTCTAATCTGGGCCCACGTCTTGAGCAGGAGTAGGGTTGCGGATGTCCACCGCCATCGCCGTCCCGATCGAACCACCGCTGGCCCCTGGTCCCAAGCGGCATGCCATTACTGTGAATGAATATTTCCGCATGGGGGAAACCGGCGTCCTGGGCCCGGACGCGCGGGTCGAACTCATCGAGGGAGATCTCATCGACATGCCGCCCATCGGTCCGATCCATGCGGGCAAAACCAACCGATTGAATCGCCTGCTGACGACTGCGGTCGGTGCTCAGGCCATTGTCTCGACCCAGAACCCCGTCGTGCTGGGGCGCCTGACGGCCCCCCAGCCGGACCTGGCCCTGCTGCGCTACCGGGACGACTACTACGAACTGACCCATCCCGGGCCCGAGGATTGCCTGCTCCTGATCGAGGTTTCAGAGTCCAGTCTGGCCCACGACCGCCGCACCAAGTTACCGCTCTATGCCCGTTTCCGGATCCCCGAGGTCTGGATCATCGACTGCCCCGGGCGCCACTTCGACGTCCATCTGGACCCGGAGGAGGGTCGCTACACCCGCCGGTTGCGCGTTACCGACCTGTCACGGGTAGAGATTGCCGCGCTGCCCGGCGTGGTGCTGGATCTGCGCACGCTGTTTTGACTTGGAGGCCATCCATGCAGACACCGCTAAACACTATCGAGGGCCTGCTGCCACGGCTTTCCATCGGCGAAAAGGCGCAACTGCTGCAATGGATTGCGCTCGACCTGACCGGGGCCGCGCCCGGTATCGACGCGACCCCAGGTATCTGCGGCGGCGAAGCACGGATCATCCGCACCCGGATCCCGGTGTGGGTCTTGGAGCAGGCCAGACGCTTGGGCATGACCGAGGCCGGACTCTTGGCAAGCTACCCGACCCTGAGGGCCGAGGACCTGGCGAACGCCTGGACCTATGCCCGACTCCACGGGACCGAGATCGACCGCGCGATTGCGGACAATGAGGCTTGAACGGTAGAGGCCATCGGGGCCACCACGTAGCCCGACCCCGGGAGCACCGTGCACCAGCCCGGCACGAAGTCCATTGCTGCCTCCTCGACCGACATGCATCGCGCTGACCCGGCGGCTTCGCTCCGCTCCGGCCTCCTGCAAGGGAGATTGGTGTGGTTCTACCGCCCGGAGGAGCCCGCGGACTGGCTTGAATTGCTGTGTTCGCAAGGACTGCTTGTACCGGGTTACTTCCACATCTTCGACGGGCCAAAGGTTCGCGGTGACCAATGTGTGGTAGTGTTGAAGATTTAGCATCATCGTGAGGAGCGATCATCCGGTATGGACGAGCTGACACCATCAGACCTCAAAACCATCCTTCACTCCAAGCGCGCCAACCTCTATTACCTGGAACATTGCCGGGTACTGGTCAACGGCGGCCGGGTGGAATATGTCACTGACGAAGGGAAGCGGGCGCTATACTGGAACATCCCTATTGCCAATACGACTTGTCTGCTGCTCGGGACTGGCACCTCCATCACCCAGGCAGCAATGCGCGAACTCGCCAAGGCCGGGGTGCTGGTCGGTTTCAGCGGCGGCGGCGGTACCCCGCTCTTCAGCGCCATCGAGCGCGATACCGACATCATTTGGTTCTCGCCCCAGAGCGAGTACCGTCCCACGGAATACCTTCAGGCCTGGGTGCGTTTCTGGTTCGACGACGCGCGTCGCCTCGCCGCAGCGAAGGCGATCCAGCGCTTACGTCTGACGCGGATTCGCGACCTCTGGCTAACCGACCGCACCCTGGCCGGCAGTGGCTTCGCGATTGATGCCAGCCGTCTGGACCCCTTACTTCAGCGTTCACTGGAAGGCGTGGCGGGCGCGGTCGATGTCACTGCCCTACTGACCGAGGAAGCGCGGCTGACCAAACAGCTCTTCAAGTTGGCGGTGCAGGCCGTTGGCTACGGCGATTTCGTCCGTGCCAAGCGTGGCACCGGGACCGATCCCGCCAATCGCTTTCTCGATCACGGCAACTATCTCGCCTATGGCCTGGCGGCCACGGCCACCTGGGTGCTGGGCCTGCCGCACGGGCTGGCGGTACTCCACGGCAAGACCCGCCGCGGCGGTCTGGTGTTCGATACCGCGGACTTGATCAAAGACGCGACCATCCTGCCCCAAGCTTTTATCTCGGCCATGCACGGCGACGATGAACAGACCTTCCGCCGCTCCTGTATCGAGTCGCTCACCCGTACCGAAGCGCTCGATTTCATGATCGACTCTCTCAAGGGCATCGCCGACGAACTGACGGACGCCGCGATATGAACGTCATGCTCATTTCGCAGTGCAGCAAGAACGCGCTCACCGAGACCCGTCGCATCCTCGACAATTTCGCCGAGCGGCGCGGTGAGCGCAGTTGGCAGACGGCCATCACCAAACAGGGCTTGGAGACCCTGCACCGTCTGTTGCGCAAGAGCGCCCGTAAGAACACGGCCGTGGCCTGTCTCTGGATCCGCGGCAAGGATCATAGCGAACTGATCTGGGTGGTCGGCGATAATCGCCGCTTCAACGCCGACGGCGGCACCCCCACCAATACCACGGAGCGGGACGTGCTGCGTGCCGGTGATGAGAATGACTGGCACCATGCCACAGACATCCAGTTGCTCGCCGCACTCGCCGCCCTGTTTCATGACCCGGGCAAGGCGAACGAGGCCTTCCAAAAAAAGCTCACGAACAACAAACCCATGGCGGACGCCTACCGCCATGAATGGATCTCGCTACGCCTGTTCGAGGCCTTTGTCGGGCAGGACGACGATCGCCAATGGTTGCAACGCCTGGTCGAATTCGCAAGCAATCCCACTGTGGACTTGCGGACCCGGTTAGTGCGCGACGACTTAAAGCAAAAACCATCGGCCCCACTGACAAAACTGCCACCCCTCGCGCAGGCCGTGGGTTGGCTGATCCTCACCCATCACCGAATGCCCGCCAACCCCGAGTACGACGCTGGTCTCAAGGCTAAGGAACTGAAAGAAAGTCAAAAGAGCATCAACGCCGAGTGGTGCGGTAGCCGCGACGATGCCAGCCCAAAGGACAAGCTTGCTTGCTGGACCTTTCGCCACGGCCTCCCGTTCGCCAGTCGTCACTGGTGTGCGCGTGTCAGCCGGACCGCCCAGGCTATGCTGTCGCGCCCCGCGCTATTGGCCGACGGGTGGCTGGATAACCCGTACGTGCTGCACCTGTCGCGCCTGGCGCTGATGCTGGCGGACCACTACTACTCCAGCCAACCCACCGATGCACGCTACGGGGATGCGGCATTTCCCCTGTACGCCAACACCGACAGGGAAACCGGTCATTTGAAGCAGCGCCTGGACGAGCACCTGATCGGAGTCGAGGTCCATGCCTCCCGCATCGTGCGCAGCCTGCCGCGTATGGAACAGCAACTGGCACGGATCGCCCGTCACAAGGGGTTTCGGCAACGCTCGAAGGATCCGGACTTCCGCTGGCAGGATCGCGCCTTTGACCTGGCACTGAGTCTGCAACCGCGCGCCGCAAAGCAAGGCTTCTTTGGGGTCGACATGGCCTCGACCGGCTGCGGTAAGACGCTGGCCAACGGCCGGATACTCTACGCCCTGTCGCATCCCCAACTCGGCGCCCGCTTCAGCATCGCCCTGGGACTGCGCACCCTGACCCTGCAAACCGGCGATGCCTACCGCGAGCGCCTGGGGCTCGGTGCCGAGGATATGGCCGTTCTCGTGGGCGGCGGCGCCATCCGTGAACTGCACGAACACCACCGGGCATTGGAGCAGGTCGGTTCCGAATCCAGCGCGGACCTGTTCGCGGAACAGGACTATGTGCACTTTGAAGGCAGCCTGGAAGACGGCCCACTCAACCGTTGGTTGCAGCAAAGCCCCGATGCCCAACGGCTACTCAATGCACCCATCCTCATCTGCACCATCGATCATCTGATGCCGGCCACCGAGGGCACCCGCGGCGGACGGCAAATCGCCCCAATGCTGCGCCTGATGAGCGGCGATCTGGTACTCGACGAACCGGACGACTTCGGCCTCGAGGACTTACCCGCGCTCACCCGCCTGGTGCATTGGGCCGGCCTGCTCGGCGGCCGTCTGTTGTTGTCTTCCGCAACGCTGCCGCCCGCCCTGATCGAGGGGCTATTTCAAGCGTATCGGGAGGGACGGCGGATCTATCAAGACAACCGCGGCGAACCCGGGCAAAAACTCCCGATCTGCTGCGCCTGGTTCGACGAGTTCTATGCCGATGCCGGGGACCATGCGACGGACGAGGGCTTCGCGGCAGCCCATCACGCCTTCGTCGATCGACGGCTGGAGAAGCTGGCAAAGGCCGAGCGCCGCCGGCGGGCTGTCATCTACCCCCTGTCCATCGCCATGGGACAAACCCGCGAGGCCATCTGCCAGGCCCTGGCCGTCTCCCTGCGTGATCAGGTCACCGCACTGCACGCCGCCCACCATCGCCCTGACCCGCAGACGGGCAAGCGCGTCAGTTTCGGCCTGATCCGCATGGCAAACATCGACCCGCTGGTCCTGACCGCCCAAGCCGTCTATGCCCTGGGCGCACCCGAGGGGCAACACAGCCACTTGTGCGTCTATCACTCCCAACACCCGCTGCTGGTGCGCTCCGGCATCGAGCGCCGTCTCGACCGCCTGCTCAACCGCAAGGACGAGGATGCGATCTTTCAGGACCCCGACCTGCGCGGCTGGCTGCGCGACCATCCCGAACCGGATCAGGTCTTCGTCGTCATCGCTACCGCGGTGGCCGAGGTGGGCCGGGATCACGACTACGACTGGGCCATCGTCGAGCCTTCGTCGATGCGCTCCATCATCCAACTCGCCGGCCGCGTGCGCCGGCATCGCAGCGGCCCCTGCTCAACGCCCAATATCCACCTGCTGGAGACTAATTGCCGCCACCTGGAACGGGGCGCCCGGGAGCCCGCCTACTGCCGTCCCGGCTACGAGTCTGACGGGTTTCCCCTGGACCGGCATGACCTCGCCGACCTGCTGACCGAGGCCCAACTGAGCGTCATCGACGCCTCACCGCGCATCCGGGAGCGCACCCCGCTGCTGCCCCGCGAGAACCTGGCCGATCTGGAACACGCCTGCCTGCGCGCCCTGATGTTGGGCGACCACGGGGACGGCGAGCAACAGGTCAACCCGGTGCATCTGTGGTGGAAAACCCGGGCCGCGCTCACCGGCGAACTTCAGCGCACCGACCCCTTTCGCAAAGACCCCCAGGGACGCCAGCGCTACGGCCTGCTGCCTGACGATGACGGCGAGATCGAGTTCCGGCGCTTTGAAAAAGATGGCTCAACAACGCCGCAGAGCAAGCTGAAGCACGACATCGAACCGCAACCAGGCCCCCGGATCAGCTTCTGGGGCGAGCCTGATTACAGCGCCGCCCTGGAGGCCCTCGCCGAGGCCCTGGGCCTGGAGACACCCGCGTGCGCCCGAAAATTCGGCACCCTGGACTTGCCCGAAAAGGGCTGTGACCAAGGCTGGTATTACCACCAGGCGCTCGGTTTCAGCCGCTTCAAATAATCCTGCGTTACCTCTGCGGCAGTGGACGAAACGGCCGCGTGCGTCCGGCGCCCCGGTGCCGTCCTCGACGCTGCCTATGCGGCAGTAAACGCTGATATCATCCGTATAACCAGTAAGTTGCCTTTTCTGAGCTGCCTCTTCTTCCGCTGTTTCGGAGACGGCAGTGCGCCTCAGTATGCCACTGCCGCAAGGTTTCAGGGTTCTTGACTTTTCTAAGAAGGAGGACTAACGTTTGCCGCTCATGTAGATTTTAAAACCTGTAAGTTGCCTGGCGTCGTAGAATTTCGGAGATATTATGGCCACGCCTTCAGCCCCCCCGCCTGATGCCCCTCGCATCCGGGCTCTCATCGACGGATTTCTTCAAGAACGGCTCAAGACCAGACTGGACGCCTGCAAAGACGACGACAAGCGTCAAGCCTTGCTGGACAGCCACCAGCCCGAGACCTGGATCGCCGACGCTGCCCACCGCGTGGGCCAGATCCAACAAGTCACCCATGGGCTCAAGTACACCCATCCGGACGCCCGCGGCACCAGTCTCAGCAGT
Organism: uncultured Thiodictyon sp.; assembly: GCF_903828115.1. Lineage (GTDB taxonomy): Bacteria > Pseudomonadota > Gammaproteobacteria > Chromatiales > Chromatiaceae > Thiodictyon. Next base: position 6,382 of record NZ_CAIKKU010000628.1, on the reverse strand, counting down.
CAGGGCAACCTGGGGGCTGGGGACGCTTGGGTCGGCACCCACAGCTTGAACGGCAACGGCGTCCCCGACGTGGTGGGCAATGCCGCCGCCCTGGACGTACACAAATTCCTGCGCCTGGACCTCGACGGCAAGACCCTCCTGGCCCGCGCCATTGATGCCGATCCGGCATTAGCGGCGGCCCTGACCGACGATGTGCAACAGGCCCAAGCTTGGCTAACCGCCTTCGCCGGACTCGCCTCACCCAAGGGAGAGCCGACCTCCCACACACTCGCCAAACAGGTCTATTGGCCCTTGGCCGACGGGCAATACCACCTGCTGTCCCCCCTGTTTCCCACCAGCCTGGTGCACCGGGTCTGGTCCACCATCCGGGAAGACCGGTTCTCCGATTCGGCCAAGGCCGCCCGCGAGGCCCGGCGCAACCAGCAACCCCACCCCTACGGTTTTCACGAATACCCGGATTTTGCCATCCAGAACTTCGGCGGCACCAAGCCACAAAACATCAGTCAACTCAACAGCGAACGCTATGGCGAGAACTATCTGCTCGCATCAGTACCGCCCAGTTGGCACAGTGATCCGGTCCGGCCTCCGCTCAAGGTGGAGACGGTCTTCGATCACTGGTTCGGACGCCGGCCGCGCGTGTATCAGCTCACCAAGATCCTCGGCAAGTTTCTGAGTGGCGTACAGGATGTAAAGCGGAATAACTGGGATATCCGCAACACCCGCGCCGAGTTGGTCGAACTGATCCGCGATGAACTGGTGCAGTTCGCGGCTGAGCTGCACGACCTGACCCCTGGTTGGAGCAGCCATGCCGACTGCCGCCTGAACCTGGACGAACGCTATTGGCTCGACCCGCGGCGCAGCCTGGAGGACGAGGCATTCGCCGCCGCACGCGCGGCAAGCGAGTGGCGCAATGCCATTTGCGACCGGTTCGGCAACTGGCTCAATGCCCGCCTGAACACCGACCGGACCCCGATGGGCGACCCCGAGCACCAGGAATGGGGCACCGTCCTGGACAGCAAACTGCGCATGATGCGCGAGGAGTTGGACCTCGATGACTGACACCGCCGCCCTCCTGCTGCTCCCGCGGCTGCGCGTGCAGAACGCCAACGCCGTCTCCGGCCCGCTGACCTGGGGTTTTCCGGCCCCCACCGCCTTTACCGGCTTCGTCCATGCACTGGAGCGCCGGCTGCGCGAGCGGTTCGCGGTCGCCTTCGGCGGTGTGGGCATCGTCTGCCACCGCTTCGAGCCGCAAGTCGTAAGCCCCCCGGGGCGCCGCAATCAGGTCCTGCGCCTGACCCGCAACCCGGTCTATGCCGGCTGGAAGAAGTTCGAGGACAAGCCGGCCGCCATTGTCGAGGAAGGCCGCGCCCATCTGGACCTCAGCCTGTTGATTGCGGTGCGCACCGACCTGGACCAGGATGACCGTGATGAACTGATGCAAGCCCTGCCCACCGCGGTACATTCCATGCGCCTGGCCGGCGGCAGCGTTCTGCCCGGCTATGACCAGCGCCAGGAACCCGCCTGGATCGAGTGGTACGACGCAGCCAAGGACAACGTCAAAGCCTTCAGTAAACTGCGCCGCCGCCTGCTGCCCGGCTTTGCCCTGGTGCAGCGCGACGATCTGCTGGCGGAGCGCTTGACCGAGATGCGCGCCCGGCAACCCGACGCCACCGCCCTGGATGCCCTACTGGACCTCTCCCGGCTCAACATCGAACCCACCGTGCCCGACCCCGATAAGCCGGACGCAGTGCAATGGGAGGTCCGCAAGCGCCCCGGTTGGCTGGTCCCCCTCCCGGTCGGCTATGCCGCCCTTTCTCCCCTCTACCCGCCCGGCACCGTGCGCAATAGCCGCGACAATGAAACCCCCTTCCGCTTCGTCGAGAGTCTCTATTCGCTTGGCGAATGGCGCAGCCCACACCGAATGACCGAACTGAAGCAGATTCTGTGGCACCTGGAAACCGACCCCGCGGCCGGACTCTATCGCTGCATCAACCGTTATCCAGACACCATTTCAACCGCCAGCAATGGCATTGCATAAGGAGACCCGCACCATGGCCAAAAACGCCGAGACCGTATTGAAGACCGCCTCCGTCCTCGCCTTCGAGCGCAAGCTGGACCCCTCCGACGCACTGTTCTACGCCGGTCGCTGGGAGGACCGGGATAACGCCGCCCATTGGCCTGCCATCGGACTGCGCGAGAAATCCGTGCGCGGCACCATCTCCAACCGGCTCAAGGCCAAGGACCAGCAGGACTCGGCTAAGCTCGATGCCTCGATCCAGTCCCCGAACCTGCAAACCGTCGATGTTTCGACTCTTCCGAATCAGTCTGATACGCTCCAGGTCCGCTTCACCCTGCGGGTGCTCGGCGGGGCCGGCATACCCTCCGCCTGCAACAATGCCGACTACCAGGCAAAGCTGCGCGCAACGGTGCAGGGCTATGCGCAAACCTCGGGCTTTGCCGAACTGGCCCGACGTTACGCGCATAATCTGGCCAACGGCCGCTTCTTATGGCGCAACCGCATGGGCGCGGAAGAGGTCGCGGTCCGCATCCGCCATCTGGAGCGGGGCAAGGAAACCGGATGCTGGACCTTCAATGCCCTGAGCCTGTCCCTGCGCGGTTTCGATACTGCCGATGCACCCCCACCCCCGGCGGACGCCGCCGTGGCGGAACTCGCCGCCGTCATCGCGCGGGGCTTGGCCGGATCAGCCTATGTCTTGCTGGAAGTGACCGCCTACGCCCGCATGGGCGACGGGCAGGAGGTCTACCCGTCCCAGGAGTTGATCCTGGACCGGGGCGACAAGCAAAAGGGCCAGAAGAGTAAGACACTCTATAGCGTCGGCACCGTCGCCGCCATGCACAGTCAGAAGATCGGCAACGCACTGCGCACCATCGATACCTGGTATCCCGATGACGGTGACAACCTGGGGCCGATCGCCGTCGAGCCTTACGGGTCAGTCACTTCCCAAGGCAAGGCCTACCGCCAACCGAAACAACGGGTCGACTTCTACAATCTCCTCGACCGTTGGGTGCTGAAGGACGAAGTGCCCGCCATCGAACAACAGCACTACGTCATGGCGAACCTCATCCGCGGCGGCGTCTTCGGGGACTCGGAGAAGGACTGAACCATGGATCACTACGTGGAGCTACGGCTACTGCCCGACCCGGAGTTCAAGACCACGGTACTCATGAGTGCCTTGTTCGCCAAACTCCACCGTGCACTCTTTGATGGTAACAGCACAAGGATCGGGATCAGCTTCCCCGGCGTGCGAGCGGACCCGGAACACCCGGGCCTTGGCGACCGTCTGCGCCTGCACGGCACGGCCGCCGACCTGCGGGCACTGATGGCGCGCAACTGGCTGACCGGGATGACCGATCACACCGAGATTCATGGCCCGGCGCCAGTTCCGGCAACGGTCAGCTATTGCGTCGTGCGGCGCGTCCAGGCCAAGAGCAGTCCTGAGCGGTTGCGCCGCCGCCTGGCGCGCCGCAAAGGCATCAGCGCAGCAGAGGCATCCAGAGCCATCCCGGAGGATAAGGCAGAACGGCTTGATTTACCGTATGTTACGGTGAAAAGCCGAAGCACTGGGCAGAATTTCCGACTGTTTGTCGAGCACCGACCGCCAGGTAGCGAGGTTGTAGACGGCCCATTCAGCTACTATGGTCTCAGCCCTGCTTCCACCGTCCCTTGGTTCTGACCCTTTTTTTCGGACCACGAATGTGATCCTAAGAATCAGCAACTTAGGGCCTAGATCAAAATAGGGGGAAACGCCAAAGACACATCATAAATCTCGCAAAATCATAATTTTGCGCGATTTCACGCCTTATTCACTGCCGCGTAGGCAGCTTAGAAAGCGGCCGTGCGACCCCGGGACAAATGGCCCGCATTCACTGCCGCGTAGGCAGCTTAGAAATCGACCAGGGCGGCGGCCAGGTCGTGACCGGGATTCACTGCCGCGTAGGCAGCTTAGAAAACCAGGGCGCGCGCACCACCCGCGCCCCGCAGATTCACTGCCGCGTAGGCAGCTTAGAAATCCTGGCGCAGCACCAGCTCGCGCTGGGAGTTATTCACTGCCGCGTAGGCAGCTTAGAAAATGATCCATGTGGCGGTCAAGCAGCTCGGCATATTCACTGCCGCGTAGGCAGCTTAGAAAAGGCGGCGCAGCCCAACTACTGCTGGGATCGGATTCACTGCCGCGTAGGCAGCTTAGAAAAGGAAGTCCGCGAAGGCGCCGCGGGCCGTCACATTCACTGCCGCGTAGGCAGCTTAGAAAAGGGGGAGCCACTCAAAGTCCTCCCACCAGAGATTCACTGCCGCGTAGGCAGCTTAGAAAGGGAGGTTACCGCCGCCAACAGATCCCGCCCGATTCACTGCCGCGTAGGCAGCTTAGAAACGCCAGGGCATAGCGCTGGGTCTCCGCCGGCAATTCACTGCCGCGTAGGCAGCTTAGAAAATATCGTTGGTCGACCAGGCCCGGCCGCGGAAATTCACTGCCGCGTAGGCAGCTTAGAAAAACAGCGCTGGGTCGCCGACCCGGCCCCCTTCATTCACTGCCGCGTAGGCAGCTTAGAAACGGGACAACCAAGGCAACACCGAGAAAGAGAAATTCACTGCCGCGTAGGCAGCTTAGAAAACGGTGCCGTCGTGGTCGGCCCACAGGGCCAGATTCACTGCCGCGTAGGCAGCTTAGAAAAGTTGCCGCCCCACTCGACAGGTACGCCCAGGATTCACTGCCGCGTAGGCAGCTTAGAAAGCTGAACGCCTGGATGCTGTGCCCGCTGGCGAATTCACTGCCGCGTAGGCAGCTTAGAAAGACGACTCGACGCGCAATATCGAGCGGATGAAATTCACTGCCGCGTAGGCAGCTTAGAAAATACGCGCAATTCGCGACATCCTAGGAGAAGGATTCACTGCCGCGTAGGCAGCTTAGAAATAGGGGGCTTCTGTGTTGTCTTTTTCGTAGTCATTCACTGCCGCGTAGGCAGCTTAGAAAGCCAGGGCATAGCGCTGGGTCTCCGCCGGCACATTCACTGCCGCGTAGGCAGCTTAGAAAGTGACGCTGGGGGTCACTTTCTAAGCTGCCTAATTCACTGCCGCGTAGGCAGCTTAGAAATGGAAGGTGGCGAGCAGCCGGTTGGTGGTCGTATTCACTGCCGCGTAGGCAGCTTAGAAAGTCAACCCATCCCAAACTGCCGACCTTTCCGAATTCACTGCCGCGTAGGCAGCTTAGAAAAACCAGACGCGCGCCGGGATCGGTGCCGGGGAATTCACTGCCGCGTAGGCAGCTTAGAAAGCGTCGTTACCGGCCCCGATGGCCGCCGCCTGATTCACTGCCGCGTAGGCAGCTTAGAAAAAGCTCGACATGGCCACGCGCCTGAAGGACCTATTCACTGCCGCGTAGGCAGCTTAGAAACACAAGCAGGCGCCCCAGGGCCTGCCCGCCCCATTCACTGCCGCGTAGGCAGCTTAGAAAGTACCAACAGCGCTGGATCGCCGATGAGTCGCATTCACTGCCGCGTAGGCAGCTTAGAAAAGCATGTCCTTGTGGTCCCCGAGCAGTTGCGCATTCACTGCCGCGTAGGCAGCTTAGAAAAGCACCGTGTTGTTCGGGTTGCGCCCGCCCGTATTCACTGCCGCGTAGGCAGCTTAGAAACGACGAGCGCGAAGTGATTTTGACCTGGGAACATTCACTGCCGCGTAGGCAGCTTAGAAATGGGCAAAGCAGACGTCCACCGGGGCATCCGCATTCACTGCCGCGTAGGCAGCTTAGAAAATCCTGGATTACGCGGGCGACCTGGACGCAATATTCACTGCCGCGTAGGCAGCTTAGAAAGAGTAGAACCGCTGGACTTCACAACCGCCTGCATTCACTGCCGCGTAGGCAGCTTAGAAAGTGATGCCGTACCCGGCCAGCGTGGTCGGCGCATTCACTGCCGCGTAGGCAGCTTAGAAAATGCCAGTGTAGTACTGGTTCTGCTGCGGCACATTCACTGCCGCGTAGGCAGCTTAGAAAGCGCTGATTCAGGCGACCGCCGCGACCGACGGATTCACTGCCGCGTAGGCAGCTTAGAAACCCGCAACCGTCGACCTGGCGGCCCGTACCGCATTCACTGCCGCGTAGGCAGCTTAGAAATACCACCAAGCCGCCCGCCATGCGGTGTCCGAATTCACTGCCGCGTAGGCAGCTTAGAAAACCAACGGCCATGTCTACAAGGCCACCACCGCATTCACTGCCGCGTAGGCAGCTTAGAAATGCTGGCAGGTGCGCGGTTCGTCGTGTCTAGAATTCACTGCCGCGTAGGCAGCTTAGAAAAGGGTGATGGTGCTCCACGCTTGGGTGTGCGCATTCACTGCCGCGTAGGCAGCTTAGAAAAGGGTGATGGT
>NZ_CAIKKU010000627.1 GCF_903828115.1 uncultured Thiodictyon sp. | reverse complement strand
GTCGTTGTCGTAATCGGAGAACGATGCAATTTGGCGTGCGAGAGAATCCGGGGCGCTACGATAACCTCGATTACGATTACGACAACGACAACGACAACGACAACGGTGCGACAAGCATTACCTAATGGACTCGTATTAGTGAACCGTTGCTGATCTCGCCTGCTCCAATTGCTCAAAAAACTCAGCAGGCGGCAGCAGTACCCAACCCCGCAACCCCGCGTCCAGGGGGCCGGGGTGCCGCCGCGGCGGCTGGTCCTGCCCGACCTCGACCACATAGAGTCCCGTTTCCCCGTGCAGTCCCACATGGGGGTCTTCCAGCAGCGTTGCCCCGGCCCAGCGAGCCAGCCCCGCCAGCACCGCGCTGCTGCGCACGCCACGCCCGGCACGCTGCTCGGCCAGACCGAACAGAAGCAACTGTTTGTACTCGAACGTGGCATCGACAGCCGACGGCGCGCGCTGCAGGGGTCGTCCGGGCGCAGCCCCGGTGACCCGCCGAACCATCAGATGGACATAGAGATCGTGCAGGTCCCGCCACGTATCGACCGGCACCGGACAACCCCACAGCGCCGCATAACGCAACTGCCTGGCGCAGAATCGGAACAGGTTGTGCAGCGCCCAATCGCGCCGCCGCACCGGGCGTTCATCCTGGGCCGGGGCGCCGCGGTCGAGTTGGACGAGTGCCTGATGAAGATTCTGGAACATCAGCCGGTACAGCCGCTGTTCCAGCGTCACCCCACGCGGGCAGGCACCGTCGGCGCCGGCGTCCGGAGGCTGACCCGGCCCCGACCAGGGCTTGGGTAGACCCGCGCAGGTCTTGCGCACCGGCCCTTTCAGCAGGCGCAGCATCGACAAGCGGCGGGAGGGTGACAGTGTCGCCCGGCGCAGACCCGCGAGCGCCAGGAGCAGGGCCGGGCCCGCCTGACGCACACCCGCCGCACGCAAGGAGCCGAGCCAATCGCGCACGACCGCAAGGTCCGCGTCAAAGGACGCCCAGGTGAGATTGCCCGCAGCCGACGCCGCCGACGGGGAGTCGGCGCGCGCGGCGATGCCCAACGCGGGCAAGTACCCGATGCTGCCATCCATAACGCGTCTAGCCTTCGTTATTCTGATAGGCCGAATGCTAGCCGAAACGGGCCGACAAAACCTGCGTACTATTGAGCACTTTGGACATCCCGACCCCCGAGCGGCGGGCGCTCGAGCGGAAAAACGTCATTGCGTTCGACGGGTTGAGCGCCCCACTGGGATTCAGTCGACACCGAATGGCTGAAGCACCGCCCGGGCGGCAGCAAGCGCAGCCAGGAACCCGGGCGGCAGGCGCAGCACCTGGGCCCGGCTGACCGGCCCCAAAGCCCCCGGCACCAGGCGCGCCGGGGTATCACTGGAGGCCTCCACGAGGTAAGCACCCAGCACTCCGGAATAGCCTCCCGGATCATGGAGTTCAGCGGCCTGCACCCAGGCGGAAAAAGACCCTTGCGCGGTCGGCACAAGCAAGGCGTGAGCGCCTTGTTCGGCACAGAGGCCGACCATGAGGAGCCGCTTGTATAGGGTCTGCGGATCCTCGGCGGCGGCGCTCCACGGCCCGGCCGGTCCCCGACTCACCGCCTCATCCGCGCCGCCGCGGCCCATATCCATCCGATTGGTGGAGTAAGAAAACAGATCGTGAAGCTCCTGCCAGGTGTGCGGGGGCCAGGTCTGACCCCAGCGGGCACCCAACTCGATCTGACGACCCAGGCAGACGTACATCTGCCCGACCACCCAGGCCCGCCCCTGGTCGTGCTCCCCGACGACGCCCCCGACGCCACGGTCCAGGTCGTGCAGCGCCCGTTTGAGGTTCTCGAAGGTGAGAGCCCACAGGCGCTGCACGAGCGGCAGGGGTGCCGCGGCCTGACCCCCTGCACCCGGGCGCGCCGCCGATGGCGTCGGCAGATCATCGGCAATGTCACGGATCATGGTCATCGATGCACGCAGCATCTCGACCCGCCGCGGGCCGCCCAGCGGGGTCCGCGCCAGCCGCTCCAGCTTGAGCATCAGGGCGACCAGGATCGGACAAAAGCCCTGGGTGCAGAGCCGCCCCAGCCAAGCCTCAAAGGCCGGAGAGGCGAACTCGCGGGACCACCGCTCGCTGTCGGCGGCCGAATGGCGGCTGGCGTTCATTCGCCGGCAGTTCCCGTCGGGCTCGGCGGCGCGGCAGACGCCACCCCGAAAAAGGCGCGTACCTGTTCGCGCTCGCGGGTGCGCGCCATCGGCGGCAGGCTGGCCAGGAAGGTATGACCGTAGGAGCGCCGCAACAGCCGGGGGTCGCAGACCACCAGGACCCCACGGTCGCCGCCCCCCCGGATCAGGCGGCCCGCCCCCTGCTTGAGCGCAATCACCGCCTGCGGCAACTGAAATTCAGCAAAGGGATTGCCGCCCCTGCGCCGCAACGCCTCGATCCGCGCCGCCAGGACCGGATCACCCGGCGAGGCAAAGGGCAAGCGGTCGATGATGACACACGACAGGGCCTCACCGGGTACGTCCACCCCTTCCCAAAAGCTCGCGGTGCCGAGCAGGACCGCATTGCCCAGGTCACGGAACCGGCGCAGGAGTTCGCCCCGGGGGGCGCTGCCCTGCACCAGGATCGGGAAGGGGATGCGCCCCGCCAAGCCGTCCGCCACCTCCCGCAGCGCCCGATGGCTGGTGAAGAGCAGGAAGGCGCGCCCCTGGCTGTAACCGACCAGTTCGCACGCCAAGTCGAGCACCGCGGCGTTGAAGCCTGGGTCGGCGGGCTCCGGCAACCCCCGCGGCACGAACCAGAGGGCCTGGCGGGCATAGTCGAAGGGGCTGTCCCAGCGGGCGGTCGTCGCGCCCTCGATACCGAGTTGACTGGCGAAGTGCGCGAAGCTGTCGCCGACCGCGAGCGTCGCCGAAGTGAACACCCAGGCAGCGCGCTGCCGGTCGAACTGTTGGCGAAAGACCGCGGCCACCTCCAGCGGCGTCTGATGCAGGCGCAGGCCGCGACCCTGGACCTCGAACCAGCGGACCTGGTCCGCGGCGACGGGGGCGGTGAGCAACGCCATGCGCGCCGTCAGTTCGTGCGCGCGGCCCAGACAGGCATCCAGGCCCTTGCCCCGCCCCTGAAGGGCCTGGAGCCCCTGGGCCAGGGACTGCAGCCGCCGCACAAGCCCGGCCAGGGCCCGCACCGGCTCCGGGTCGCCGATCAGGTCCTGCCAGGGACCCCGGCGGTCGCCCTCACCCAGGCACAGCCGGAGATCCTGCGCGGCCCGCCGCAGACCCGCGGCACGCTCGGGCAATTCGGGTGCGTCGCCGGCCTCGCGGCGATACTCAAGCTCCGTGTCCCGCGCCAGATCGAGCACTTGACGAGCGCTGACCAGCACGCCGAAAAAGCCGGCGGCGACCTCCGGGAGTTGGTGCGCCTCGTCCAGGATGAAGCAGTCCGCGCCCGGCAGGATCTCGCCGAACCCTTCGTCTTTGAGCGCGAGGTCGGCGCAGAACAGGTGGTGATTCACCACCACCAGGTCCGCCGCCTGGGCCTCCCGACGCGCCGCGACCAGGTGGCAGTCCTGCCACTGCGCACAGGTCTGGCCCAGGCAGTTGTCACTGGTCGAGGTCACCGCGGGCCACACCGGGGCATCCTCAGGCATCGCCAGTTCTGCGACATCCCCGCGCCTGGTGGTTTTGGACCAGTCCTGGACCTGACGCAACTGGGCACGCAGTTGCGGATCATGGCGGGCGGGGTCCTCCAGCGCCAGGGTGAGCCGATGGCGACAGAGATAGTTTGCGCGCCCCTTGAGCAGCGCGGCGCGCACGGGGACCCCGAGGGCGTCGCGCACCTGCGGCAGGTCCCGGTGAAAGAGCTGATCCTGCAGGTTGCGCGTCCCGGTGGAGATCAACACCTTGCATCCGGACAGGATGGCCGGGACCAGGTAGGCAAAGGTCTTGCCGGTACCGGTTCCGGCCTCACAGATCAGAGTTTCACGGGACTCGATCGCCCGCGCGATGGCCTGCGCCATGGCCTGCTGGGAGGCGCGGTGACTGAAGCCCGGGAGTCGCTGCGTCAGCAACCCCGCGGAACCGAAGACCTGGGCCAGGGTAGTCACTTGCGTCTGAACCTCAGCCGGCGCAGGGCAACCGCAGGGGCTCAGTCGCCCCCGGCCCGTTGCTCCGCCTCACCGGCACCGACGGCGTCGCCGGTGCGCCGTTTCGCCTCGGCGATGATGCGCCAGTTATCCTTCTTGACCGTGGCCTGCCCGCCGGCATAGTCGTTTGAACGGGCCGCGAGTTGGCCCGCCTGGGCGGACAGCCCCTGCTCCATCCGCACCCGCGCCAGCCGATTCCACAGATAGGCCTCGCGCGGCGCAATCCGTAAGGACCGCTCCAGCGTCGCCGCGGCACCCGCATAGTCACCGCTGGAGCGCTGCTGCTCGGCCTGCCGCGCCAGGCTGTCCGCGGCCGGCGCCAGACCGGTGGCCGGCTCGGCGGGCGCCCGCGCGACCGGCGGCGCCGCCTCCGCGACCCGGGTCGCCGGTTTGACCGGGGCCGGGCTCACCGGCGGCCGGGCCGCCTGGGGCGGCGGGGCGGCGGTCACCGCCCGCGGCGCCGGGGGTGGTGCGGCGGCAACCGCGACCGCTGGCTTTGCCGGTGCGGCCTTGGACGGCGCGGTCGGCACCGCGGGGACCAGGACCTTTGGCGGCGCGGCTGCGGCAATCTGCTTCGGCGCGGTTGCCGCGGTGGGCGATTTGGGGGCGGCGACGGGTACCGACTTGGCGCTCGCTGCCGCGACCGTCGGCGGCTTCACCGCAGGCTGGGTCGGCACCTGAGCCTTGACGACGGGGGCGGCGGCGGCCGGCCGCGACGCTTGGGCGACGGCCGGTGCCGGGGCCGGCACCGCCGACACCTGAGGTGCGGGCGCGCCGGCCACGGCCGACGTCGGTTCCGGCTCCGGCTCCGGCTCAGACCCCGGCTCGCGGTAGGCGTAGACCGCAGTCGCCTTCTTCTTGGGGGCCGCGGGCTTCGGCGGCGCCTTGGCCGCCGCTGCGACCACCACGGACGCCGCGGGGGCGACCTCCGCCGGCGTCGGCATCGTCGGCGGTGGCGAGTCCATACGCGGTGAGAGGGTTACCACCGGCGCCGGCGGGCCTTCGCGCGGGCCCATCGCGCAGGCAGCCAATCCGAAGACCGGGAGACAGATGCAGACGAGGATTCGAGGGGCGTTGAACATCGGCTACAAATTGCTCAAGAAGGGATTTTCGGTCGGCGGCTTCGGCTTCGGCTTGGGAGGGGCGGTCGGCACGGGGACCGGCGCGGGTCGGGCCGCCACGGGCGCCTGCGGCGTCTCATCGGTCCGCCCTTTGGGCGCATCCGAGCGTTTGGCCGCGGACCGGGTGTCCGCCTTGTCCGCACATCCGCCGCCCGCCGGCCCGCTGCCCACGATATAGGGTATCCCGGATTGGCCGCAGGCACCCGACAGGACGACGCCCTCGGGAGGCGACTGCGCGAGCGGTTCGTTCGGGATCGCCAGCATGAACTCCGCCCAGACACGCAGTGCCCCGGTACCGCCGGCAAACCCCGTGGGCTTGTAATCATCACGCCCCATCCACACGACGGCGACCTTATCGCCGCTGAAACCGGCAAACCAACTGTCGCGCCCGTCGTCGGTCGTACCGGTCTTGCCGGCCATGGTCAAGCCGCTGGGCAGGCGATTGCCAAGCCACTTGGCGGTTCCCTGGCGGACCACCTGCTGCATCGCCCAGCCGGTCAGATAGGCCGCCCGCGGGTCGACCACCGCCTCCACCGCCAGGGGATAGCGGTTGAGCGGGCGACCGTTCACGTCCATCACCTCGCGGATCGCGCGCAGGGGGGCGCGGTAACCGCCGGCGCCAATCGTCTGGTAGATCTGGGCCACCTCCAAGGGTGACAGGGAGACGGACCCCAACATCATGGCCGGTACCGCGACAATCCGCCGTTGGGCACCCAGGCGATAGAGTGTTTCGGCCACCTCCTTGACCCCGATACTCATCCCCAGATTGACGGTCGCCAAATTCCAGGAATGCGCAAGGGCCTGATACAGCGGCACGGAGCCGTGGACCGAGTGATCGTAGTTCTGCGGCGACCAGAGATCGCCCCCGATCCGCAAACTGTACGGCTCATCCGGGATGTTGGTCGTCAGCGTATAGCGCTTGGGATTGGACAGGGCCGCCAGATAGACCGCCGGCTTCACCAGGGAGCCGATCGAGCGTACGGTGTCCAGGGCGCGATTGAACCCGGCGTAGCCCGCCTGACGCCCGCCCGCCAGGGCCAGCACCTCACCGTTGGTGACCGAGGTGACGACCGCCGCGGTCTCCAGGGTGCCGACGCGCATCCCGTGCGACTTCTCCAATTCGCGCAGTCGTTTCGGCAGCGCGACCTCCACCGCCGACTGAATCAGCGGATCGAGCGTGGTGAAGACGCGCAGACCCTCGGAGCGCAGGTCCTCGTCGCGATAGTCACGCTGCAGTTGGCGGCGCACCAGTTGGATATAGTCGGGGTACTCGCCGGTCGGCCGCCCGCCCCCGTCGCGCAGCGCGAGCGGCGCGGACTTGGCCATGTCACCGTCAGCGGCGCCGATGACCCCATCGCGCACCATGACGTCGATCACCAGGTTGCGCCGCTTCAACGCCGCGTCCGGGAAGCGCCGTGGGTCCAGACTGGAGGGGGCCTGCACCAGACCGACCAGCAGCGCGGCCTCCGCAATGCCCAACTCGTCGAGGTCGCGGTTGAAGAAGAAGCTGCTCGCAAGTCCGAATCCGTGGATGCCGCGGCTCCCGTCCTGACCCAGGTAGATCTCGTTAGCATAGGCCTCCAGGATGTCGTCCTTGTTGTAGCGCCACTCCAGCAACAGGGCCATATAGGCCTCGTTGAGCTTGCGCGCCATGGTGCGATCGGCGGTCAGATAGAAATTCTTGACCAACTGCTGGGTCAGGGTGCTGGCGCCCTCGACCACCCCACCGGCACGCAGGTTGTGATAGCCGGCACGGATGATGCCCCGCGGATCAATCCCGGCATGGCTGAAGAAGCTGCGATCCTCCACGGCTAGAAGGGTGTTTACCAGCAGGTCCGGCAGGTCCTTGCGCTTCACCAACACCCGGTCCTCGTTGTGGGTCGGGTAAATGCTTGCGATCAGAGCGGCTTCCAGTCGCACCAGGGCAGGCGCGGACCCGTCGCCTCCATCACGCAGGGCCGCCACCTTGGCATCCTTCAGATCCAGTTCCAGCAGGCGTCCCGGCTCCTCGCCGTCCCAAAAACGAAAACTGCGGGTGTGCACCACAAAGCGCCCCCCGTCCCGGCTGTAGGTCCCGTCGGCCGCCGGGTCGGTCACCTGCCGATAATTCAGCCGCGCGAGTTCGGCGTCCAGTTGCTCGGGTGTCAAGGGCCGATCGACGTAGATCTCCAGCGGGCGCGCAAACACCCGGGCCGGCAAGGCCCAGCGTTTGCCCTCGAATTTCGCGCGCACCACCCGGTCGAGGTGGACACCATAAAGGGCACCTGCCAGGCCGACAGCGACGCCGACCAGCAGTGCCCACCGCAGCAGAAATCCGCTGATGCGGCGGCGCGGACGCGGGGGCGGATGGCGCCCGGAATAATCGCAGGAGTCAGTGTTGGGCATCGTCACGGATTAGGTTCCAGTCCGATCACGGCACAGGCGCCGCGCGGGCCGCGCGGCGGTCGTAACAGGGTTCCCGGGCGGACCGCAACGGGTCGGCGCATTTCCTGAAAGCTTCATCTGCTTATAGTCCCATTTGCAGTAGACGGTTACAAGCGCCGGCCACTTCGCCGGGGCGGGTCTGGCCTCATCAGGACTTGACGCCCACCCCGCGACGCAGCAACTCCAGGGCGAACAGGGCGAAGAACAGGATGAACGCAAGGATAATCCCAAAAGCCACGCCGAGGGGGATGTCACTGACCCCATGAAGACCGTAGCGGAAACCATTGACCATATACAGGACCGGATTCGCCAAGGACAGGCCCTGCCAGAACTGCGGCAGTAAGTCGATTGAGTAGAAGACACCACCCAGGTAAGTCAGGGGCGTCAGCACGAAGGTGGGGATGATCGAGATATCATCGAAACTGTTGGCAAACACCGCATTGATAAAACCGCCCAGGGCGAACAGGACTGCGGTCATGAGCAACACCAGAGCGGTAATGGCCGGACTGTAGACCCGGACCTCCGTAAACAGCGTGGCAACCAACATCACCGCCGCCCCCACGGTGAGGCCACGCACCACACCACCAGCCACGTAACCGGCCAGGATCACCCAGTTCGGTGCCGGCGAGACCAGGAGCTCCTCCACGTAGCGGGAAAACTTGCTGCTGTAAAAGGAGGACACGACATTGGAATAGGAATTGGTGATCACGGCCATCAACACCAGCCCCGGAACGATGAAATCGAGGTATGCCAGGCCGTCCATGGGGCCGATCCGGCCACCGATGAGTTGACCGAAAATCACAAAATAGAGGGTCGTGGTGATCACCGAGGGCAACACCGTCTGCACCCAGATTCGCGTAAAGCGCAAAATCTCCTTGGAGACGATGGTCTCAAAGGTCACCCAATAGCGCCGCCAGGCCCGCGCATCCCGCCTCACGGCAGTAACCCCCGATCCGTCCGCGCCCGGCCCACCATGTCCAGAAACAGCCGCTCCAGGCGATTCTGCTTGTTGCGCAGGCTGATGACCTCAATACCGTTGCGCGACAGGGCATCGAACAGACCATTGATGGTGTGTTCGCGGTCCATCTCCACCTCCAGGGTGCAGTCATCCACATGGTTGAGCACGAATCCGCCCAATTGCGGCAATTCCGCCACCCGCCCCTTCAGGTTGAGGACAAAGGTCTCGGTGCGCAGGCGCGCGAGCAGGGCCGCGATGGTAGAGCGTTCAGTGATTTCGCCGTGGTTGATGATGGCAATCGTGCGGCACAGGCTCTCCGCCTCTTCCAGGTAATGGGTGGTGAGAATGATGGTCGTACCTTGGGTATTCAAGTCCTTCAGGAAGGCCCACATGGAGCGGCGGATCTCGATATCGACCCCGGCGGTCGGCTCGTCAAGGATCAGCAGGCGAGGCTCGTGAACGAGGGCGCGGGCGATCATCAGCCGCCGCTTCATGCCGCCCGAAAGCCGACGCATCTCGGTGTCGCGGCGATCCCAAAGGTCCAGTTGCCGCAGGTAGCGCTCGGCCCGCACCCGCGCCTCGTGCCGCGGGATTCCGTAATAGCCCGCCTGATTCACCACCACCTCAACCGCCGGCAGGAACAGATTGAAGTTGAACTCCTGGGGAACCAGCCCGATGCAGGCCTTCACGCCTTCCGGATCAAGGTCCAGGTCATGATCGAAAACCCGCACGGTGCCGGTCGTCTTGTTCACCAGAGAGGCAATGATGCCGATCAAGGTCGACTTACCCGCGCCGTTGGGACCCAAGAGGGCGAAAAAATCGCCCTCCGCCACCGCCAAGTCAACTCCCTTCAGGGCCTGTAGCCCACCCTTATAGGTCTTGACGAGATGAGCAACGTCGAGGGCTGAGGTCATGAGGAAGGATATCGGATCGGCAGTGACATAAGGGCACAATTAACGAGCGTTGTCGTTGTCGTTGTCGTTGTCGTTGTCGTGTTCGTAATCGGAGAATCGATGCAGTGTGGCGCGCGAAAATTCGGGGCGCTTCGATAACCTCGATTACGACAACGACAACGACAACGACGCGACAACGACGCGACAAGCAGTCCCCGATAGACTTGTCTAAGGTATTGGTGAACCGCCGCACTTGCAACCCGTGCAACCGCGCGCGCGGCGGCGGCGCCAAAAGAAAACCCCCGGGCCGTGAGGCGCGGGGGTTGTCAGGAAAAGGCCCTAGCGGTGACCTACTTTCGCATGGGGAGACCCCACACTATCATCGGCGATACACCGTTTCACTTCTGAGTTCGGGATGGGATCAGGTGGTTCCAGTGCTCTATGGCCGCCAGGAAAAACGTCGGTCACCCCGCCGCCGGCGGCATGACCCAATTTCGTGTGATCGTAAATGGCGCGTTGCGCTGTCACCCAAAGCACTTGGGTGTTATATGGTCAAGCCGCACGGTCAATTAGTACGGGTTAGCTCCACGCGTTACCGCGCTTCCACACCCCGCCTATCAACGTCGTGGTCTTCGACGGACCTTCAGGGACCTCAAGGGTCCAGGGAGACCTCATCTTGGGAGGGGCTTCCCGCTTAGATGCTTTCAGCGGTTATCC